>JAEYTP010000045.1 GCA_023433945.1 Bacillota bacterium | reverse complement strand
GCAGCAATGTAAGGGGAAATCCCCTTATTTTTTTGTATATATCCAAAAAACATGGAATTTGATAGTATTTTATAAAATAAAAAGTCCGAAAACCCTTGATATTAAAGGTTTTCGGACAATTTGTGGTGGAGGCGAGGGGAGTCGAACCCCTGTCCGAAACCACATCCTCTAGAACTTCTACGGGTGTAGCCTGTAATTTGTGCAATATCCAGTATCCTTCAGAGACAAGTCTCTTTTGGACTTGGATTCTGCGTTTCCCTACGGTGGACCCCTACAGGCAGGGTGCCACTTTCGGTAGCCTTTAAGTTCCGATCTAGCTCAAGGCTACGGCTAAATCAGTTCTAGCATTTAACCTTCCTATGCAAAAGGGCTGACTTATCGACGCCAGTGCCCCCAGGTGCAGCAACCTGGGACTGACGGGCCGCCTATATTAGGCAGCAGCTAAAGCGAAATTATCGTTTTTAGCGTTTAATTTTAGTTTCTCGTTTTTTAAGAGGCCCACGAGAATCCTCTACCCGCTTATCTAGTCTCAACAATCCCGTCGAAACCATTACGCCCCCATGTATAAATTTGATGCTAATAGCATCTATTAAATTAACACATGAGTTATAAAACCCATATTAATTTTTCAAATGTTCACTTTTTCTTGCTAAACTTGCTTAAATACTAACCATTACCATAATAGTAACCATTACCATAATAGTAACCATTATACACTTAAAATTATTGCTCAGTTTAGTATCTCTGCTGCTCCTTGAGCTTTCTGTCGATTTCTCGCTTTGCATCCTTTGCAGCAATATCATCGCGCTTGTCATACAGCTTCTTGCCTCGCGCAACTCCTAACTCAATCTTTACCTTTCCGTGCTTCAAATACGCTTGAACAGGTACTAGTGTTAACCCCTTTTGCTGAGTCAAACCAATAAGTCTGTTAATCTCAGCTCTATGCAATAGCAGCTTTCTATCTCTCAAGGGATCCTTATTATATATGTTTCCCTGTTCATAGGGACTAATATGCATGCCACTTAGAATCACTTCACCATGCTCAATAGAAGCATAGCTTTCTTTGAGGTTAAGCTTGCCTTGCCTGATTGATTTTACTTCGGTACCAGAAAGAACTATTCCTGCTTCAATCTTTTCTTCAATAAAATAATCATGATATGCTTTTTTGTTTTGAGCTACAACCTTAAATGATTCCTTAGCCATGTATCCTCCCGTCCTATCGTAACTTGAGCCGTCATATAGCAACTACTTGAGCCTAGCGGTCTATACTATAGCAGCTTGAGCCTACCCAGCCATCCTATAGCAACTTCTACTATTTGAGCTAGCTTTACCTCAGAAACCGATAAAAATAACCCTTCCAAATAAAAAGGGCTCGAGATAATTATAGCACCACACTATAAAAAGTCAAGCGACTTACAAATATTGTAAACTGATATTAAAACGGTATTAGCATAATTTCAATTAACTTACTTTTTAACAAGTTATGCGGCAACTCATATAGCTCATCGTATCTAGCCGCCTTCCTCCCTTTACTTGTTAACATATTGGACCTTCAACTTACTTGGGTCTCAATGTATCTGGACCTCAATATGCTTGGGTCGCAATGTATCTGAACCTCAATATACCTGGGTCGCAATGTATCTGGACCTCAATATACCAGGGTCGCAATGCATCTGGACCTCAATATACTTGGGTCGCAATGTATCTCTCTTTCAATTTCTCCAGCAAGTCATACTCAACACGGAGTGAGCCTCGGCCACTTCCCATTTCCAAGCCTGGTTTTAGACTCCCATGATAATCCGATCCACCTGTAACCAATAGATCATGCTTTATTGCGAGTCGCAAGAAATTCCCTGTATCCTGCTCTCTGTTTTCACTATATATTGCTTCAATCCCCATCAAACCGAATGTCTTAAGCTCACCTAGCAATTTATCCAGCTCCTGATAGGTCTTTTGAAGGAAAATAGGATGTGCCAAAACAGGTATTCCTCCAGCTTTTCGAATAGCCTGTATTCCAACCTGAGGGGTGAGCTCAAACCTCTTGAAATACGCCTTCCCATTCTTTGATAGGTACTTCTCAAATGCATCATCAATATCTCTGGCATACCCCTTTGCCACAAGCACCTTGGCAATGTGTGGTCTTCCCACAATATCTCCCACAGCAACTGCCTGCACATCTTCTATAGTAATATTAACACCTAATTCATTAAGCTTATTAATAATCTTCTGATTTCTACTGTTTCTTCCTTCAATAACAATATTAAGTTCGTTTTTTATTACAGTATATTTATTCCTATCTGGAAAGTAGCCCAAAATATGCATTTCCGGCTTATAATTCAAGCTGATTTCAATTCCTGGAATAACCTCGATACCCAGTTTGTCCCCTTCGGCAAGAGCCTCGGCAACACCTTCTACAGTATCATGATCTGTCAATGCAATCGCACTCAAGCCCTGCTTCTTTGCTTCATGAACCAGCGCCATAGGGCTCATGCTACCATCAGAGGCAGTGCTATGTGTGTGCATATCAATTGTTTTTATCATAAAAAATTATACTCCCCAATATTGTTCATCTGTACATATTGCAGGCGGAAAACTTCCGTCGTAGACACTTTTCAGTATTGTATCCATCTTTATTAACGAACTGCATGCCTGAGCTTGGGTAATAAGCCCTTGCTCCAAAGCTGCTGCCAATTCGTCAGCATCCAGTACCTGCATTGTGCCATCTGGCATAAGCTTTACATCCAGCAATAGGTCAATCAATGTATATTGATCCAACGTCTCATCATATTTTACATCTATAATGTCACAATACCAGTATGCAAACTTCCTATTACCATCATAAAATCTACTTATTTTGATGCCTTTACTCAAGAATGTATATGAAATCCCACCCGATATATCGTTTCTAGGCTTTATTGCACTCCACCTTGTGATTAGTAAATCTGCATCCCTAAATAATACCTCATCACTAGATATATCAACTGTTTCAAACGGTATAAATCTTGTTCTTAATATTGTTGGCTTTTTCATATCTTCCCCTGCTTTTCAATACATATGATTTAATAATTTTTCGGCAAAAATTACTTATGCATATTATACCTTACAGCTTTAAATTTTTAAATCAAAATTATCGTTTTATTTCCCATTTTAATAATAAATATAGGTTGAATGTTATAATAGGAGTAGTTTTTTTAAGTACTGTCCATCGAAAGGGTGAAAGTAATGAAGCATGATAAGTGCTGTAACAACTGTGATAGGGGAGCTCCATTACACCTTACTAAAGATATACTATGCAAATACCGAGGAGTTGTGACTCCTGATTATGTATGTCACAAATATGTAGAGCGAAATTCATCAAAGAAACAAATTCAATATAAATGCACCCATTGTGAATATTTTATGGTTAGTATTAACCAAGAAGACGAAAATATAGGACAATGTAAGCTGTTTTCAGCAAGAGAATTTGACGGGAGGACACGTAATTCATGTTCTAAGTTTTCTCGCAGGCTGCTTATAGATGTTTGTTAAACTTGCTCCCTTAGTAGAGCTTAATCCTACTCCATGATTCTAATAGATGTTTTTACACTTGCTCCCTTTTAGTAACTTCGTCATATGCTCGCACTAACCAAATATGCTATTAATTGTTTTGCTTGTCCTGACGATATTAGTTATAATAGTTATAATTAATTATCAGGAGTTCTTAATATGAATATAGATATTAATGCAATATTCCAGCAAAAATTATCAGAGATTCAAAGCAGAATTTCCAGTTCACTTTCTGGTATAGGAGTTAAAACCCCTCAGATTACAAATCAGGATACTTTTGATGAACTGCTTTCCCAAGCTACCGTTCTCAATTATAGTGATGGTTTGGACTCTACAGACACCACCCAGGATACATTATTATCTACCCTTACTTCGCTTTCTGGTGTGTCAAGTGATTATTTGAGCAGCGACAATACTAATAACAATACCACCAATATACTTAGAGCAACAAAGGCACTTGCAAATTCATCGGCAACAATTCCAAGTGACAAAGCTCAACTAATGGACCTTATCAATTCTGCTATTGATAGTGCTTCCGAGAAGTATGGTGTTGACAAGAATCTCATTCGTGCAGTTATTAAGCAGGAATCCTCATTTAATCCCCGCTCTATATCAACAAGCGGCGCCCAAGGATTAATGCAGCTGATGCCTACTACTGCTGATTATTTAGGCGTCAAAGACCCCTTCAGCATAGAGCAGAACATTGACGGAGGAACTAGATATCTCCAGGAGCAACTTGTCCGATACAGTGGAAATACGAGCCTAGCACTTGCTGCATATAATGCAGGTCCTGGTAGTGTGGCTAAATACAATGGCATTCCACCATATACCGAAACTACTGACTATGTTCAGAAGGTAATTCAATATTACAACCAATACACAATGACAAATAGATAAATTTAAGTACATACATGGTAAAGTTGAAAACTAGATAATATCGTCAAAAAAATCGTGTATTATAACAGGAATTAGGTTTAAAGCAGATAGTGTAAAAGCTATCTGCTTTTTGTTACCCTTTGTTATCTTACTATGATCTTTTATATTTATTTATTCTTGAAACCCGTAAATATATAATATTTTATTGCCCAAATAAATAGTCCAAAAGTCTTATTTTAATCCACACTATCCACATATTTTTCCACAGCTTTGTAATTATTGATTCTCTAGGGTTCTATAAATTTTCCACATAAACCACAATTATTCTACAACAATTTATTCACATAAAATATAAAAATAGCTGCAATACCTATATTACAAGGTTTGCAGCACTTTGTTTTTTCATCAAAACATTACTTGATATTTCCCATAACTATTATGAATACTAATACACAGCAAATTGTCCTAATATAAATACTCAGTAAATATCTGTGGATAACTCCTTTTACATCATTATCCGAACGTCCCAGTTTCTGCATTTTTAATCCTTATTTTTACAGCTAAACTTCTTGATTATTGCGCAATTCTGATTTTATAGTTGCATCCTTAGAACTTATATTGAAGTCCCTGCACTATAATTGTTATTGCTGACCCATATAATTGTATTCTATCAGCTTATAGTTGCAACCCTGGTACAGCATTTAAATCCAACCCATCTCTATTTCCATTAATAAATGAGTAGTAGGCAGCACAAGCTATCATAGCTGCATTATCAGTGCATAACACCATAGGTGGATACATTACATCAATAGAATTCTTTTCACCAGCAGCTTTCATATCTCTTCTCAGTTGAGAGTTAGCGGCAACACCGCCTGCGATTGCTATTTTGTTTACCTTATACTGCTTTGCAGCAGTAATAGTATTTTTCACTAATACGTCTACGACAGCCTGTTGGAAGCTGGCAGCAACATCCGGTATACTTATTGCTTCTCCCGTTTGCTCTGCTCTATTTAAATAGTTCAGTACTGCCGTCTTAAGTCCGCTGAAGCTGAAATCAAGGCAACCATTATCAAAATACACCCTTGGAAACTGTATTGAATGGCTGTTTCCCTGCTGTGCATTTTTATCAATCAAAGGACCACCCGGATATCCAAGCCCTATTGCTCTTGATATTTTGTCAAAAGCTTCTCCTGCAGCATCATCCCTAGTTTGTCCCAATATTTTAAACGAATGATATGATTCCACTAAAACAATATGACTATGCCCTCCCGAAGCGACCAAACATATAAAAGGAGGTTCAAGTTCTTTATACTGAATATAGTTTGCCGCAATGTGGCCTTGTATGTGGTGCACCCCTATCAATGGTTTATTTAAAGCAAAAGCAATAGATTTTGCGGCTGTCAAGCCAACTAGCAAAGCCCCGACAAGCCCCGGTCCGTAAGTTACACCTATAGCATCTATTTGCTCCATTGTAACTCCCGCTTCCTCAAGTGCCTGATTTATAACTGGCATTATTAGCTCTACGTGCTTTCTGCTGGCGATTTCAGGTACCACCCCACCATACTTTTTATGCAAATCAACCTGAGATGAAATCACATTTGACAGAACCTCTCTCCCGTTTTTAACCACCGAAGCGGAGGTCTCATCACAGCTGCTCTCTATTCCTAAAATAAGTGTGTCCATAATACTACCTCGTTTCATTACTTTTCAACACAAATTATAATAGCTTAAAAGTAATTATTTATCAAGGGTACACAATTTCACGGGTGTACAAACTTCAAGAAAAAACAAAAAAACATGGAGCTAATCCAAGCCCCATGCCCCTAAAAGGAGAAATGCTAATGTTCAATATTATATTATCATACAAGTAGATTAACATTAAATAGAATATAACTACCAAACTTCATAGTGCGTAAGTCCTATATTTTGAAAAAAATGCCAAATAACATCTGATCAAAAAGGATTAAAGCTGCAATAATAAATACATAATAGGCAAAGTACTTTAGGCTGTATTTTGAAAATAACTTTATCATAAATTTCATTGCGAAGATTCCTGCCACACAAGCCGCTATCATTGCAGTCACAGTAGTTGCTGTAAACAGTGCAGTGCCAGTATTGCTCTTATTCTCAGCCATATCTATTAAGTCCAGAATAGCTGGACCAAGAATTACAGGTATGGACATTAAAAATGAAAATCTAATGGCAAATTCTCTATTTAAACCTCTTGCTAATGCACCTGCCAAGGTAAGTCCAGACCTTGATACTGCAGGCAAAATGGCTCCAGCTTGTGCTACCCCTATTACCAAAGCATCAATAGCATTCATATCATCTACGCCCTTATTAGATAGTTTTTTTGACCACTTGGTTGATTTGAGCATAGAACCTTTAGATTTGATAACTTCTTTAGTCTCTATAGACTCATTCTTACTCTCTGCCCATAGTAACACCAAACCCGTAATAATGAATTCAATGCCTAAGGTTACTCCCGATTTGTACAGCTTTTCAAAAAAGTCTTTCAAAGGAAGACCAATTACAACCGCAGGAATTGTTGCCACAAGTATCATTATTGATAGCTTGCCAAATGGCTTTTTCAAAATAGCAACGATGTCCTTCCACAGTACAATAAATACAGCTATCAGCGTAGCAAAATGCACCGCTATATCAAACGACAGAACATCCGAGCTTATTCCAAACAGCTTTTGAAATAGGACAAGATGCCCTGATGAACTCACAGGAAGAAATTCTGTCAGCCCCTGCACAACACCAAGTATAATTGCCTCTAAAATGCTCACAAGTGTACCTCTCATAAAAAACAATATACTAACTTTATATTATTATTATATAAATTTTAGTACTTGCTTTTATAAAGAAATACACTTGATGTAAGCAATTCACCATGGCTGGTCATAAGTATGCTTGCTGGTCGCCTATTCATGTTGGCTGGTCGAAAGTACCGCTTGCTGCTCGCCTATGCATACTGGCTGGTAGCAAGCTAGCTCTCGTGCATATATTCTTAGACTGAACTATAACTGCTGCCTGGTCGCTGCTATTCTCACGCTTGTTGCTCGCCTATTCATGCTGGCTGGTAGCAAGCTAGCTCTCGTGCATATATTCTTAGACTGAACTATAGCTGCTGCCTGATCACTGCTATTCTCACGCTTGTTGCTCGCCTATTCATGCTGGCTGGTAGCAAGCTAGCTCTCGTGCATATATTCTTAGACTGAACGAAAGCTGCTCCCTCTCTTTCCCTAATCACTGCTATTCTCACGCTTGTTGCTCGCCTATATACAATTACAACGAGTTGGTAGCAGTATATATCTGGTACTGTTGCTTATATCCGATATTGAAGTTTATCTGATACTGTTATCTATATCTGATATACAGTTTATATATGATATTGCTGTTCATCTCCGATATTAAAGTTTATATCTGATACCGCTATATATCTGATATACAGTTTATATATGATATTGCTGTTTAGTCTGATATTGCACATTAAGCCGCCTTGTCCTGCAACTTATATGCCGCTACATACTTTCCTTTGCTGTCTAGCACGAATGGTCTCTCGTCCTCTGGCAGTGACCAAAAGCCTGCTTTATCTGCTATTGCCTTATCCTGAAGATCTGCATAATACTTTTTGAGCAGGGTATTTGGACTATAAAACACGCTTATTGCGTATCCCTTTTGTATAAGGGTTGCATTGTAGAAGGTTCCGTCCTCAAGTACAATATGCGCAAGAAGCCTTCCATACTGGTCTGTAGTACCCTTTTCAAATATTAATCTAATGTTTTTATTAGTTAATGTCTCTTTAGTGAAATCTGACGCTTCTTTTGAATATGGCTGGGCTGGCACCCCAGCCTTGACTGATTCAGGGGTATCAACATCCAGCATTCTCACCTTGAATTCCTGGTTATTATAAGAAACTGTTAAGGTATCACCGTCAGTTACTTTTATTACCTTTGCATTAATATATCCGAAGGGCTCTATACCTTCTATTTGAGTTAGCTCAACTAAATCATAAGGGAACTCTATTTTTTCTACAGTGCCCTGTTGAACTTGACCCGAAGCATTAGCAGAGCTGCTTTGCTGTGCAGAATCTGTGCCTGCTGAGTCATTCCCAGCTTCTCCAGCCAAGTTTTTGTCCGCTTGATTTTTACTTTCTGAATTTTTATCAGAATTGCCTGATGCATTTTGACCTTGCTCTGATGTCTGCATATTTTGCAAAATATCAGCAAGAAATGTTGAATCATTATCAGATAGGTATCCTCCTGCCATTATGGAAACAGCCAAAACAACAGCAACAATTGACGATATTATTTTTTTCTTCATTGAAATCACCTTTTTCGATAGAATGAATTGTATGATAGGCCAACGTGATTAATAGAAAATACAGATTAATCTAAATATAACAGATTATATGCACGAGAACCTTATTTATGTGGATTATATGTAAAAATTATAATCACCGGATGTATTATAACATATTATATTCCCCAAGAACAGTAAAATAAAGGGATTGTATATAACTGGCAAGTATAACCCTGCAAGTACAATCCCTTTATTCGCAAACTGCTTCTTATTAATCCAATCTACCCTGAACATTTATTTACAGACTCAGTTAGCCCGGCTTTGGCAGTAAGAATAGTCATTGGCACTGCTGGTGCAACCGCATCAGAACTGGTTCTCTCAACTATATCTATACCAAAAACAGCCTGCATTACCTGAGCAATATCTTCTACCGGGACAACTTCTATATTCATATCGTCAAAAAGCTCCTGGTAGTTTTCCTTGGGAATAAACACCTTCGTAATACCCGCAGCAGCTGCCGCATCAACCTTTGCAACAACTCCTCCAACAGGCTTCACCTTTCCTTTTATGGATATTTCTCCGGTCATAGCAATCTCTCCGCTTACAGGTATATTCCTAATAGCCGAATAAACGGCGGTAGCAATAGCTATACCTGCTGATGGTCCATCAATGGGTATACCTCCCGGGAAATTCAAATGAAGCTCATAATCCTTAAAATCAATATCCATATATCTTTTTAGCACTGTTAAAACATTCTCCACAGATGCCTTTGCTGTGCTGGTCCTCTTGAGCTTATGGCCTCTGGTATCCATCTCCTCTTCTTCAACAATACCTGTAATCTTAATTCCGCCTTTCCCTTTCTCTACTGCAAGAGCCGTTGCCTCAACGTCGATTACCATGCCTGTACTGTTGCCAAATACCGCAAGGCCATTTATACAGCCAACTTGTGCTAAACCACTTATCTTTTTCTCAATTCTCGGGCTATAGTGTCCAAACTCTATTACCCACTCTACATCCTTTTTTTCAATTATACTTCTTTCATCTATTAAGGAGACTCCAGCTGCAATCTGTACTATATTCACTGCATCACGGCCATTTTGAGCATATCTCGAAATGATTTCACAACACCCATCTGCCATGGTGAATCCACCCTTTGCAGCAGCATTCTTGGATATTGCACATACCTCATCTGCTCTAATAGGCCTAAAGTGAATCTCCACACAGCGTGACCTTATTGCAGCAGGTATTTCGTCAGGAGTTCTGGTAGTAGCACCCACCAGACGAAAATCTGCTGGTAACCCTTTTTGAAACATATCGTGTATATGGGAGGGAATATTTGAATCCTCTGAGCTATAATACGCGCTCTCCAGATATACTCTTCTATCTTCTAACACCTTTAAAAGCTTATTCATCTGTATTGGGTGCAGCTCCCCAATCTCATCAATAAATAGAATTCCTCCATGAGCTTTTGTTACAGCTCCCGGCTTTGGCTGTGGAATTCCTGCCGCTCCGTATGCACCGGCACCTTGGTAAATAGGGTCATGCACTGAACCAATGAGAGGGTCGGCGATGCTTCTCTCATCAAACCTAAGAGTAGTAGCGTCCATTTCTATAAACTTTGCTTCCTTTTTAAAGGGAGAGTATTCTATTTTCTTTGCTTCCTCCAGTATCACTCGGGCAGCCGCAGTTTTGCCAACTCCGGGAGGTCCATATATGATTACATGCTGAGGATTGGGACCGCATAGGGCTGCCCGCAATGCCTTCAACCCCTGCTCCTGCCCTACTATATCCGAGAGGGTTGAAGGCCTGGTTTTCTCTGATAGTGGCTCAGTGAGCTTGATCTCTCTAAGCCTTCTTAGCTTATCCAGCTCCTTTTTAGACTCCCTGTCTATAGCAGTTTTATTTCCTTGCTGATTTTTCAATAAAGAAAGAAAATATAAACCTATTATTATCGAAAAGAAAAATTGTATTATAAAAAGCGTGGTTGTCAGCATTATCAGGCCTCCTAGATGGTCATATATTTCGTAGATTTAATATATCATATATAAATGAAGCATCATTGTTCTTTGAAATATCATATATATACGAATTTTCATAGCTTTATGAGATATCATATATAAATTTAATTTCATAGTTTTATGAGTTATCATATATAAATTTAATTTCATAGTTATGAGTTATCATATACAAATGAATCATTATGCTTTATAAAATATAATATATTAATGAAAACATTATTATAATTAATCCTTATATATTATTGACAAGCTTGTTTATTAAAATGCAGGCAAATAAAAAGAACTACACTCAATAAAGAATGTAGTTCTATAAGGTTTTACCAAATGATTGTCATCAAATTATCTTTCTCTTTCAATTAGATTCAATTATGATCTAATCTAATTCTTAGGAAACCGATTCTCTCTTAACCTTTGACTTCTTTGAGCCCGGCTTTTTTAAAGACTTGCGGTTTTCATTGAGAATGAGCTCAGGAGCTGCACTTTTCTCAACAGTTTCCTTATTGATAATGCACTTTTCAACATTGGTCATAGAAGGAATGTCGTACATAACCTCCATCATAATTTCTTCAATAATGGCTCTTAACCCTCTCGCACCGGTATTTCTTGAGATAGCCTTGTCTGCGATAAGCTCTAGCGCGCCACTATCAATTTCCAAAAGTACATCATCCATCTCAAATAGCTTCTGATACTGCTTGACAAGAGCATTTTTAGGTTCTGTCAATATTTGTATCAATGCTTTTCTATCAAGAGATTGAAGGGTAACAACTATAGGCAAACGGCCTACAAATTCAGGAATAAGACCAAACTTCAAAAGGTCCTGAGGGAGAATATCCTTTAAGAGTTCCCCAACATCCTGTTCCTTCTTACTCTCTATTTTAGCACCAAAGCCAAGAGATTTCTTACCTATTCTGTTTTGTATTATCTTATCTATTCCATCAAAGGCACCACCACAAATAAACAAAATGTTTGTGGTATCAATCTGAATAAACTCTTGGTGAGGGTGCTTTCTTCCCCCTTGTGGAGGTACGGAAGCAACAGTTCCCTCAAGAATTTTTAGAAGTGCCTGCTGAACACCTTCGCCACTTACATCCCTTGTAATAGAAGGATTTTCCGACTTACGGGCAATCTTATCTATTTCATCGATGTATATAATTCCCTTTTCAGCTTTTTCAATATCGTAATCAGCCGCTTGAATTAACCTGAGCAGTATGTTTTCAACATCTTCACCAACATAACCTGCCTCAGTGAGAGAAGTTGCATCAGCAATAGCGAATGGAACATTCAGTATCCTTGCTAGTGTCTGTGCAAGAAACGTCTTTCCGCTACCAGTTGGTCCTAGCATAAGGATATTACTCTTCTGAAGTTCAATATCATTGGTCTTAACATCACTATTTATTCTCTTGTAGTGGTTATACACCGCAACAGCAAGAGACTTCTTAGCAGAATCCTGTCCTACTACATATTGATCAAGTATATCCTTGATTTCCTTTGGCTTCGGAATATCAGAAACCTCAGTATCAAGCTTTGTATCCTCAAATTCTTCTTCAATGATCTCGGAACAAAGTTCTATACACTCATCACAGATATATACACCAGGACCCGCAACTAGCCTTTTAACCTGCTCTTGTGACTTACCGCAGAAAGAGCATTTTAATTGCTTCTTCTCATCATATCTGGTCATTTTGCACCTCAATTATTTTCTTCTAACCATAACTTCATCAACAAGTCCATATGCCTTAGCCTCATCAGCTGACATGAAGAAGTCTCTCTCACAGTCACGTGAAATTCTTTCTATTGGTTGACCTGTTCTCTCTGCAAGAATGTTATTTATTCTGTCTTTAATCTTCAAAATCCATTCTGCATGTATTTTAATGTCAGTTGCCTGACCCTTTGCACCGCCTAAAGGCTGATGAATCATTATTTCTGCATTAGGCAGGGCAAATCTCTTGCCTTTAGCTCCTGCAGCGAGAAGGAATGCTCCCATACTAGCAGCCATACCAATACAAATAGTTGATACGTCACACTTAACATACTGCATAGTATCATAAATAGCAAATCCGGATGTTACTGAACCCCCGGGAC
>JAEYTP010000021.1 GCA_023433945.1 Bacillota bacterium | reverse complement strand
AGACTGTTCTTATTTAGTGGTTTTTTGGGGATTAAGGTGTGGTCTAAGTGGTAATCAGGCCCCATAAGTGGTAACACTATGGTTGAAGGTTTGAAGGGAAACCTCTGGTTTGGCGACATTCCAGTACGTTCAAGGGAAATCCTGCCTGACCTAAGCCGCAAAATTTACTTAAAGAGCTGCCACCTTGTTTTTCATTATATATGTGTTTTTTACACACTTGGAGGAATATTTAAGTGGGAGATAAAATCAAGCGTCCTGTTGATGAAAAACGTATTAAGCTTAGACATAACCTGGTTGGTTCTGATAGGCAAACTAAAATATGGACGTTGATAATAACTGTAATTACATTCTTTATTTCTATCTTTATGTCTTTTTTTTCTAATCAGACACTAAATCGTGCCAGTACAGTTGTTTCTTTTCTTATAGTTTTTGGTATAATCTTTATTAGCATAATATTTGATTTGATTGGTACTGCTGCAACAGCTGCAGATGAGGCACCTTTTCATTCCATGGCGTCGAGAAAGCTCTACGGAGCAAAGCAGGCGATTTTTCTCATCAGAAATGCCGATAAGGTATCAAATTTCTGCAATGACGTTGTTGGTGATATTTGTGGTGTAATAAGCGGAACAGCTGCTGCTTTTATCGTTTATAAATTTGTAGGGGGTGGAGATGCTGGACAAAATTCCATTTTTGGACTGGCGCTTACAGCCATGGTGGCATCTCTAACTGTTGGTGGAAAAGCTTTGGGAAAATCAGTAGCACTATCAAATAGTAATTATATTATTTATAAGGTTGCTATAGTTTATAAATTTTTATTTGGTAGATTTACTAGAAAATCTAATAAGAGGAATAATAAGACCAGCGCAACAACTACAAAAAAGATTAATACAAATAAAGAATAATACATGCAAGAAGAAGGAGCACAAACAAGGTGGGCTATTTAGAATATATTGACTCTCCTGACGATATAAAGAAACTTAATATAGATGAGCTAAATCAGCTATCTGATGAGATTAGAGAATTTCTATTGGAAAAGGTATCAAAAACAGGCGGGCATCTTGCATCCAATCTGGGTGTTGTTGAACTTACGCTGGCAATGCATAATGTTTTTGACACAAAAAAGGATAAGATTGTTTGGGATGTCGGGCACCAGTCTTATGTTCACAAAATAGTCACAGGGCGTAAAGACAAGTTCGATACTTTACGCAAACTCAATGGTTTATCAGGATTTCCAAAGACCTGTGAGAGCCAACATGACTGTTTCAATACTGGTCACAGCAGCACATCCATATCTGCGGCCCTCGGAATGGCAAAGGCACGAGATATGAAAAACGAAGATTATAATGTTGTTGCAGTAATTGGGGACGGGGCATTTACAGGAGGAATGGCATTTGAGGCCCTCAATGATGGAGGAAGACTTAATAGTAATTTTATAGTCATTTTAAATGACAATGAAATGTCTATTACTCCTAATGTGGGTGGACTATCAAGATCCTTTAGTAAAATGAGAACTGGACCTTTCTATACGAAGACAAAAGAAGATATTGACAACTTTCTCGATAGGCTTCCAAACCTTGGGGGCAAAACAAGAGAAGCAATCAGGCGTATAAAAGGTACCATAAAGTATTTGATAACACCTGGTGCGATATTTGAATCATTCGGATATAAATATTATGGGCCCGTCGATGGACATAACATTGAAGAACTCACAATGGCGTTAAATACTGCAAAAAGGTCAAAGAAGCCCGTATTTATACATGTTTTTACTCAAAAGGGCAAAGGTTATTCTTTTGCTGAAGAGAGGCCGGATAGGTTCCATGGAATAGCTCCTTTTGAGGTGGAGACAGGTGAAACACTAGCAAAAGGCGGTTCACCGGATTTTTCTTCTGTTTTTGGAGCTGCTCTGTGCAAAGAAGCTGAAATTAATAACAGGATAGTTGCGATTTCTGCAGCCATGGTTACTGGCACCGGTCTGACTCAATTTTCAAAGCAATACCCAAAGAGACTGTATGATGTGGGTATTGCTGAACAGCATGCTGTTACAAGCGCTGCCGGTCTTGCCATGAACGGAATGGTGCCAGTGGTGGCCATCTATTCATCATTCCTGCAGAGAGCTTATGACCAAATAATACACGATGTTGCTACTCAGAAGCTGCATGTGATTTTTGCAATAGATAGAGCAGGTATAGTTGGAGAGGATGGGGAGACACACCAAGGGGTATTTGACCTGTCTTTCCTCAGCCATATACCCAATATGACAATCATGGCTCCGGCTGATTACAATGAATTAAGGGACATGTTACACTATGCTATTTATAGTATAACAGGCCCGGTAGCAATCAGATATCCAAGGGGAAGGGGCTTAGAAAGCATAGGACAATATCATCCTGTAAACAGTGCATCAAGCGTAACACTTTCAGAAGGCACCGACATATGTCTTCTGGCTGTCGGCAGTATGGTCAATAATGCAGTTGAAGCCGCTGACATACTCAACAGCAAGGGAGTATCAGCAGGAGTTATAAACGCCAGGTTTGTTAAACCACTGGATTGCAATGCGATTGTTGCATGTGCAAAAAAATATAATAAGATAATTACTATTGAAGATAATTCTTTGATGGGCGGTTTTGGTAGCAATGTTATCAGCTTGCTTAATGCAAGAGATATCTTTTGTAGAGTTAAGACCCTAGGGCTACCTGATGATTTTATTAATCATGGCACAAGAAATGAATTAATAAAGCTTGTAGGACTAGACAGCAATTCCATCGCTGAAGTTGCTATGGAAATGTGCAAAGAATGAATACTCAACAAATAAAAATGCAACAAGTAAAAATGCTACAAAGATTCGGAGGCAAAGTTTTGGAGAAAGAAAGATTGGATACGTTTTTGGTAAAGGAAGGCTATTTTGACTCTAGAGAGAAATGCAAGAGTGCTATTATGGCGGGTATTGTATGGATTAATGGTTTGCGTGAGGACAAGCCCGGGACAAAAATTCCTGTCGATTGTACTGTTGAAATAAAAGAAAATCCCAACCCTTTTGTTAGCCGTGGGGGACTTAAGCTAGCAAAGGCTATAAAAGAATTTGGAATATCCATAAAAGACAAAATTGCATTAGATATTGGTGCTTCAACAGGGGGCTTTACCGATTGCATGCTGCAAAATGGCGCAAAAAAGGTTGTAGCTATAGACGTGGGATATGGACAGCTAGCTTGGGAGCTGAGAAACGACCCACGAGTAGTATGTATGGAGCGGACAAATATCAGATATGTAAAACCTGAGGATATAGGTTTTCTTGCTCAATTTGCATCTATTGATGTGTCATTTATTTCTCTTACAAAGGTGTTACCAGCGGCATTAGACCTACTTATGGACGAAGCGGAACTAGTGTGCTTGATAAAGCCACAATTTGAGGCAGGCAGAGAAAAGGTAGGTAAACATGGTGTTGTACGCGACAGTAATGTCCATATCGAAGTTATAGAGAAAATTATAAATTTTGTTTCAGAAAAAGGGTTATTCGTTAGGGCTTTATCCTTTTCACCAATAAAGGGACCAGAAGGGAATATAGAGTATCTTCTTTATATATCAAAGCAGCAAGGCAATTATTCGGCAGATATGCTCGAAGAACTCATAAATAGTACTGTTACAAATGCACACTCCAGCTTAACCTAGATTTTAATATAATTATTTTAATTTAACTTGTGCTTACCTCATGTTATAATTATATTGGACTTGCTAAAGATGGATACTCGTTACTTGTCCTTAGAAAGGAACATACATGAAGACAATAGGGATAATTACCAATACCCAAAAAGATCTGGGGCTTAAATATACTAATATGCTTATCCAAAGTATAGAGAAACATGGAGGCACTTACATAACTCCAGCAAAGACTCATATTTGTGGAATGGAGGGCATTGATGATGGTGTTGCAGAGATTTGTACCGCCTGTGATATCATTATCTGTCTAGGGGGAGATGGGACCTTTCTAAAGACAGCAAAAACAGCGTATTCATTCGGAACACCAATTCTAGGCATAAATCTTGGTACTTTAGGCTTTCTCACCGATATTGAGACTGAAGAAATTGACAAAAGTATAGAGTGCCTGATGAAAGATAAATACAGTATTGAAGAGCGTATAATGCTCCATGCAAATGTGTATAAAAATGGTCAGTTGATTTCCTCAGATTCTGCAATAAATGATGTCGTTATATCAAGAGAAAAGATTTTACGAATATTGCATCTAAGCACATATATAGATGGTAATTTCATAGATACTTTTCCAGGAGATGGAATTGTTATTGCCACACCTACCGGTTCTACAGCTTATTCGCTTTCAGCAGGCGGTCCGATAGTTGAACCTAATGCCGAGCTTATGCTAATAACGCCTATTTGCCCTCATATGCTTTATTCTAGGTCATTTGTAGCTTCAGACAGCCGACATATTAAGGTGGTTTTGTCGGAAGACTATGAGCATACCGCTCTTGTTACTGTTGATGGACAAAGATGCTATGAAGTAAAAGGCGGAGACTATATCGAGGTATTTAAATCAAATTCAACAGTAAAAATAATTAAAATACAATCAAAAGACTTTTTTACTATATTGAGAAACAAAATATACAACAGAAAGGAAGTGTGATTATGAAGTACAACAGACATGCTAAAATCTTAGACATAATAGAAAATACCGTTATAGAGACTCAGGAGGAGTTGTCTGAAAAGCTCAAAGAACAGGGAGTGGAGGTTACTCAAGCTACTGTATCAAGAGACATAAAGGATTTACGACTCATAAAGGTTTTGAATGAAGATGGAAGGTATAGATATGCTACTTTCACTCAGTCAGAAAACACTATGTCAAACAGGCTTATAACTATTTTAACAGAGGCTTATGTTTCGAGTGATTATGCCAATAATATTGTTGTTGTAAAGACACTTCCAGGTATGGCTCAGGCAGCCTGCTTTGCAATTGATTCTTTGAAGTGGCCTGAAATATTGGGCACAATTGCAGGGGACGATACACTTATGATGGTTTGCAGAGCTGAAAAAATTGCTGAAGATATTGTTAACAAGTTCAATAAAATGATGCACCAGTAGTTTATAAAGAGGTATTGAGTATGTTGCTTCAGTTAGACATTAGTAATATTGCACTTATTGATAAGATAAGTATAGATATGGCAAACGGGCTTAGCGTGCTTACCGGTGAAACCGGTGCAGGTAAGTCCATATTGATTGATTCAATAAACGCTGTATTAGGTGATAGAATTGGTAAAGATATTGTGAGAACAGGTACCGATAAGGCTGTAGTTGAAGCGGTATTCTCCAGTGATAGTGAACAATTGATTTCTTTACTTGATGAGCTAGGGATAGAGTTTCAAGAAGGAGATAATATAATACTCTCTCGCGAAATATCGGTAAATGGAAAGAATACTTGCCGAATCAATGGAAGACTTGTCAATCTCTCTGTGCTAAAGCAAGTGGGGGAATTGCTTATAGATATCCATGGACAGCACGATAACCAATCATTACTAAAAACAGAGAGCCATATACAATTTCTTGATGCATTCGGTGGCGCAGCGATTGAAAGCTTAAAAAAAGAATATTTATTATTGTTTTCACAATACAAGGAAATAAAACAAAGGCAGAAGTCACTATTAGGAGATAAGGGTGAAATTGCCAGAAGATTGGATATGCTCAAATTCCAAATAGAAGAGATAAAGGCTTCCAAACTTAAAGATGGAGAGGATGACTTGCTTTTTAAGAAGAGGCAGCTCCTTGCAAATTCTGAAAAGATAGTAAACGCACTTGCTACCAGCTATGATTTATTAGCTGGAGGCAACAGCATGACAAAATCTATTGTTTACAATGCGAACAAAGCTCTTACAGAGCTTTCATATGCAATGAAGTATGATGAGGCATTAAAAGGGGCTCATGAAAAGTTGGAATCTGTTATATATCAATTGGAGGATATTTCGGAGGAAATTAGAAATAGGCGTGATGAGTCGGAGTTTTCGCCAGAAGAACTTTCGGAGATTGATGAAAGACTAGATGTTATTACAAGGCTGAAACGAAAATATGGTGCAAGCATTGCTGAAATCAAGGATTTTTATAGTAGTACTGTCAAGGAATATGATGAGCTGATACAGAGCGAAGAGCTTTCTGCAAAGCTTTCACAAATGATTATCGAGATAGAAGAAAAAATGTTCTCCAAGGCCAAAGAACTCAATAATTTGAGAATGCGTTGCGCCTCTCAATTAGAAGAAAAAATTACAAATGAGCTGAATGGGCTCGAAATGAAAAATGCTAAATTTAGTGTAAACTTGGTTTTTGATGACCAGCAGAAGCATTTCCACAATAATGGACTAGATAAAGCTGAGTTTATGATATCAACAAATGCCGGAGAACCTCAAAAACCACTTAGTAAGATAGCTTCGGGCGGAGAAATGTCTAGAATAATGCTTGCTATAAAGACTATTCTTGCAAATGTTGATTTTGTACCAACTTTGATTTTTGACGAAATTGATACAGGAATTAGTGGAAAGGCTGCACAAAAGGTGGGGCAAAAGCTTGCTCAAATTTCCAAGACGCACCAGGTGCTTTGTGTAACTCACCTGTCTCAGCTGGCTTGTATGGCGGATAATCATTATCTAATTGAAAAGTATTCTGAGAATGAAAGCACATTTACCAGAGTCGTACCACTCGATGAGGATAGCAGAGTTATAGAAATCTCAAGAATTATTGGCGGTGCAGATGTTACAAAAGCAGCTAAACAGCACTCAGAAGAGTTAATCAGAGCTGCAATTGAGTTTAAAAAACAACTTAACTAAATTTCACTATATTAATTCGATTTATTATTATTAATAAGGTAAAACATGCTAAAAAATAGCATGTTTTTTTCTTTTGAGGGAATTTTTTTTTAATATTTTTTTTAACTAAATTGCGCCTGATTTTCTGGTTAAATTACCTTTCATGTTTTATTTTGCTTGAATATTAATAATGGCGAAAGGTTAACTTAAGATTATGATTTTAAGGTTAATATTGCTTCGTTTTTTGGCATTTTACTAAAAAATCAAAGTACAAAAAGAACTAAATGGCAAGCAGCAAGTAATGTATTTTATAAATTTAGGAGAGTGAATTTAATGCATTATTTAAAATCCAATAAAAAAAAGCTGTTTGTATTATTATTTGTATGTATTTGTGTAATATCCATAAGTTATTTGCAGACTTTTTCTATTATACCAGAGAAACTTACCTTGATTGAGGGAGAAGAATATGTTTATGACTTTAAGAGTTTTTTTGTAGTAAACATAAAAGCCGATCAGCAAGATTATATCAAAGTGAATAACACTGATATTAAGGCAAGTGGTAATTATTTGAAGCTTTTATCACCACTAAATCTAAAGACACAGAAGAAGGGGACGGTAAAGCTTAACTTTAAAGCATTTGGAGTTATTCCTATTAAAACAATGCAGGTAGATATTATTCCAAGTAAAAAGCTTTTAGCTTGTGGCAATACAATTGGAGTAAAAATCTATATGAATGGTGTTTTGGTAGTGGGAATTAGCGATGTAGATGGAATAAATGGGCAAAAATTTGAACCAGCTAAGGATGGAGGTATTAGAGCAGGAGATGTAATTTATGAAATAAATGGAGAAAGACTAACAGGGATTAAGGATTTAATTAAAAAGATAGATAGCAACCAGGGGGATAAGCTGCAGATTAAGTATAGAAGAGGTTCTTCACTTGGTACGGTAAGCATTACACCCGCTGTGAGTACAAATGACAATAAGTATCACATTGGTCTTTGGGTGAGAGACAGTACTGCAGGAATAGGTACAATGACTTTTTATGACCCTCAAACGCAAAGTTTCGGTGCATTGGGCCACGGTATAACTGATGTAGACACTGGTATACTTATGCCGGTGGACAGGGGTGAAGTTATAGAATCAAACATAATTTCTGTTAGGAAGGGTGAACAGGGAACTCCTGGAGAATTAAAGGGAATATTTATTGAGAACAGGCCATGTTTAGGTTGTATAAATAAAAACGGAGATTTTGGTATTTATGGACAAATAGATTCCAAGTATGTGAATCAAAATAACGATTATTTTCTTCCAATAGGGTTGAGGGGACAGGTAAAGGTAGGACCTGCTTATATTATTTCGAATATTGAGGGTAGGAATACAGAAAAATTCAGTATCTATATAGAAAAGGTGTCGCGACAATCCTTTAGCGGACCAAAGGGTATGGTTATAAGAGTGACTGATAAAAGATTATTAAATACAACTGGGGGAATAGTACAGGGTATGTCAGGCAGTCCCATTATACAGAATGGGAAGCTTGTTGGAGCAGTTACACATGTTCTAGTAAACGATCCTACCAGAGGGTATGGAATATTTATAGAGTGGATGCTTAAAAGCTTAAATAATGAGGTAGACTTACAAAAAATTTCTTAAAACCAAAACTAATGGCTCCAATATAAGATGTCAGCATATGTTATATATAGACTTATGCTGACACTTTAATGGGAAATAAATCATAAAGAAAAAATGATACAAAATATTAGAAATATGGTAAAATAAAGGTATCAGAACAGTAATTGTTTTTATAAAGAATTTTTATTTGGCAATTTAGTAATAAAACTTGAAAAAATGTCGACTTCAAAATATAATATACCTATGACATAAATTGGAAAAAAGTGGGGGGATTAAATTGAGTAGCAAAAAGATTGAAGTTTTGATTGCCGATGACAATAGAGAGTTTGGAGATATACTGAGTGAATATCTTGCAAACCAGAATGATATTGAAGTCGTAGGTCTCGCGAGAGATGGTCTTGAAGCAGTTGACCTTATTTTTGAGAAGTCTCCAGATATTGCAATTCTGGATATCATTATGCCTCATCTTGACGGACTTGGAGTGCTGGAAAAGATTGCTTCATCAACAATGAGTAAGAAACCATTGTTTATAGTTTTATCAGCTGTAGGGCAGGACAAGATCACTCAGAGAGCTTTGGCATTAGGTGCAGAATACTACATAGTCAAGCCATTTGACATGGACGTATTAGTATCAAGGATTAGACAGCTAAAGGACAACACGTATGCTCCGCCGGTAGGCTCTATGAATAGTATGTCTTCCTTGGCTGCTTTTTCTACTCCTACCTCAAAAAAGAGTGAGTATTTGAACACTGAGAAGAAACCATCTCACATTTCTAATTCAAGCAGGAGCCTTGAAATAGAAGTTACCAATATTATGCATGAAATTGGTGTTCCTGCTCATATTAAAGGGTACCAATACCTTAGAGATGCAATAATGATGGTTGTTAAAGATTTGGATGTTATAAACTCTATCACCAAACTTCTTTACCCAAGTATAGCAAAAGAGTATAACACTACCCCTAGCAGAGTAGAAAGAGCTATAAGACATGCTATTGAAGTTGCATGGAGTCGCGGACAGGTTGAAGCAATTGATGCACTGTTTGGCTATACTGTAAATATTGGTAAGGGTAAACCAACTAATAGTGAATTTATTGCAATGATAGCTGATAAGCTAAGACTTGAGTTAAAGGTTGGATAAGCACATAGTTTATAAATACATAGCGAACAGTATGTTGATAGTACATAGTGGATAATTAACCAAAGCACCTTTTGTATCTAATGCAAAGGGTGTTTTTTTATTTTTCTGGAAATTGTAAACAATGATTGAACAGTAGCTAAATGTTATTTTACTTTTATATACATAGAGGTATAATAAAAAGTGTACAAGTATAAAACTAAGAATGTTTTAAAGAAGGGATTGAATATGGGGAGTAAAAATAAGATATTAATTGTTGATGATGACGTTAATATTTGCGAACTTATTGGTCTTTATATCGAAAAGGAAGGCTATGATGTTGTTAAAGCGCACAATGGCATAAGTGCTGTAGAGCTATTTAAGTCGACATCTCCCAGTCTTGTAGTGCTAGACATTATGCTTCCGGGCATAGATGGCTGGCAGGTATGTAGAGAGATTAGAAAAATAAGCTCAATTCCAATAATCATGCTCACTGCAAAAGGTGAGACCTTTGATAAAGTCTTGGGTCTTGAACTTGGTGCAGACGATTATATGGTTAAGCCATTTGAGCCAAAAGAATTAGTAGCAAGAGTAAAGGCTGTACTCAGAAGGTTTGAACACAAAGATATTGATACAAAGGAAGTTGTTTACCCCAATCTAGTTGTAAATAAGAGTAACTATACTATAAGATTAAACGGAAATATAATTGAGCTTCCACCAAAGGAATTAGAGTTGCTTTATTTTCTTGCATCTAATCCAAATAAGGTCTTTACACGAGAACAACTGCTAGAACAAGTATGGGGTTTTGATTTTTATGGTGACTCCAGAACTGTTGACGTTCACGTAAAGAGGGTTAGAGAGAAGATTGATATTGAGGACCAAAATTGGCAGTTAAAAACTGTATGGGGTGTTGGATACAAATTTGAGGTGAAATAATGTTCAGAAAAAGTATATTCAAGAAGTTTGTATCCATAACTTTAGGTTTATTAATACTTAGTTTTGTAATTACAGGGGGCTTTCTGTATTATTTCTTAAACAATTTCGTTTTAGAAGAGAAGCAGAAAAACCTTGAGCAAAGTGCCAATGATGTTAAAGGATTATTTTATTTATACATTGAGAATGCGGGTAATCCCGTAGCGCTTCAGCTTTTTGAGAATTCTCTCAAGCTATTTAGTATATCGGGCAATTCAATGATATGGATAGTGGAGAGCAATGGTCACATAATAATGAGTGAGCCGGAATTGCCAAACGCTATTGCTGCCAAATACATTGATGAAACTAATTATATTAAGCTACCTAATGAAAAACAGTATAAGGATGTTATGGGAGAAAATTCTGCTAATATTACTGAAACTGGGGACTTCTATGGCTTCTTTAAAGATGACTATTTTTCAAATAAGGGTGACTCATGGTTAACCTTTAAAATGCCATTTAAAGTTACTTCCACTAATGGTAAACAGGAAACTCTAGCAGCAGTTTTCCTGCACACCCCTATTCCCGAAATACAAAAGGCTAAGACTTCCGTTTTTAACCTATATATTGTATCAGGTGGTGTAGCAATTTTTATTGCAGTAATATTTGTTTATATTTTTTCTTTGAGATTCACAAAACCGTTGAAAGAGATTAATGCTGCAGCTAAGATTATAGCTGCTGGAGAATTTAGTAATAGAATTGCCATCCATTCAGATGATGAAATAGGTCAGCTCGCACAAAGTTTTAATCAAATGGTTGAGGATTTGCAAAAGCTTGAAGAAATGAGAAGTGGTTTTATTGCAAATGTATCACATGAGCTTAGAACGCCAATGACTTCCATCAGAGGATTTATTGAGGGTATACTTGATGGTACTATACCTCCTGAGAAGCAACGCACATACCTTACAATTGTCAGAGATGAAACCATAAGATTAAGCAGACTGGTAAATGATTTACTAGACTTGGCTAGACGAGAGGCAGGAGAAACAAAACTTAATCTACAACCCTTCGATATAAATGAGCTTATAAGAGTGTGCGTTATTAAGCTAGAAACGCTAATTACGTCAAAAGATATTGAAATAGAGGCTGATTTTGAGAGTGAAAATATAGTTGTTATGGCCGATAGAGACAGTATTGAAAGGGTAATTATTAATTTGATTCATAATGCAGTTAAATTTTCAAACATTAAGGGTAAAATACTGATAGAAACTACCAGTAGTAAGGACAAAGTGTTTGTTTCTGTCCAGGATTTTGGGATTGGGATTAACGAAGAGGAACAAAAAAGGATTTGGGATAGATTTTATAAAACAGATAAATCAAGAGGTGACAAGACCGGTACAGGCTTAGGCTTGGCAATAGTAAAAAATATTATTACTGAGCATGGGCAAGATATATCTGTTTCAAGTAAAATAGGTGAAGGAACAAAATTTGTATTTAGCTTGGATATATATAAAAATATTTAGCTAACGTTTACATTTTGTTCATAATTATTTCAAAATATGTGGATAAAATTTAACTATAGGAACTGAAGGGAGCATTATATATGTTTAATAACGAAAATGATAAAAACAACATAAATGATATAAATGCTGAAAATCAAACATCAAATGATGCACCGGTTAATAGGAACTTTGATATTGAATCATCAGTAAATGGGAGTTTATCTAATGAATCATCAGTATATGAGAGCTTACCTAATGTTTCATCAGTAAATGAGAATTTACCTGTTGATTCAATTGATGATAATTTAGCTAATAGTCATTCAGAACAAGAAACAATTAATAATGCCTCCGAACATAATAATACGGATTACTATAATTTTAATGTCCATACAATTGATGAACCGCAGTATTGTGAATCAAATAGTAACAACAATCAATATGTTAATGCTAATATGAATAATTATTACAAGGAGCACTATAAGAAAACAAAGAAAAAGTCAAATGCATGGAAGTATATTCTAGTTTCTGGATTAAGTTCGATTGTGGGTGGAGCTATTGTTGCAGGCATGCTGTTATTTCTTCCTATTATACCATTAAATGATCAGTCCGGTAACAAGAACATAGGAATTGGCGAGTTAAAAAAAGTAGAGATTGTTGCCTCTGGAGAAGAAGCAGTTAGTATTGTAGCTGAGAAAGTAGGCCCATCCGTTGTTGGGATAAGGACAACTTATCAAAGCTCTAGTAATATTTTTGGTGTTCAATCCAGTGATGGTGAAGGTTCAGGTATTATTATTAGTAGCGACGGGCTTATTATTACTAATCACCACGTTATAGAAAAGGCACTTGACGATAAAACAAGAGAGATTAGATCGGGTGCAAAAGTGGAGGTCTTTCTCCCAAACAAGATGGATAGACCTTATTCTGCTACAGTCAAAGGTTATGATGCAAAAACAGATTTGGCTGTATTATCAATAAATGAAAATAACCTTCCAGCTATAGAATTTGGTGACTCAGATAAGCTCAAGGTAGGAGAGCAGGTAGTAGCTATAGGAAATCCGGGCGGTCTTGAGTACATGGGTTCAGTTACTGGAGGATATGTAAGTGGACTCAACAGAACTGTTCAGGTGGATACAGGTAGAAAGATTAAACTCATTCAAACAGATGCGGCTATAAATCCAGGAAATAGTGGGGGTGCACTTGTTAATCTAAAAGGTGAACTTATTGGAATTAATACTATAAAGATGGTTCAGACAGGCTTTGAAGGAGTAGGGTTTGCTATTCCTGTAAATGAAATAAAGAAGATATCGGAAGAACTTATAAAGAATAATTACATTTCAAGACCATATTTAGGAATTATGGTAAACCAAAATTATACTGAGGACATTGCAAAAAAGAATAACATGCCTATGGGTATTTTTGTAGCAGATGTTGAGCTACTGGGAGCTGCTCAGAAGGCAGGTATAAAGGCAAATGATGTTATTGTTTCCTTCAACAACAAGGCTGTTAAGTCATTTGATGAGCTTGAGGAAGAAAAAAACAAGTTTAAGCCTGGCGATGTCGTGGAGGCAGAAATTTATAGAGACGGCAAGACAATCAAAGTAAGCATTACATTAGGTGAAACTAAGTAAAAAATGTTAAAAAAGTAATACCTAGTCTGGGTATTACTTTTTTTTGTTTGGGCCCATAATAGTAAGATAATTTTATAAAATATACCAAATTATAACTAATTATATTGCTAATAATTTAAAAAAACCTTAAAATGATTAGTATAGTATTCTTATAGCATTATTAGTAACATTTTCGGAGGAAATATGAAGCATCTTAAGTATTATTCAGGCAAGGTGAAGCATCTTATAAGTTTATTGTTTATTCTGTTTCTGTTTATAGGATATACCAATAAACACCCAGTTTTAATATATATAGGACTGATGCTTTTTTTTATATTTATAAGCCTCAATACGATTGAACTATTAACTATAATTAAGCAACGTAACCAAACCAAGAAAAGAATTGCTGGGGTTATACGAAACCTTGATATAGAACATTTTAAACCACAAAGGCTTACAGAAAAAAATATTTTGCAGACCTTTAAACTATTGATTGAAAAGCAGAATCAACTGGAAGTATTGAGAGTAGCCTCTGATAAGTTTAATTCTACTATTGAAGTATCTAGTATAGTACAGTACATATACGAAGTTTTTCATAAGTTTACCGGTTGCGATAGATGTCTTGTATGCTATAAAGAAAAAAATTCTCAAGATATTATATGTAAATATGAGCTGGGAGAAGTTGTACTTGGGGAAGTCGGAAAGCACTTTAGTATGGATTCTGTAGTTACTCGTTGTTTCAACACCAACTCTCTCGTTATAAAAACAGGTGTTGAGATTGAGAAGCGTGGTATTATAGGGGACAAACTTGCAATTCCATTTAGTATATCGGATGAGCAGGGTGGAGTAATATTTATTGAAACCAAAGAAAAGAATTCATTTAGAAATATCAACATGTCTTTTCTGAAGAGTTTGGCAAACTACTGTGCGGTTGCTATGGATAAAGCTGAACTATTTAGTAATGTTTATAACCAAAAGCAAGAGATAGAAGCATTATACGAGGAGACGGCTGCTGTTAACGATGAACTAAACAATTATATTGAGAACTTAAGCAAGACAAAAGAAGAACTAAGGCTAAAAAACACAGAGCTACAGCAGTATTCAGACAACCTGAATACTGGTTATTTTCAAACTGTTACTTCTTTAGTCAATGCTATTGAAGCAAAGGATGCTTATACAAGTGGTCACTGCCAGAGGGTTATGGAGATTTCCTGTGAAATAGCAACCAAAATAAACTTCCCCGAAGAAGAGATAGTTTATCTACGGTATGCAGCATTACTTCACGATATTGGTAAGATAGGAATCCCCGTCCCTATATTAAATAAGTCGGGTCAACTTACTGCTGAAGAATATGAAGAGATAAAAAAGCATCCTCAGATATCGTACAATATCTTGAAGGATGTCGAATTTTTAGGAGAAGGCTTAAGGGGGATTTTAGAGCACCATGAAAAATATGATGGCTCCGGATATCCTCTTGGACTAAAGGGAAAGGACATAAGTGTATACGGGAGAATTCTATGTGTTGCAGATGCTTTTGATGCAATGACTAGTGACCGGACCTATCGTAAAGGTATGTGCATGGAGGAAGCAATATGTGAAATAGAAAAGTTCAAAGGTACACAATTCGATCCTGAAATTTCAGATGTATTCATTGAGATGATTAATGAGGTATTGAGAAAATAAGTTATATTTTATTGGGGGGCTTAATTCGTGGCACATAAAAGACTAAAAATACTATTTGCTTCAGCAGAGGTTTCGCCATTTGCAAAAACCGGAGGATTAGCAGACGTAGCTGGTTCACTCCCAAAAGAACTATCACAGCTTGGACACGATGTAAGAATCGTAATGCCCCGGTATGGTAGTATAAACATAGAAACAGAGTATGTATGCGATGTTGGGGTAGCTATTGGTGATAGAACAGAAACGTGTATCATAAAGCAGTATAATATGTCAGACGGCCATAATGGTCTAATTCCAGTGTATTTAATAGAGAATTATCATTATTATAATAGACCGGGAATTTACTGCTATCATGATGATGGTGAGAGGTTTATACTGCTGTGTAAAACAGTATTGGAGATGCTACCTGCTCTAGATTATGTTCCGGATATAATACATTGTAATGACTGGCATACAGGGCCAATTTGCCTTTTGCTAAAGGAAAAATACAACAAAATTGATTTATATAAAAATATATCAACGGTATACACTATTCATAATCTTGAGTATCAAGGTAATTTTGGGCCTGACATACTAAGATATTTAAATTTGGAGACTGATTTTTTTACCAGTGACAAGGCAGAGTTTTATGGCATGTTTAGCTTTATGAAATGCGGGCTTGTATATGCCGATGTTATTAATACCGTTAGCAAGCAATATGCAAAGGAGATTCTAACCCCTGCGTATGGTGAAAGAATGGAGGGGATTCTCCAATATAGAGAAAAGGACCTATATGGAATAGTCAATGGTATCTCCTATAGTGAATTTGACCCTGAAAATAATAGAGATTTGTATGTAAACTATAATAGTAGTAGTGTTGCACTAAAAAGTAAAAACAAGGAAATGCTGAGAAAAGAGCTTGGATTACCAGCCAGTGATGGACCTTTGTGCAGTATCGTTACAAGATTAAGTAGCCAAAAAGGTTTGGAATTACTTTTGGGTACTATAGATGAATTGATAGAAATACACAATTTACAACTTATTGTACTCGGCTTAGGAGATGATTATTATCAAAATTCGTTCACTGCTTTACAAAAAAAGTATCCTGGTAACGTTGCTGCTTTCTTTGAATTTAATAACGTACTTGCTCACAAAATATACGCTTCCGCTGATATATTTTTAATGCCATCACGTTTTGAACCATGCGGGCTTGGGCAGATAATTAGCTTGAGGTATGGGACTATTCCAGTTGTTAGAGCAACTGGTGGGCTAGCTGAAACAATTATTGATTTTGATGAGGACATAAAAAATTCAAATGGATTCAAGTTTTACGATTTTTCAGTCAAAGCATTTAAGAAAGCTTTTGAGAGAGCTATAGAAGTATATGCAAATAATTCATGCGAGTGGGAAAAACTAATAGTGAGAGCACTTGAAAGTGATTTTTCATGGAAGCACCCTTGTAAGAGGTATCTGGATATCTACTACAAGGCAATTGAAAATAACCAATAACTACGGGATGTGAATAAAATGAATAAGAAGCAGAAGGTACTTCAGATATTGGATGAATTCGATAAAGTTTATCCTGAAGCAGTATGTTCTCTTGAATATGAAACTCCACTGCAATTGCTTATATCAACGCAGTTGGCTGCTCAGTGTACTGACGCTAGAGTAAATATTGTTGCAAAGGATCTCTACAAGAAATATAAGTCAGTTTCCGACTTTGCAAATGCGGGTATTAATGAATTAGAAAGAGATGTCAAGTCAACAGGTTTTTATAGAAACAAAGCAAAGAATATTATTGCTTGTTGTAAAATATTAATGGAAAAGTACGGTGGAGATATACCTAATAAGCTGGAAGAATTGGTAGAATTACCGGGAGTGGGAAGAAAGACGGCTAATGTATTTCTAAATGAAATATATGGGATACCTGGCATAGTGGTAGATACCCATGCAAAGAGACTTTCGCAAAGAATCGGCCTTACAAAGAATGAAGATCCTGAGAAGATTGAATATGACCTGCAAAAAATTGTACCTAAAGATAGATGGGCTGATTTTTGCCACCAGCTGGTTTTTCATGGTCGAGAGGTTTGCAATGCACGCAGTCCGAAATGCGAGGAATGCACAATCAATGGCTTGTGTAACTATTTTAAGACTGCAGACAAGAAGCAGAACAAAAAGGTGGATAAGAAAAACCCAAGTACAGATATGGGCAAGAGCAAGGATAAGAAGAACGCAGAAGTGAAGAAGATCAAGGATAAGAAATAGTAAAAAAGCAGAAATAGATTAGAGGATAAAAAATAAGGTTATATTTACTAATTATTTTGGGGGTTGTGTATGCCAATGAAGCCAAAAACGCAGAAAGCCATTGCACCAAAAAATCAAAAAACTCCTACTAAGGATATATCAACAGAGAATATTAATGCGGATGATGTTGTTTTTGCATTGGATATTGGAACTAGAACTGTAATTGGAATAGTGGGTATATATGAAAAGGACATATTTAAAGTATTAGCTGCTGAAATTTTTGAGCACAAAAGTAGGGCCATGATGGATGGTCAGATACATGATATTGAAAAGGTTGCGGAGGTAGTCCGGGAGGTTAAAAGTAGACTGGAGGCTGAACTCGGCTTTAAGCTCAATAGAGTTGCCATTGCAGCTGCAGGTCGCGTTTTAAAGACCAGCCAGATTAAGCTGGAATATGATATAGAACAAGGTCGTGAAATAACTGCAGAAATCGTTGGAAGCCTTGAGGTTGATGCCATTCAGCAAGCTCAGCAGAAGTTGGATGAATCAATTTTAAACGAGGAAAAATTACAATTTTATTGTGTTGGATATAGTGTAATAAATTACTTTTTGAATGGCTATGTTATTTCTTCATTAGTTGGTCACAAGGGTAAAAAAATTGGTGCAGAAGTTCTTGCAACCTTTCTTCCCCACGTAGTTGTTGATAGCTTATACACTGTTATGTCCAGAGTGGGCTTAGAGGTAATAAGCATAACTCTTGAACCTATAGCTGCCATAAACATTACTATTCCGAAGGATTTAAGGCTTTTGAATCTCGTGTTGGTAGATGTTGGGGCAGGGACCTCTGATATTGCAGTAACAAGGGATGGATCAGTAGTTGCATATGGTATGGTTCCAATAGCTGGTGATGAGATAACTGAAAGATTGGCCCACGAGCTTTTGGTAGACTTTAATACTGCTGAAAAGATAAAATTATCCATTTCAAAGAGTACTAATAGCATTAAATATACTGATATCCTTGGGAAAAAGAAAGAGGTATCTCTTAACTCATTACTTGAAATAATCAAGCCTTCTGTAGAAACACTTGGGGATAGTATCGCCGAAAAGATTATGGAGTTCAACCAGAAAGCTCCAAATGCCGTATTTCTCATCGGTGGGGGTAGCCAAATACCAGGCTTGGTAGACAGGATTGCTCTGCATTTAGGAATGAGTAAAGACCGAGTTGCAGTTCGAGGAAGAGACGTAATTCAAAACGTAAAAACCAAGCTCAAAAAGCTTAACGGCCCTGATTCAATTACACCATTTGGTATTGCAATGATGGCGCATGTTCAAAAAGGCAAAGACTTTATGTGTGTTACTGTAAATGGTGAAAAGGTTAGGCTATTTAACGCTAAAAAATTAACGGTTGCTGATTCTCTAATACTAATTGGATTTAATCCCGATAAATTAATTGGAAGAACAGGAAAATCATTGAGATTTTTGCTTAATGGTAATAACGTAGTAGTAAAGGGGGAGCATGGTGAAGCTGCACAAATTACTGTCAATAATTCACCTGCGAATTTAGAGACTGTTATTACTGTCGGTGATAATATTAACGTTAAACCTGCCATTAATGGCCAAAATGCGAAAAAGATTATTGGCGATTATATTAGAAGAAAAGAGGCTATAAATATTACTTTTAATGGTATTACATATACCCTAGAAGCAAAGACTTTTATTAATGAAATGGAATGTAAGTTAGACAAGCAGATATCAGAGAACGACAGGGTATCCACGATAGAAATATATACGCTTGGTGATTTTATTAACAAGTATTCCATACCTACCAAGGATTATCAATTTTATATAAATGGTGTTAGTGGGGATATAGAGTATGTATTACAGGATAAGGATGAAATCATTTCTCTTCTTAATGAGCAAGTGCAAGTAGCTACATATGTACAAGAGCCTATTGCTACTAGAGAAGAACTAAGTAGTTCTGAATCCTTATCACAACAGATTCAACCGGAAATAACGACGCCGGCAAAAGTAAATGTAAGTGATACAGCTCAGCTAAAAACATCCATTATTGATAATATACCAGATAATAGTGGTGAGGCTTTAAGCGAGTTCGCTATTTGGGTGAATGGTGAGAAGATTATACTGGATAAGTCTAAATCACACATTTTTGTTGATATTTTTAGCTATATCAACTTTGATTTAACATCACCAAAGGGTAACATTATTTTAAAGCTAAATGGTAACTGTGCTAATTTTACTGATGCTATTAAACCAAACGATACTATTGAGGTTTATTGGGAAGCGTTTAAGCAATGAGTTTAAGGAAGTGGATTAATGAACAGTCTAAAAAGTTATGAGAAGATATTAACAAAAATAAGTTGGTCCATAATTATTGTTTTTATTATGAAATTGCTCATAGTAAATAACTTATCTCTTTTGACACGCTCAAAAGATTTTTATATGGAAATAGTTGTTTTTACATTACTAATGTTATTGCTTAATGTTGTAAAATGTATTTATTCTCATAGCAATACTGCCTTCACCAAAAAAAGCTTCATAGTACTAAGAATAATTGAAGTTACTATATATACAATTTTGATTTCATTTATGAAAGATGAAATATTAGTATATTTGCTCTTTATTCTATCTATTGCCTTTTCATGCTACTATGGTCGGAAAATAAGCTATTCATTAATAGGCTTCAGTTTAGTAATGAAGCTTGTTATACAAAGTATAATGATATTACTATATGGTCATGCTTCAGTTTATAATCATCTTGCTTTATACATATTTGAAATCATAAGTATATATTTAGGCTATATTTTAATGTGTGAGATTATTGTTGGAATTAACAAGAGAAACAAAACGAATGAAGAAGATAATGAAAAGCTGGTTGTTGAACTCGGAGAAAAATATGAGCAGATTGCTGTTGCAAAAGAACAAATAAAGACTCAGTATGAGAAGCTAAGAGATACCAATCAAAGGCTTGAGGAAACCAATAAAAAACTTACAAGCAGTATTGCCGAGTTTTATACTCTTCAACAAATAAGTGAGGCCATTGGCTCTATTTTTGATCCTGAGGAACTGCTAAAGTTTGTAAATGACGTTATTATGGGTGTTATGGGGGTCAATTATTCCACTATAATTCTTAATGATACCAGAAGAAACAGACTTAAAGTTCAGTTTACGAATATTGTCAACAAAGAGGAATACGCTACGCTCACCGACAATATTAATTGCTGTACAATTCTTGATGTACTTAATAATGAGAAACCCATTCTAGAAAACAATGCTGATCCTGAGCGCTATGAGTTTACAAGGAATAGGGAAGTTGGCTCATTCATATGTATACCGCTTAGTTCAAAGTCTAGAAAATTTGGTGTTGTGTTAATTGAGCATAAGTATCAGAACAATTTTGATATAGAAAATTTAAGGCTGCTCATTACCATTGGAAATCAAGTGAGTATGGCAATTGAAAATGCTGAACTATATGCAAACTTGCAAGAATTAGCTAATACTGATGGGCTAACTCAAGTAAACAACAGAGTTTATTTCCACGATAAAATTATTAAGGACTTTAATCAGGCCAAGGAGGAGGGTTATTATCTGTCGGTAGCTATTTGCGACATAGACTATTTCAAAAAGTTTAATGATACATATGGTCATCTATTTGGTGATGTGGTCTTAAAAACGGTTGCTCAAACAATAAAATCATCTGTCCGCAGTACTGATACTGTTGCTAGATTTGGCGGAGAAGAATTTGTTGTTATTATGCCAAGAACAAATATCAAGGAAGCTTATGAAAAGGTAGAGGCTCTGAGAAAGAAAATAGAGACAACAGTTGTAAATGATAATCTTATTTCAGCTTCTGTTACAGCAAGTTTTGGGGTAGCATGTTTTCCTGACAATTCCTTTACTCAGCATGAACTTATAAAGCATGCGGATAAAGCACTATATAAGGCCAAGGAAAGCGGTAGAAATTGCGTTAAGGTATATACTATTTAACCTCTAGCGAATTAACAATATTCCAGAATATTCTTTTTTCTTTTGCACTATACGATTTTTCAGGTAAAAAGTAGCTTATTCTATACATGGACTGCTCCTTCTTTATAAATACCTCAAGTGCATGATATTTTCCTGACTGAGTATTTACGGTATATTCCCATGAGTGTCCAAACATATTATTAACCTCTATTTTCTTGTCAATAAAATTAATAAATTCTGTTGAAGAGTTATTCTTAGATGCGATTAAGAATTTATCCAGTGAGTAAGGTAAATCCCATATTTGGATTATCCCTGTACTATTTGCATTATTCTTGTTGGAAAGCTCTATATGGTATTTAATGATACTGCCAGGAAAGTCTTGAAAATCTAGTTTAAAGTGATCTGGGTAATTAAATTCTATATTGTTTTGGTCTGATTTAAAATGGATATATGAGTAATTTTCAGTACTTGATGCTCTTACCGTTAATATAGGATTGCTGTTTATAGAATATATACTTTTTATTTTTATGGTAGAAGAATAGTCAAAGCTTAAGGAGTTATCTATTGTTGCGGTATACTTAAAGGTGTTGTCTATAAAATACCCAATAGCCAAAAATAAGCATATCCAAATACATATAACAATAAAAAACAATGCTATTTTTTTCTTGAATTGCGTAAAAACTATTATGTACACAATTTATCCTCTTGAATTAGCTTCTTATTAATTTTTATTCATAGTTTCTGAAAAAATGATTCACTTATTAAAAAGAGTTGAATATATTAGAGTGAGGAGCCATTTTAGAGGGAGTGTTTTTATGAGAATAGTAGTAGTTAAAGTTCCTAAATTTTTTGGAAGCATATTAAAGAAAGTATTTAGGATAGGCTAGACACTTATCGGTGCTTACATAACTTGTACAAACAGACTGTAGAGCAGACGGTTTATTTTTCTGTACCCAAATAATATATACGAATAAAATAAAAAAGCGTATTTTAAATACGCTTTTTTATTTTAAATTTATGGCCATAAATTCAATTATATCGCTCTGGTTACTTTGTTTGAACGCAGACATCTTGTGCATATGTTAATTGATTTTGGTGTGCCATCTTCAACTATCTTAACTTTTCTTACATTTGGTTTCCATGTACGGCTTGTAGCATTTAAAGCGTGGCTTCTATTGTTTCCAAAAGTAGTTGCCTTGCTGCATACTTCACACTTTGCCATATATTACACCTCCTTTGGTTAATGGAGAATTTTTCATTGTTATGTCACAACAACAAGCAATAACTATTTTA
>JAEYTP010000098.1 GCA_023433945.1 Bacillota bacterium | reverse complement strand
ATGCATTCCTATGGCCAGTAATCGCAGTTGACCAGGCATATATTTATACACTCCCAGTTGGTCTTGCACTATTCTCAGGAGAATCCTACAATCAATGGGACCTCGTAATGGCAGCAGCCAGCTTGGCTACAATACCTGTACTAATAGTATTCTTCTTCTTCCAGAAACAGATTATTGAAGGAATTCACATGACTGGTTTAAAAGCATAAGAAGGTGATGATTTGGAATTTAAATTGATAGATTCTCATGTTCACTTTGATGTAAAAGGGTATGATATAGTAGAATTCGAAAAAAGGTATATTGCCGAGTATGGCAAAGATAAATGGTTAACACTGCAAGCTAAGAACCAGTATCAAAGTAAAAAATGGGCAGAAGCATGGGGGTTTCCTAAACGTGAACCAACAGATGATGATGTAAAAACAACTTCTGCCCGTTGGCTTGCAGAGATGAACAAACACAATATAGAGAAACTTGTTTTTGTAACAGGTGGCAACAACGATACTCTAAGTAAAATAATACAGGAACATCCGGAACATTTTGTTGGATATGCCCATCATAATCCTTTTGCTAGTGATAGTGCTTTGATGTTAGATATAGCAATATCTGAGAAGGGATTGAGAGGATATAAAATTATTGCTCCAGATTTACCTGGGAAAATTAATGATACTTCGCTTGAACCAATGTGGAAGGTAGCTGAAAAATATCAAATCCCAGTTCTGATTCACTTTGGAATATTAGGTGCAGCAGGCGGGCTAGCGTCACACGCTAATATTAATCCGATGATGATACACGATGTAGCACGGGCGCACCCTGACATTTCGTTTATCATACCTCACTTCGGATGTGGGCATCCTCAGGAGCTATTGCAGCTAGCATGGGTTTGTCCTAATATATATGTTGACACTTCTGGTAGCAATCAATGGGTTCGTTGGATGCCATATCCTCTGACTGTAAAAGACCTGTTTCGGAAGTATTATGAAACAATTGGTCCTGAGAGGATAATTTTTGGCACTGACTCAGAGTGGTTTCCTAGAGGTTTTGTCAAACAGTATTACGATGAACAGCGAAAAGATTGCATTGAATTAGGTATGAAAGATAATGAGCTAAAGCTAATTTTTAGGGATAATATCTCTAGGTTGCTTAAGCTGGAGGATAAATAATGGATGAACATGTACGCAGTATTTTAGATAGTGAAATCAAAATGACAATGGGGTGCACTGACCCTGGTGCTATAGCATTTGCAGCAGCAAAGTCAGCGTCCCTATTAGATGGTGAGTTAAAAAGCATTAATATTATTCTTAGCAAGAATATTTATAAAAATGCTGCGTATGTTGGTATTCCTGTTATAAAGAAGTTTGGTATTGAATACGCCGCAATACTTGGTGCTATTATCAAGAAGCCAGAGCTAAAGCTGGCTGTTCTTGGTGAAGTAACTGAAAGCCTAAAGAGCAAGGTAGATGATTACTTGGGTGCCATTGTTGTAAATGTCGCATATTCCGATATAGATGAGCCATTATATATAAGTGTTACTTGTAATAGTGATATATCCAGTGTCACAGTCAAAATAAAGGGTGACTACGATTGTATATATCATATAGAAAAAAATAATGAGGTATTGTTCCATAATGACCAGGACAAAAAATTTGAAAAGTATTTTTGTTCGGGGTTAAATTTCAAAGATATTTTTAATAATGTAGTAAATGGTCAAATGGATAATGAAAGCTTACTGCAATACGAAGATATTAATAGAAAAGCTGCATTACATGAACTGTCAGAAGAAAATGAACTTTATCTTCAAAGAATAGCCCTGCTTGATTCTATTCCTACATATGATTTAGCCAATATAGCGAGAACATATGTATTTAATGCATCGCGTATGAGAATGTCAGGGGAAAGGTTTCCTATAGTTAGTGTAGCTGGAAGCGGGAATCTTGGTATTTTAAGTATGTTGGGTGTAACTGCAGTATGTGATGTACTAAAAAAGACCCCAAAAGAAAGACAGACAGCTTTATGTCTATCAATATTAACAGCAATATATATTAAAAGCCAAATGAATCGCCTAACTGTAATGTGTGGTACAGCAGTTGCAGGAGCAGCCGGGTCCGCGGCAGCAGTAACGTATTTACTTGGGGGAGGCTGTTCAGAAGCTGAGAATGCTATAAATACTGTTATTGGTAGTATTGGTGGAGTACTGTGTGATGGCGCAAAAGAAAGCTGCTCACATAAGGTTGGCCTCGCAGCTCAATGTGCAGTAATAAGCGCAACATTGGCTGTGGAAAATAAGGGGATACGGGCTGGTAGTGGTATTATTACAGATAATATTGATACCAATATCAGAAACATAGGGCGAATAAATAATTTGGGTATGAAAGAAGCAGATAATATAATGCTAGAAATACTCAGCAAACAGAAAAAGTAGTAATTCTGTAAAATTTGTTATAAAATAGTTGGCGTGGTAATGATTAAAAGGAGTGCAAAAAAGATGATAAAGGGAACGCCAGAATATATAAAGTTAATGAATAGAAATACAGTCCTTTCACTTATAGTTAAAGAGAAGTCTATATCTAGAGCTACAATTTCATCTCTTACTAATTTGAGTAAGTCAACGGTTTCTTCTATTGTTGATGAACTACTCAATGAAAACATTATTAGGGAAAAAGGCGAAGGTGTTTCAACAAAACTTGGAGGCAGAAAACCTATAGAGCTGGTGTTTAACCCATCTGCAGGGTATATTGTAGGAATTGATATTGGTGCTTCAAAAAGTATCTCTGTAATTTCTGATTTATCCGGCAAAATTTTATCAAAAGAATTAACCCTTAAAAGAAATTGTGATGAAAGTAGTTATTTAAAGAATATCATAAAAGTAGTCAAGGATATGGCAATAAATCTAGGCGTAGAGGACAAGCTTATAGGAGTTGGTGTTGGAATTCCTGGTACAACAGATATAGAGCAAGGTATAGCTAGATTTGTACCAAAACTAAATTGGGTAGACTATCCTATACGGGATGTACTTCAAAAGGAGTTTGAACTAGACGTTTTTATTGATAATGACGTAAATATGGCTGTATTCGGTGAAAAGTGGCTAGGCGTAGGCAGTCAATACAACAACTTTGTATTTATCTCTATTGGAGATGGCATTGGAAGTGGAATAATAATAGATAACAAAATCTATAGGGGTCACAACTATACAGGTGGCGAGGTTGGATACCTTGTTCTTTCAAAGGATGCTCTTGAAACTGAAAGATATACGCCTGATGCCTATGGATATTTTGAAAGTGTTGCATCCGGAAGTGCAATTGAGAGAAAGCTTGGACTGAGTTGTAAGGCAGTATTTGAAAAAGCATCACATAACGATATCGAGTGTATTGAAGCAGTTAATGAAATGATTGAATATCTAAGTATGGGAATCGCAAATATAGTAAGTGTACTTAGTCCACAGGCAGTAATTATAGGCGGTGGCGTTTCAAAGGCTGGATTGGGATTATTGTTGTCAATAAGAAAAGAAGTATCCCGACTTACTCCTGTAAAGACAGAGATTGTTTTATCGCAATTAGAGGAAGATGCTGGTGTAATTGGGTGTGTTGGATCTGTATTGGCAAACAAATATGGAATTAGCTTTTATTGAGGAGGAATTCTATGTATACAAGAGAATATGTTGAACAAATGGACGGCACACAATTCCCAGGTAGAACTTTTCAGGACTGTGTACTGGCTCCAATATTTGATACTCAGAAAAATTATTATGCAAAGCCATTTATAGAAATAAGCAAGGCTCATGCAGTTATGCTATATGAACAAAAGATTATTACGTTAAAAGAAGCAAATGATATATTGTCCGGACTAAAACAAATTGATTTATTGGACATGAGTGACAGGCAGTATGACCCATCCTATGAGGATATGTTCTTTATGATTGAGCATGAACTGGAAAAGCTAATCGGTAAGGATACAGCTGGAAGGTTACATATTGCAAGAAGCAGAAATGATATTGATATATGTGAGTTCCGTATGGTGCTCAGAGAAAAGATGCTTGAGGTTATGCAGTATTTGAATATATTTAGAGAGGTACTACTCTCTCTGGCAAAAGAGAATATTAACACAGTTATGCCTGCATATACTCATACTCAACCAGCTCAGCCTTCAACTCTAGCTCATTACATTCTTGCTTATCAGGATTCATTAGAGAGAGATTTTGACAGGCTTGCACATTTAATAAAAACAATTAACATAAGTCCTCTTGGTGCAGCAGCAATTACAACTACCGGGTTTCCAATAAGTAGACAAAGAACTGCTGAATTGCTAGGTTTCGATGGATTAGTTGAAAACTCATATGATGGCATTGCCGGTTGTGACTATCTCACAGAATGTGCATCAGTGCTTATGATTATGAACACTAGCTTGTCAAGGTTTATGAAGGACACCTTGGATTTCTGTACAAAGGAGTTCAATGTATTCTATCTATCTGATCCATATGTTCAGGTGAGCAGTATTATGCCTCAGAAGAGAAATCCTTCTTCTCTAGAGCAAACAAGACCTTGTATAAGTAAAGCTATCGCTGAGTCAAAGTGTGTGTTTGATATACTTCATAATACACCATTTGGAGATATAGTTGATACAGAGGAGCAGCTACAGCCTCATTTGTATGATTCAATAAAATATACAATCAGAGCATTTAAAATGCTTAGCTCCGTTTTTGCTACATTGAAGGTAAACAAGGATGTTTTGTTTGACAGATCACATGAGGGATTTATTACAGCAACTGAATTAGCAGATATTTTGGTTAGAGACAAGGGGCTATCCTTCCGTCATAGTCATAAAATAACAAGCACAATTGTTAAATATATGGTTAAAAACGGCAAAAAAGCACAGGATATAACTCCTCAGATAATTGCTGATATTTCACAAGAGGTATTAGGGCGTGCTATTGACTTAAGTGTTGCTGAAATTGAGAAGGCTCTTGATCCTGTGAACTTCGTAAATGTAAGGACCATAACAGGTGGCCCTGCTCCTGTTGAAACAGAAAGAATGCTAGCAAACAGTTTTAAAGCTCTTGAAGAAAACAAGCAAGAAGTTAATGAATATATTGGAAAATTAAAAATCGCAGATGAAAAGTTAGCAAACGCAGTAGCTGGTATTATAGCTTAACGTGCACATTTATCTAAAATCTTTCTGCCACATAATGATACAACACATTTTATATTTTTAGCATTTAGCTAATTAAAAATGCTGTCATTGTGTGGCTTTTGTTGTCATTTAAAAATCTTCATGCCTTTATGACAGGCTGTTTGCATCACACATTATTATATAAATATTAGGAGGCTTTATGTTTAAGCTAAAAAGTATTAAGACAAAGTTGATTTTGCTTTATGGAGCATTGATAATATCAATATGTATAGGATTTAGTGTTATAGTATATTTTTCGGCATCTAACGCTCTTGCTACCAATATTGATGGGTCACTTAAAGAAGTAGCAAATGAAGCTTCAAAAGTCATGTCAAGTAGAGTTGAAAGTCAATTAAACGTACTCGAGGCATTTGCTCAATTAGATGTAATAAAAAATACGAATGTTCCGCTGAGGGAAAAACTTGTAAATATAAAAAGGGAATCAAACAGATGTGGTCACTTGTGGATGAGCTATATAGATACCGATGGAAAAGAATATACGACGCTGGATAGCACCGAAAATGCCAAGGATATGGAATATTTCAACAAGGCTATTTCTGGTCAGCGTGTGGTTTCAGATCCTTATATAAGCGATGTAACGAATGATATAATTGTTTCATATGCGGTACCTATTATTGATAAAGGAAAGGTAGTAGGAGTATTAGCTTTATCTCGTGATGGCAATGAATTGAGCGAGATGATAAAAGATATTAGATATGGTGAACAATCAGCGGCATTCATGATAAACAATAAGGGTACGACGATTGCAAACGAAGACCATAAACTTGTACTTCAGATGAGCAATACAATAAAAGAGGCTGAAGAAAACTCAGCTCTTAAGCAAATGGCAGACATTTCTTTGAGAATGACAAAGGGAGAGTCAGGAGTTGGAGAGTATACCTATAAAGGGGTAACTAAGTATATGGGATATGCTCCTGTACAAGGCACGGATTGGTCACTTGCCATAACAGCACCAAAATCCGTATCAATGGCGGGGATTAATACGTTGCTATTCATTATTCTCAATGTTTCAATTGCTTTTATATTAGTTAGCTTGGTAATTACATTTCTAATTGCAAGAAACTTTTGCAGACCTATTAAGGCTGCTACTGAGCACTTAAAAACTATAGCAGCTGGAGACTTTACAATAGAGGTACCGCCTAATTATATGAAAAATGTAGATGAAGTTGGGGTACTGGCTAAATCTATACATTCTATGCAAACATCTTTAAGAAGCATTATTAAAGATGTTGTTGAACAATCATCAGATGTAAGTAATATGCTTACAAATATCAATACAGAGGTGGAAGAACTCAATAAAAACATACAAGAAATATCCGCTACTACTGAACAACTCTCAGCAGGAACGGAGGAGACTGCTGCTTCCACACAAGAGATGAACGCTACGGCTGAAGAGATAGAAGTGGCAATAGAATCTATGGCTACAAAGGCACAGGAAGGGGCAGTAACGGTAAATAGCGTTAGCGACATGTCGGAAAAAATGAAGGAAAATGCTCTTTTATCAAAGACGAGTGCTATGGAAATTTACATAAGAAATAAAGAGCATTTGCAGAATGCAATTGAACAATCAAAAGCAGTAAATCAGATAAGTGTTCTTTCAAAAGCTATACTCGATATAACCTCTCAGACAAATTTGCTAGCACTAAATGCTTCAATTGAGGCAGCAAGGGCAGGTGAGGCAGGGAAGGGGTTTGCTGTGGTTGCTGATGAGATAAGAAAGCTAGCTGAAGACTCAAAAACAACAATATCAAGTATACAAGAAGTAGCAAGTATTATTTTGAAAGCTGTACAGGCATTATCTAATAGCTCAGCAGAAATTATGGACTTCATTGATACAAAGGTTATGAATGATTATGACTACTTAGTTAGCTCAGGTGATAATTACAATCAAAGTGCCCACAACATAAGCGGTATTGTAAATGACTTCAGCTCAACTACAGAACAATTGCTTGCATCCATACGTAATATTGTAAATGCTGTTGATGCAATAGCAATTTCTGCAAATGAAGGGGCACAGGGGACATCAAATATTGCCAATAGTGTTGCGATGATTGCAGAGATGTCCAATACAGTAATTGAAAACTCTGAATTGGCAAGGACAAAGTCAAACATGCTGATCAAACTCGTTTCAAAATTCAGGATATAATTTAAGTCTCAATAAACAGTAAATCATTAAAGCATAATTTATTGTAAATAGTACGCTCCAAGTAAGTTAGATATTACATGATCCTCCATAAGTAGACAAGGAAATAACAAAAGTCTACTTATGGAGGATTTGTTATGTCTATTCAAAAATATAGCTGTAATAAATTCGTATTGATGATGAATTTACAAGGGGCATAGCAATATTTAAGTCTGTCTTATAGTTGGCAGTTAATTCTATATATTATTGATACTATTTTTTGTAAACAAATATAATTCAAACACAACTAGAAAAAAATGTTTTATTTGAAAATAGATAGCTATATTAAATATTATATTAGTATAATCCATATCGGGGAGAAGATGCTTTAGAATAGATAGAACAATACTTGGCAGCGTATATGGAGAAGTCCATATCTAGTGGCACAATGTATTATCACAAAATAGGCAACTGATAGAACTTTAGATTTTCTGTTTAAAGCAGGTCAATATGTAAGTTAATAAGACGCTTATTGAAATATAATGTAAAGGGCACAATGCAAAATAAGTAAAAGGTGCAATAAATGGTTCTATAATAAATGTTGGGGTGGGTAAGATATAGAATTAGGTATCTGCTGACGTAGAGCAGCAAAAAAGAGATGATGCAAATGCATCATCTCTTTTTTTGTTTTATATCTAATTATTACTGCTTCTGTGAAAGAATATTTACGAACATACGGTAAGCACCTGGTGCCATAGCCTGCTGGAGCTGACGGTACCAAACTATTGAAGTATAAGTGTAAACACCCTTACCATAGTTAGTTGTCAACCACTGTCCGTCTTGTACTATATCAGAGCCCTTATCAATTGCTGAAACGAGCTTAGTGTACTTTGGATCTGCTT
>JAEYTP010000032.1 GCA_023433945.1 Bacillota bacterium | reverse complement strand
CATTTCGTTGGTTCGAGTCCAGCCATCCCAGCCAAGCGACCCATTAGCTCAGTTGGCAGAGCACTTGACTTTTAATCAAGGTGTCCGCAGTTCGAATCTGCGATGGGTCACCAAAAAACCTTCAAACCAATTGGTTTGAAGGTTTTTATTTGCTTTTAACTTTAAAATTTAAGTTATGTCTATTTATTTTTTATCAGGTTCATTATTTTTCTCTTCGGTGTTTTTAATTTCTATATTAGTATTAGGTATATTACTACTAGGCTCATTATTATTTACACCATCTCTGTTTACCGGGTTATTATTTTTATATGCGGAATTATTCTGTCCCTTTACATAAGTTTTTCTTATGCTTCTCCTTACTATCAGGAATACTATCAGCGCAAAAGCTCCAATTGGCACAAGAACAGGTATTGAAGCCACCATGAATACTAGTAGCCCTTGCGCAAGTTCCCACATGCCATTTGCACTGTTTTTAAAGCCGTAGGACATTCTGCTCAAAAGTCCATTCTTCTTTTGAGGCTCAGGAGTTTTTATCTGCTCTACTTCTCTTAAATCCACTGTTATTGTAGAATACTCCACAAGTCCATCCCACTTTTTAAGAGTTCCGGTCAAGTTCTCAATATCGTAGCGCACTCTTTGCAGTTCTTTTTCCAAAGAAATTATGTCATCCATTTTTGTTGCTTTTTTTAGTAGTTCCAATAGACGTTCTTCCTGAATGGTTAATGACTTAACTCTTGCCTCATTGTCAAAATATCTTTCAGTAATATCCTCACCTGAAGACTGCTGTGACACAATTGTTCCAAATTTACCCATATCGGTAAATACACCATTATATTTTTGTTTTGGTATTCTAAAAACAAACTCTCCACTCTTTAAACCTTTATAGTTTATTCCGCCTCCATGGATTGAAGAATTTTGCACAAAACCTCCAATGGAATCTATGTAATCAAATATTTCCTTCCTGCTTTTTTCGAAGTCTAACGACTCTATGCTAATAGTACCCGTGAAAATAACCTTTTGTCCAATATTATATGCTGCCCCTGCACCAGCAGAATCAGCAGCGTTTGAAGTGGCTTTAACGTCTGCCAACTCCTCTACTATTTCATAACTAGCAGTGGTTGAATTTTCTGCAGGCCCCCCGTACTCTGCTTTATATGCCTGGGATACAGCTGTATCACTTGCTGAGCTCCCACACCCTGAAATAATCATCGCCAACAAGCAAACTAGCACTATAAATGATAACTTCCTTTTCATATAGTCCCTCCTCCAAAATTGAGTAAATAATATTTACTTATGTTTTTTACCTACTGCATAATAACCTCTTAATTAGTCACACTTTAATAACTAATTTTTTATTTCCCAATACATTAGACATAATTAGTATATAAAAGGTTTCATATATATTCAAAAAATTTTCATAAATATAATATATTCTTCTAGAATTCAAAAAAAAATAATCCAAACAAATTTGTTTGAATTATTTTTTGGGGTGAATAGTGGAATTCGAATCCACGGCCTCCAGAGCCACAATCTGGCGCTCTAACCAACTGAGCTATACCCACCATATATACAATGTCCCGTGAGACACATTTGATATTTTAAGGCACAATAGAGTATTTGTCAATAGAAATTTATAGTATTAGTATTAATTTCTTAAAGTATTTTAAGTTTTTTGTGACTTATTAATAATAATTATACTGAATTGTATTAAATTATATACATAATTCATGAAAACACCTTGCTTTTCTTACCAAAAAATAGTATAATAATCTTGCTTAGCCTTATAATGTCTTATTCTTAATTTGTACATCCTTTTTCGTTCTGCAATGTTTAAGGTCTTATATGCTCAGCAATACTATTTAATTTTCAGGAGGTATTCCCATGCAAGACAAGACTCTTACTTGTAAAGACTGCGGCGCTACTTTTACATTTACTGTAGGTGAACAGCAGTTCTACGCAGAAAAAGGATTCACAAATGAGCCAGCAAGATGTCCAGATTGTAGAAAAGCTAGAAAGGTATCAAACAAGAACTTTTCCGGTGGTTACAACAAAAGAGGATAATTAATTGCAAAATCAAACCCCTGAATCAATCAGGGGTTTATTTTTATTTTAAAAACCGTTTTTACCTATATAATTATTCTTTGCCTTCTCAACTGACATCTTTAGTACCTTCCTTCACCATGGTTATTTATTTAAAGAAACATAACCCCTTATTTATATTAACAAAAAAAAATTATATCAAATAAATATTTTTACAAATATACTCAATGAATGCATCTTTTATTGTTGACTTATTCTGGATAAACATATTGCTCAATCGGTGCCTCAATCCTTTTCAAAGATTTGACGCATATAACAGCTGTTTCCTCCCCATTATATGTACCGCTAGATATAATGCCTGAAACATCGTACCAACCTTTCTCTTCAAGAAACTGAGAATCATTGAAGCTTGATAGCAATCCAACAGGACTTGCATCAGCTGCACAGCAAACCATCAGCATTCTTGCAATGACAAACTGGTCTTTATTCATTTTTGAATTTCTATAAATAAATCCGGAAATCCGAATGCCTTTGCCTTGATACTTTTTGTAGTTATTTGCTACTTCACTAATACTGTAGAGAAAATTACTATTATCTACTACTATAGTATTATTTCCTTTAAGCTTTGAAGTGCCATGAGATATTTCATTGATATAAGCAAGTGCCTGCGTCTGTTGTCTATGTGCTGCTGAGCCATGTTGCACATCTACTACTAAAGCAATAGCCAGTACTAGCGGAATTATGAATACTAAATATTTCCTGCATTTAATAAAAATACTTGTTTTGTTACCAGATGTTTTTTGGCTCATATAAATAGAATAAATACTCATAAGTAACATAATTGTAGAGCAAATTTTTAGATATATAATCAACCTCGGATGAACATAGTGTATGACCTCACCAGAAGTTAGTAAGATAATAAAATATATAGCGAAACCTCCAACAATAAATCCCTTGAAAAGCCAATCTGTATTTAGTTTATTTTTTACTTTCTTCATAATAAAACCTTCCTATCGTGTTTACTGAAGTAAAAAGAGTATAAGAAATGAAGTTAGTACAATAGCTAGAACAAGCCTGATAACAAATGTTTTCTTGAAGCTTGAAGATAGCAAAAGTAAGTTTTTTATATCAAGCATAGGCCCTAAAACCAAAAAACCCATTATTGAGTTCATGGTAAATTGCCCTAAAAAGGCTTTTGCAACAAATGCATCAGAGGTAGAACAAACAGAGAATAAAAAAGCTGCCAGCATCATTACTGCCAAAGCTAATACTTTATTATCCGAGAGTGTGGAAAGCATATCCTTTGAGATAAACACTTGGAATATAGCCGAAATAAAAGCTCCCACAATCAGGTATTTTCCAACTTCAAAGAACTCATCTATAGTGTGTTTCAAGACATTTCCTAAGACCTCAAGGAAGCTATTACCTTTCTTATAGGTATCCTCGGAGTGTTCGCAACAGGAACAAGAAAGACTGTGTAAAGTATACTTAGCGACACGATTTACCTCATGATTGCACATTTCATGACTATATGTCTCATGACTGGGCTTATCGTGGTCATACATGCTATGACTTTGCATTCCATGTTTTTCGGAATTGTAAATCTCATGCTTATCAGAGCTTTGCTTGAGCACCCCGTTCTTTTGAGTAAACAGCAAGAATATTGAACCAACCGACAGTGCCACTACAACTCCAAAAAACACCCTAAGAACCATTATAGAGGGTTGGGTGGGGAATGCATAATAGGTTGAGGCTATAACGATTGGATTTACAAGTGGAGCCGCCAGCATAAACGTTATTGCACATGGTAATGGCACACCTTTTTTTATCAAGCGAGATGCAACAGGTACTATTGCACAATCACACACAGGAAAAAAAGCCCCTATTAGAACTGCCATAACAAAACCTAGCCCACTTTTTTTTGGAAATATCCTAATAAGTGTTTCGGTTGAAATTATCTCCTGCATCACAGAGGAAACTATCACTCCTATTAATAGGAATGGAACGGCTTGAACAAGAATGCTGATAAACACCCTCCCCAGCAACTCAAGCCAAGCACACACACCTGAAGTATCAAAGCTAGCTGTAACCCGCACAACCCAATATAAAAAGTATACAGCGGTAAAAAGTGCAAATATTGATAATAACGCATTACTTATATTGTGACGCTTAATTGTTCTTACATTGCTCATAGTACTAAATCCTTCATAATAAAATAAAAAAGACCTATTTATTATATATAGGCCTTTCCCAAAAAATATTATTATTTTATTTTTGAATTTTTACAATCCTTGCAATATCCATATATCTCAAGCTTATGCCCTGTGATATCAAAATCCAAATCATTTTTTATACTGTCCTCGTATTGCTGCATAGGACAGTAATCAAAGTCAATGAGCTTTCTGCAACCCACACATACCAAATGGTGCTTGTGTTGTCTAGACTGAAGTTGATACAGGGCTTTATTATCATTAGGAACGGATAGCACATCTATTAGTCCCTTAGAGGTAAGAATATCCAAGATTCTATACACTGTTGAGAGGCTAATGGATAGATTTTTCTCCTTGAAACACAGAAAAATATCTTCAGCAGACATCGGTTCCTTTGTTTGCTCTAATATCTCAAGTATCGCTGCTCTATGTTTTGTACTTTTAAGCCCTTCTTTTTTAAGCATGTTACTTAGTTGATAATTATTTTTCATAATTGCTCCTCAATTCCGCATTGCTCCTTCATTCTGTATTGCAGTAAATCTGCATTACTTATTAATTCTGCATTGCACGCAAATCTGCATTACTCCTTAATTCTGCCTTCCCCTCAATGCAAATGTTACAAAGAAAAATAACCCACTAATAAGCACAATTGTTGCTCCTGTAGAGGTTCCCCAATAATATGAACATATCAAGCCGCCTATACCAGAGACCAAGGACAGCAGCACTGTAAACAGATGATACTGCCTGATATTAGAAGCAATATTTCTGCTTGCAGCAGCAGGTAATACCAAGAAAGAGTTTATTACCAATAATCCAATCCAAGACATTGATATTGTTACCACTATCGCAATAGTTGCTGTAAAAACAGCCTCAACGAGAAATGTTGGTATTGCTCTACTTTGTGCCAAGGATTGATTTACTGTAACTAATAATAGCTTGTTAAAAATTAAAACCCACATAAGTAACACTACTATCAATACTGCAACCAATAATAGTATCTCTGAAGGCGAAATGCTTAATATGTCTCCTACCAAAAAGGCATTTAGCTTTGTGAATGAACGCCCCCCTGCTGTCGAAATAAAAATTCCGAGAGCCACAGCTATAGATGAAAAGACGCCTATAATGGTATCAGGTGCCATCTTGCTTTTGTATTTTATAGTAGTAATTACAAGTGAAAATACTATAGAAAATAATATTGCACACCATAATGGCTGAATAAAGCCAAGGATTGCACCAAGAGCTACTCCTGTAAATGCGCCGTGTCCTAAAGCATCTGAGAAAAAAGCCATCCTATTGTTTACTACCATAGTTGAGATCAGTCCAAAAATAGGAGCTACAAGAATAATCGCAAGTAGGGCGTTTTTCATAAACATGGTTCCATTTGAACCAGCCCATTCGAAGGGCAGAATAAATTCAACCAACTTATACCAAACATCCACTATTTCTCACCATCCTTGTCTCCATGCTGACCAAAGAAATTCTTCAATCCAAAGGTATTTAAAAATGCCTCATGTCTAAATACCTTATCAGGTTTGTCATTACATAGGACCGTCTGATTTATGAGAACAACCCTATCTGCATACTTTCCGATAATATCTAAATCATGACTTATAAGTATAATGGTAAGATCATAGTTTTTGCGGATGTCCGAAACAGTATTATAAAACATCTCCATTCCATTCTGGTCTATACCTGAAACCGGCTCATCCAGCAAAAGCAAGTCTGGAATGGGCTCTAGCGCAAGAGCAAGCAGAACACGTTGCAATTCTCCCCCTGATAAAGCTCCAAGCCTTCTGTTTATAAGATGAGCTGCGTTAACCTTTTCCAAGCTTTCAGTAACCTTCTTAATCATCTTCTTTGATATGTGAAACCAAGTAGGATAATTTGTGCGGCTAGCAGCAAACAAGTCCAGCACACTAGTAGGAGAACCACTGTCCAGATTTAGCGTTTGGGGAACATAGCCAATATTTGGCTTCCCATCCCTTACACCCTTAGAATCAAGATACTTCAGCTCACCTGTATGGCTTATTTCTCCTAATAGAGCCTTAAGCAGTGTACTTTTTCCAGCACCGTTGGGTCCAATAATAGCTGTAAGTTCTCCGCAGTGTATGTGTAAATTTACATTCTTCAAAATCTCATTCTTACCTATTGTTACACCAAGATTCTCAATCTTGGTGCAGCATAGTCCACAGCAACAAGTTGAATCACCGTGATGTCTGCAATTGCACTTATCGTTCATTGGATTTCTCCTTTTTCAAATATCTATATAAGCTTTATAAAATTAATAACTTAATGCCTCTTTAAGTGACTTTATGTTTTGCTCCATAATCTTAATATATGAATCAGGTGATCCATCACCAGTCACAATAGGGTCAAGAGTGTAAACCTTTGCACCTGTCTCATTGGCAATTGTTTCTGCTGCTTTTGGAGAATATTGCGGTTCAGCAAACAGTGCCTTGATATTGGACTGTCTAACTATATCTATGGTTTCCTCCAGTTCTTTGGGACTAGGCTCAGAACCAGGTTCTCTTTCAATAGTTGCTGCTATATTAAAATCAAACTCTTGTGCAAAATACGAAAAAGCTTCATGAAAAGTAACGATGTCCCTGTTTTTTATGTCCTTAAGCTCAGTATCCATCTTGCTCTTAAGACTTTTAAGCTTTGCTACATATCCATCTGCATTCTTCTGATATTGGTCTTTATGCTCACTATCCAGCTTTATCAACTGAGCTGTTATGTTTTCCACCTGCTTAATGGAGTTAGTAACACTCATCCAAACATGTGCATTTTCCTCGTCCTCATGCTTCAGAAGGAGTATGTCTTGTGATGCCTCAATAATACTAAGGTTGGGTTGCTGCTTTATTACCTTATCCATAAACGCTTCCATTCCAGCACCATTTACCACAAATATATCCGCGGTCTCCAGTGTCTTCATATCTGAAGGGGTAAGTGTATAATCGTGCAAGCAGCCTGTTTCATACTTTGTCAGGTTTGTTACTTTGACACCATCAATATCTTTAGCAATATTTATGGCGTCCACATAAATAGGATAAAAAGAAGTTACTATATTAATGACTTTACTCTCTGTAGCATTTTGATTTTTTCCCTCCTGTGGGGTGCTACATGAGCATAGCAGCGTAGTAAATATTAGTGTTATTGCTACTGCCAGACTTTTTTTCATTCTAATAATTCCTTTCATGATTTATATTGTATTTAAATTAAAGTACAAGGTACTTTTATATAAGTAAGATGCAAATGCAAACGATTCGCATTTGCATATATATTATATAGCATAAAATAGAGAATTTAAACATTCTTTTCTATTAAATTTTTAAACTTTGCTGTTATAATATAGATATAAATACCTGAAAGGGAATAAAATGCTATAATCTCAACAATTATGCTAGATATGATTGAGTACTGATGAGTGGCTAATATAAAATAATCTATTGGTATGGAGTATGTATGATTAAAATTGCTATTTGTGATGACGATATTAAACTATTAAAGCATATGGAACAGCTTGTAACTGAATTCATCAGTTCAAGTGTCGATTCTTATCAATGCAAATATAAAGCTTTTAACAACGGGAATGACTTTCTAGAAGAAATTGAGCATGGTGAGCATTATAATATTGTTTTATTGGATATTTTGATGCCCTCAATTAATGGCATACAATTAGCAACTGAATTGAGAAAAAGCAATGACGATAGCAAGATTATTTTTGTCACCTCTACACCCGAATACGCTATTGATTCATATGAGGTTAAGGCCTTTCATTACTTATTAAAGCCCGTATCTAAAAATGCCCTTTTTCAAGTTATGAACAATGCCATAAAAGAAATATTCGACATTGAAAATAAGCAAATAATCATTAAATGTAAAAAACACATATCAAAGGTATACCTTCACAACATTGTTTTTGTTGAGATAATTGAAAGGACACTTAATTTCCACCTTAAGAATGGTGGTGTGCTAACCTCCCAAGGACCATTAAATGAGCTTGAGCAACAGTTACTGGTCTATCCAGAATTTATCAAGCCCCATCGTTCTTATATAGTAAATATGGATCATATCGAGTTACTAGGAGCCAAGGAAATTATAACTGTGGATGGTTCGAAAATCCCTATCCCCCACAAACAGCATACTGAAATAATGAAAAAATACATTAACTATTCGGTAAAATAGAGTGGATTAGATGCTAGGGCCATAAATGTAAAGGTATTTTCGTTATAATCTATTTCAACACGACCATTATAAGCTTTTAAGACTTTTTCTATATTTTTTATTCCAAATCCATTTGATTTACCCTGTTTTAAGGATACCAAGTACCCGTCCTTCTTTTTTATATCCCCGTTAAATGTGTTGGTAACCTTAATAGCCCATTGCCTTTTTAACGTGTCAACCTTTATCGAAATATGTCTGCTTCCATGTTCAGCAATATTTTTACATGCCGTAATGGCATTTTCCAAGGTATTTCCAAGAATAATACATAGATCACTATCACTTATAAAGCATTGCTTATCAATGTTGCAGCGGCTCTCAAACGATATTTTGTTTTCCTTGGCCTTTAAATAGTAAAAACCAATGATTGAATTTGCAATTATGTTTTCGCAGAACACAGGAAGCTGGTCCAATTTCACCTTTTGGCGGTATTCTGACAAAAAGGCTTTTAGTTCATCAATTCTGTCTTCTTCGACCAATGTTGTCATTGTACCAATAAAGTGCTTAATATCGTGCTTGATTTCTCTGATTTCTAACATTTGTATGTTTAAAGATTCATAATATTCCTTTTGCATTTGCATTTGATTATTAGCAAAATCCAATTTCATAGACGACATGACAAGGTCATCATATATATCAAAGCCCCTTCTAGAATAAACCCAAGCAACGATAAGTGCAAATACCATAAATGTTATCATCAACCCTAAGGACATATTATAATAAATCTTGCCATTAATATAATAGCTGTCACAGGTCAATCCAACAATAACAAGCATTGCCCCCAAAAATATAGGAAGGCTAAATTTGTTCATCTTTTCTGCATTTCTATATACTTTAATAAATAAGTATATGTCCAGTACATAAGTTAGCATTGGCACAAGAACAGAGAGATAATCATTATAAAAGTTTCTTGGAACAAACAAGTAGAGTGAGTAGAGTAATATGTAATAGCCAAGAAATCCAAGCTTCTCTCGTATTTTAAACTCTATTTCGCATTGTTCTTCGACAAGAAAGATTAACAGATACTTAACTACAAATGTAGCAAAAAACATTACTCCATTTGTTGCTTCATATGATATGTTGAAGAGAATCTTTTGCCATGTACTATAAAACTCAGCAGTCAAGATTATACGAATAAGAATGAAAAATATCATTAAAGGCAGCCAAAAAGAATATAACTTTCTTTTAATTGAAATGAAAAATGTAGAAAGTAAGCTTAAAAACGAAAATATTACAATTCCAAATAAAACAAACTGAATTGCTGTTCTTATATCCTTCGCTTCCATAATTGTATCAAAATCTTGCAGAATAGGGGTCATATAAACACCTGAAAACCTGGTGGTTGCAGTTTCTATAACAACCTCGTGATCCTTGTATTGGGAAAGCTGTATCCGGTATATATTCGCACTCGGAACAGTAAAAATGTTTCCTTTCTCGGTTGACAAAACACCACTCTGGGATACGAGTTGTTTATCAACAAAAACCTTGTACGCACTACCAAAATCAGGTATGTATATCGAAACATTCCCATCATAGTTATAATTCTTCAATATCATTCTATAGCTTGCATACCCATCAGCAGGTAATCTGATACCATCAATATCGTAATCTGACCATTGACCAGGTACAGAAATATAAGTATGTGTTTCTAAAAAATCCTGAGGATTAGTGATTATAAGTTTTTTCCAATAAAACTCCCATTCACCATCTAAGTAGACCTTCTTGTTACCAATACTAGTATCTTCTAAATCAAAAATTCCATTACTGCTTGTGGGTGCACCTGTTATTTCATGATAATAGTTAGTAAAAATAACAGGTAAATTTATTGTCAAAACACCTATAGCTAAAAATACAATAATAATCCACCTAATAGTGGTACTATTAATATAAACCTTCTTTGATTGTTCAAAAGTAGCAATAGACTCTGTTTGAAGATTCATTATTTACTCCTGTAATGTATATGCTTATATTATAAATCTTGGAAAAGAAATCTACAATCTAATATTTTTATTTAATATTGCATGTTTTAACTCATAAAAAATAAGAACTACCACTCCTTTTGGGAGTACGTGTTCCTATTTTTATAATATGTTTAAGTAGGATTTATTCGGTTTTAATTACTTGCATCAACTCGTTTGCTGTTTTCTCAATAGTTTCAACAGAAGCATTAACCTCTTCCATTGCTGCTAGTTGCTCCTCACTAGCTGATGCTATTGACTGAAGCTCAAACTGTGTTTTAGAGCTAATTGAACGTATATTTTCAATAATGCTCACAAGCTGGTCACTGTTTTTTGCCATTTTCTGTGTAACACTATTAACACTATGTACAATTTTATTAATCTCGGAATTAGCTTTTGTCAGATCCTCAAAGCTTTCTTCAGTCATTCTAATAGCTTCCACTCCGTGGTCTATCATATTATTGCTGTTGTCAATTACCTTAACTGCCTTAGATGTATTCTCAACTATTCCAGTAACCAACTCTTTAATTTCTTTTGCAGCCTTTTGAGATTGTTCTGCCAATCCCCTGATTTCAGATGCAACAACTGCAAAGCCCTTTCCCTGCTCGCCAGCTCTTGCCGATTCAATGGATGCGTTCAGAGCAAGCAGATTAGTCTGAGAGGAAATATTAGTGATTACTTCTACTATCTGTCCAATAATATTTGTCTTTTCTTCAAGCAGAGAGATTATTGCCTTGCTCTCCTTTGCAGAATCCACAATTGCGTTCATTTCAGTTATAACCTTCTCCATATTCTGCATGTTCTGTTGTGTTATTATCTGAGTATTCTCAGACGTTTTTTCCATGCTCAGGCTTTCGCTTGCAATATGATTTAAGTTATCCGATATTTCCATTATTGAGCTTGCAGCTAGATTAATATTATCAAGTGTTTGTTGTGACCCAGCAACAACATGAGATGTATTCTCGGTAATCTGTTCATTTGCAATTGTCGTTGCACGAGTTATATCTGTTAGCTGCTCAGATGACTGTGTAAGGGTGTTGCATACTTCAAATGATTTATTACTTACATCCTGCATATGTTTAAGCATCTGTGCCTGTTCCTCTGCCCCCATCATGTTTGCCAGCATACCATACGTTCTTTTTGATAGTAATATAAACAAAATGGATATTGCTAATAATATAATCATTCTTGGCAATATACCGAACATTATTATATCAGATATATTAGTAAAATTTTTATCGTCTACTCCTCCTGAATATAAAGAGAGAATCTGACTGACTGAAACTAAAACCAAATTTATAATAGTAGTAATCCAACTTAGCTTTCTCGAAAAGAAAAGGCTTGCAATAGCTAGAGGGTAAAGATACAACAGCACTGCATGGTAAGAAAGAAATGTACTAACAAGAAACACCATTAGTACTGCACATAGCACAGATACATATTTTACCCATGGTTTATAAAGTTTTAAAACACTAACAAGCAGAGTGGGAATAAATAATAAAATGGCAGATGGTACTAAAGCAATACTCATCGTATCAAGTGGTACTAAAAATATTTTTGCAATATTAAGAGCAAAAACTAGAACCAAAAATGATATGGTTGCAAGCATAAAACGAGACGCTAACCTATTAGCCTCTTCCTCATTCTTAATTAAAATCGTGTTACTATTCATTTGAGGGGCCCCCTAAAAATTATTAAAACTGTCAATAATATTATAATACTTATATTTTTTTATGTATACAAGCATATGTTTAATTATAGTGAATTCTATGGATACCGACCACTTATATTACTCAAATATTTGATATAAGTCTGTAATTTTCGATAAATTTTATCATTCTTTTACTTTTTAATAAAAAAGAGCGCTAACTGCTCATGCAATTAACGCCTATATTTTTGCTTCTAAAGATTTTATCTCTTATTTTTATCGCTAAATAATTATTATCTGCTAACTTAGTATTGTCTGCTAACTTATTATCTATTACTTAAATAGCTTAATGGTTCCTGTGTCATTCAAGTGTCGTAGCAGCGAAAGCAATATTGGGAAGCCAAACAAACCAATTACCCCAAAAAGCTGTACTCCTACAAACATACTTGCCAATGTTACGATTGGATGAAGTCCAATCTGACTACCCACAATTTTAGGCTCCAATATATTCCTGATAACCGTGATGATTATATAAATAATCATCAGTCCAATTGCCAGAGGATAGTTGCCTTGTAAGGCTGTAATAATCGCCCATGGAATCATAATACCACCAGTACCCAACACGGGGAGAATATCAAAGATGGAGATAGCAAGTGCAACTAATATAGCTTTTGGAATACCCACGATGGACAAACCAATAGAAAGCTCAACAAAAGTAATACTCATAATTAGAGCATAGGAACGGATACAAACAAATAGTGTACCCACAACGTACTCTTTGATTTTCACCAACAGGTCCCTGACCTTATCGGGCATCTGCCTGTATGCAAAACCTAACAACTTATCGTAATCACCTGCAATAAAGAAGGTTGAGATAATCATAAGCAGAAGCTTAATAAAGAGCCCCGGAAGCGAGGATGCGTAACCAGATAGCGCCCACCCTGCCTTCACTGACAGGTTTGTTACAAGCTCACCTATCGACTTTACAAATTGTGTGAACAAATCGTTAATAGTCGCTACAAGTGCTGGATCCATTTCATAAATTTTACGCTCTATCCCGCTAAAAAATGCGCCTAGTGCTGGTTCAATTTCGGTTTTGTAAATAGCTGGCAATCCCGACGCCATATTAATGGAGGATGTTACAATCTTGATTCCAAGCAGCACAATAAGCAAGCCAATTGTGCTGTAAAACAACAGTACTAGCAGTAAAACTATAGGTCTATATGGTAGCTTGGTTTTTCTCGAAATAAACTTCGCAGGTGTCTTAAGAAGATACGCAATTAAAAAAGCCAGTAAGAACGGAGCAAGTAGTACAAATCCGTATTTCAGAATAACGTACACCAGTAAAGCAATTATGCCACCATATATTAAGTTTACAATAAATCGTTTTCGTTTTTCGTAGTCCATATACAATTCCTTTTTGAATAAATTACTAAAAGTATATTTAGCTGTTTCCATTTTGCTAAAGCCTACACAAAACTCAAAACAGTGATTGCTTCATATGGTATCAAAAGTGCAGCAATTCGTCAATGTACGGTTTGTTAATTTTTGAGGCGATAGTGCTAAATGCACGTTTTTAGCGTAGGGTCCCTTCCGAAGAAGCCGAGGCATTTGCCGATGGCTGATTCGTAGCATAAAAAAAGATATCCAAATTAATGGATATCTTTTTTGTGGTGCGGATGAAGCCGCAGCGTTAAGAAAACGTGCTAAATGCACGTTTTTAGCGTAGGGTCCCTTCCGAAGAAGCCGAGGCATTTGCCGATGGCTGATTCGTAGCATAAAAAAAAGATATCCAAATTAATGGATATCTTTTTTGGTGCGGATGAAGGGACTTGAACCCCCACGGTCGCCCGCTGGAACCTAAATCCAGTGCGTCTGCCAATTCCGCCACATCCGCTCAAGCAAGATTAATTATACTGGCAAATAACAATTGTGTCAATACACTTTTGCATATTCATTTATTTACCAGCACCCATATCTTATACACTTACTTTAATACACTCAATTATAGAAATGTCAATATGTTGCGACAAATCTAGTTCTTCATAGTAGTTCTTCTTGCTGCCATCTGCATTATATACAATTCTTACAACTGGTCTTGTAGGTGTATTTTCACTCACATATTGAACAATACCCTTATCTCCAGTACTTAAGGTAATCACGTTCCCCACAGGATAGGGCGGAACAATTTTTAGGAAAGATAGTAGTATATTATTATCAAAAGTATGCTTAGCAATACCTGAAAGATACTCAATGGCTTGTACGTTACTAATCTTCTTTCTGTAAATTCTGTCCGATGTAAGAGCATCAAATACATCCGCTATGGCAACTATCTTTGAATATATATGAATATCGCCTCCAATATTTCCATTTGGATATCCTCTTCCATCCACCCTTTCATGATGTGAAAGGGCCACCCTTGCTGCACCCTGACTAACATCGGGAATTCTACATAAAATCTCATACCCTAGCTCAGAATGCTGTTTAATTAGCTCATATTCACTATCAGTCAATGAAGAATTCTTTTTTAAAACTTCTTCAGGAATCATTATTTTCCCAATATCATGCAAGATGGCCCCAATTCCAAGTTCTTTAAGTTCTTCCCTACTTAAGCCAAGCATTGAACCTGTGGCTATTGATAAAATTGCTACATTTACACTATGTGAAAAGGTGTAATCATCGCAATTTTTAATATCCATAATATTAAGCATAATGTGTTCATTTGAGAAAATATCATCAATAATATTATTAATAACTTGGAGAAGTTCCTTTGTGTAAACAGAATAAGCATCACTATATTGATCCATCACATTTCTAACATATGCAATAGCTTCTAACCTGGTAGCATCATTAACTAAGTCATTTGGAATGATACCTTCTGAATCATCATCCTCGATGTAAATCTCGGAAATACCCATGGCTTGAATTCTATTTATATAACTAGAGGAGAGTGTAGTATTCTGCTCTAGTAAAATCATAGATCCTTTGTGATATATTGGCCTGGCCAAAACCATACCAGGCATACAATCTATTATATTTATTCTTTTCATTTACAATCCTCACAAAAGTCAAAGTACAATTTCTAACAATTATACTTTTTTTTGTCACTTTATATCAATAGAATATTTTACTTTAGTTATGTATAAAATTGCTATATATTTTATTTTGTCATATAATTCTAAATAAAACTATAGGAGATAATACCTATATGATATACTTATTTTTGATATTATTTATTATATTATTGTATATGTCATTAGAAACAACGTTTCTGAGTATTAACCATGTTAATTTTTCTTCTAGTAAAAATGGCTTGAAGATAGCTCATATAACAGATGTCCATATAAATAAGCTCTTTATATCTAATAAAAGAATATTAAAGGCTTTATCCAAAATGCAGCCAGATGTAATATGCCTTTCTGGTGATTATATCGAAACTGCAGAAGACATTGACAAGCTACTAATACTTTTAACAAAGCTTGCACAGTGCTGCCCTGTATATTTAACACTGGGGAACCATGACCACAAGGCATTTAAAAATGATCCCGAGGGATTTGATAAATATCTCAAAAGCATAAGCTCAACAGGAGCTATTCTATTAAATAATACAAATATTATTTTTACAAAAGGTAATAAGCAATATAGATTAATTGGGATTGATGATCTTAAATACGGAAAACCTGATATAGAAAAAGCAATACAAAATATTTCTGAAAAAGAGATTAATGTCGCAATATCCCATAATCCAGATATTGTGCTATCTCTTAAGGAATCAAAAATAGATTACCTGCTTTGCGGTCACTTCCATGGCGGCCAAATATGGATGCCTTTTGATCTTGAGTTCAAGATTCTCCGCAATGAGCAACTATGCAGACAAGGTATCAAACGTGGTAAGCATAAGGTTTATGGAATAAATATGTATTTAAACAAGGGACTGGGTAATGTTCTTCTTCCCTTTCGCTTGTTTTCAGTTCCTGAAATTGCCTTAATACAGCTGCCATAGCTTAAACTTCTAATAAGACTAATAAAAAGGAGCTATCTGACCAATTTATGCTGCCACACCAACAAGCTTGATCTAAGAATCCAGCTTAATGGATGACATCTTCATAATTAGTAGATAGCTCTTGATACTTTTTATTACTTATAGTTCTGTCATTACTCTTAGTTTTGTTATTACTCTTGTTTCTAATTACCCATAGTTCTACTGCTAATTATAGTTATATTAATAAACACCAAGTTGCCAATTAAAACTATTTTGCAAGCCTAGCTTCTAGCTCTTTCTTCTGCTCTTCGTAACCTGGCTTACCCAACAATGCAAACATGTTCTTCTTGTATGCTTCAACACCAGGTTGGTCAAATGGGTTAACTCCTAACAAGTAACCGCTGATACCGCATGCCTTTTCAAAGAAGTAAACCATTTGCCCAAAGTAGTATTCATTCAACTCAGGGACATTAATAATGAGATTAGGCACGCCTCCATCAGTGTGTGCAAGTAAAGTTCCTCCAAATGCTTTATTGTTGACAAAATCCATAGTCTTACCTGCCAAGAAGTTAAGTCCGTCGACATTATCCTTATCTTCCTTGATAGTAATAGCTTTCTTTGGCGCACCAACATGTATAACAGTCTCAAAGAGATTCCTTAATCCATCTTGGATATACTGTCCCATTGAGTGAAGGTCAGTTGTAAAGTCAACTCCTGCAGGGAAAATGCCCTTCTGGTCCTTTCCTTCGCTTTCTCCATATAGCTGTTTCCACCATTCTGTAAAAAAGTGAAGTGAAGGTTCATAGTTCACCATAATCTCAATGTTCTTGTTTTTGTTGTACAAAGCATTTCTAGCAGCAGCATATCTATAGCAATCATTGTCCTTAAATTCTGCTGCCTTGTATGTTTCATACGCATCTGCTGCTCCCTTCATTATTTTGTCAATATCAGCCCCACAAACGGCAATTGGAAGCAATCCAACGGCTGTAAGTACTGAGAATCTTCCTCCGATATCATCTGCTATTACAAATGATTCATAGCCTTCCTCATCAGCGAGCTTCTTGAGAGCACCACGAGCCTTGTCGGTAGTAGCATATATTCTCTTTTGAGCCTCTTCTTTACCATATTTTGTTTCCATATATTCTTTGAAAATTCTAAAAGCAATGGCTGGTTCGGTGGTAGTACCTGACTTGGATATAACATTTACTGAGATTTCTTTACCCTCTATTAATTCAAGCAAATCAGTTACATATGTTGAGCTAATATTGTTTCCTACAAAATAAATTTCAGGAGTTTTGCGTTTCTCCTTTGGAAGCATGTTATAAAAGGAATGTGAGAGCATTTCAATAGCTGCTCTAGCTCCAAGATATGAGCCTCCGATACCTATCACTATCAAAACTTCTGAATCAGATTTTATCTTTTCTGCAGCCTTCTTAATTCTTGCAAACTCATCCTTGTCATAACTAACAGGATGGTCAACCCAACCCAAGAAGTCATTGCCTGCACCTGTTTTTTCGTGCAGCATATTATGTGCAACCTTTACATATCCCTCAAAATTATTAATCTCACTTTCACTCAAAAAGCTAGCAGCTTTAGAGCAATCAAATGTAATTTTTTGCATATCAATACCCTGTCCTTTCAATAATGTCATAATAACTTTTGCTTTGTTAATATTTCTACAATAATATAGTATACCATTTGAATATTACAAATAAAAGTTTTATTTTCCCATTTTTCTCATCTGAAAAAACCAAAATCATCAAATATTGCTACGAAAGAAAATTACTTTTTTGTAAACAATAATATTGAGTTAAATGAACAAGTAACTATTATAATGAGAATAGGAGACGATAATATGTCAAGACCAAAAACACCCCTTGTTTCAGATAGTAGAGAAGCACTAACACAATTCAAACTTAAATGTGCTGAAGAGATAGGAAGATTGCAATACTGCAAGGAAAACAATGACCACTACAAGGGAGACCTCACAAGTAAACAGAATGGTTCAGAGGGTGGACCTATCGGCGGCCAAATGGTAAAAAGAATGGTTGAGATGTACGAGAACCAAATCAAATAGTTATTAAAAAAAAGGGGCCATTTGGCCCCTTTTAAATACTACTGCTTTTGCTCTTCAAGAATTATTTCGGTTGTTGCGAGTATTTCTTCATTCTTTGCGGCAGTCTCTTCAAAGGCCGCCGAAATGTTTCCAATATTAGCATTTACTCGTGTAGCTCTAACGTTTAACTGCTTTGCAAAATTAATAATATCATCCATAATAAATGCTATTTCACCTTGGTCAGACTTAGTACTATTAGCAGCTAATCTAGATTGATCAGCAAGCTTTCTCACCTCGTCGGCAACTACCGAGAAGCCTTTACCTGCCTCACCTGCACGGGCAGCTTCTATAGCGGCGTTCAGAGCAAGAAGATTGGTTTGCTCAGATATTCCAACGATCTCATTAGTTACCTTTGAAAATTTCTCTAGACTATTTCTCATAATGTTAATTTTATCATTAAGTTGTGCCGCAATATCAAGTAACGTAGTAGAATCACCACTGATATTGCCAACACTCAATGCGTTCTCGTTTGTTGCCTGAGACATCTCCTCAATAGCAATAGAAATTTCCTTTAATCGGTCTGAAAGCAAAGAGTATTTAACATCTTTACGTTTATTTAAATCATTAACCTTCTCGAGCATAATAGTTATCTCTTCATTTTTTGATTCTACTTCTTTTGTCATAGAAGAAACAGAAACATTGTAATCCATACAATTTCCTACATAGTTGTAGCCATTGTATATAGCTGTGGCCATATCCTCACAGTAGCTATATCCACAAGCTTTACAATTTCTATTTCTGGATGCGTCGTTATGCTTAAGAAGACTATTGTATATCTCATCGAGTTCCATATTGTTAGGAATTTTCGTGGTAGCTAGGTGTTCTTCTGTATACTTTCTCTCAAAATCACCAAGATTTAGAATTTTGTCAAAATAGGACATAAGCTTTTTAGGCTTGTTATGATATTTTCCACGCTTCTTCAATTTAATTTTATTGGTGGCTATCTCTATATCTGTTTGTTCTACATTGCCACAGACACCGCTTCCTACGTTGCATCCATGAGGGCAACTAAGAATATCCAGTATATCAGGTAAAGGTTTATTGGCCTTATATCTATTAGAATATTCATTTAAGTATTCGTATGCATTTTCTGTACCTTCTATCTGCTTTACCCAGGCATTCTCATTGTAGTGAAGCACATTCTCCTTTAGTCCTCCCGGCAAACAATATATCTCACCGAGTGTGAATGGATCTACAGCAAAATCCCCATCTTCGTATTTAGTAATGTTTATATTATTTTCTTCTATGTATTCAAATAGATTCTTGAACGTAATGTTATAACTGATATATCCATTTGTCTCCTTAGAATCTATTTCTGTCTTTTTAGCAATACAGGGAGAAATAAAAGCCAATTTATTAGAGTTTTTTAAATATTTGTTTACGTAAATCGCTGTACAAAGCATAGGGCTATGAATAGGTGCTAATGCTGGTAATAATTCATGATGAAATTTTTCTATGTAATTAACTATAGAGGGACATGGCTGCGCAACAATACTTTTGAGATTATATTTTTCCATTGCTCTAATATACGCCCAGGTAGTTATATCCGCCCCCAGAGAAACATCATAACAGAGCTTAACACCTTTTGAAACAAGAAATCCAAGTATTTTTCTATAGTTCGTATAGTTAGTCTTAAAAGCGGGAGCCACTAAGACCGATATCTCCTTGCCATTATTTAAATCCTTAAAAAAGGCTTCAGTATCATCATCAAACGTTCTTGCTCCATGATCACATTCGGTAATACACCTTCCACAAGTAATACAAGATGTCTCGTCTACCTCTATTTTATTATGTCCATCAACTAACTTTGCATGGTTTGCATTTTTTACAGGACATACATGGATACACTTATTGCATCCCTCACATTTTTCTATAATAGTTCGAACCAACATTGACTTTATTCTCCTTCCTTTGAGTATATATAACTCACTTTTATATTATACACCCTATTTTCGTAAAAGTTTGTTGTATAGTGTCGCTTTATTGTACTGATTTAAAAAAAAGTGCATTCCAGTATAGAAATACACTTTTTTATAAATCTAAATATTCTCTAATATATTTATCTTAATGAGTATCCCTTGGAGTTCATAAACTCAATAATGCTGTTTGAGAATGAATTTATGTCCTCACTTGATAAGGTCTTTTCCTTTGAACCAATAACAAATCTGAAGGTCATACTCTTTTTACCCTCAGGCAACCCCTTACCAGTATAAATTGTAACAAAATCACTGCTTAGTAACAGAGATGATTTAAACTGTTCAATATCCGACATTATTGAATCATAGCCCGTATTTACATCAACCAAGAAGCTAAAATCAAGTATTACCTCTGGGAATTTTGATGGCTCCTTGTATTTTACAGCTGTAAAATCAATCTTCTGCAGAAGCTCTCTGTTAATCTCCATAACAGCAATATTAAGCTTTTTGCCAATGTTAGCCTTAATCTTAGGGTGAACAACAGTAATATAACCAAGAACTTCGTCATTATATAGTATATCCACCGATTTAACAGGATGTGTCCAACTAAAATCATTTGAGCATTCTCTGTATTGGAGCTGTATATTCTTGAGGTTTAGTGCTAGGAATGTAGCGACACCCTTAACATTATAAAACAGTTCATCCTCGCTCTTTACCTTACTAGCCATAAGGAAAGTAATATTCTTGTGCTGCTCACACTTTTCCTTTTTACTTGTAGCCTTGAATACACTACCTATTTCAAATAAGGAGAATTCATCAAAGGATTTATCATTCCTCTCAGCAAAAGCAAGCATTGCAGGTACCATACTGTCTCTCAAGGTATTTGCATCCTGTGCCTGAGGATTTAACACCTTAACATTTGACTCTGCTACGATACCATTCTTCGCATTGAAGGTGCTATCATACCAAATATAGCTGTTTACCTCGCTAGCACCAAAGCGCTCGGACAAGAGTTCCTTAATCTTATGATCCAGCAATCTGTCCTCATTGTACTGCAAAGGAGTAAGCGCAATATCCAGTGTTTGTGGCTCAATATTGTCATATCCGTATATTCTGGTTATTTCCTCGATAATATCAACCTTCATAGTAACATCTTTTGTTGCTCTAAAGGTTGGCACCTTAATGTGGAAGGTATCTCCGTCTGCTTCAACCTGGAATTCCAGAGACTTGAGGATTTCAAGCATTCTTTCCTTTGTGAGCAGGTTTCCAATATATTTATCAATATAAGGCTTTGTAATAGTGATATCAATTGGCCCAAGCTTCTTGCTGTATACATCTGCCAGTGCTGAAGAATACCTGATATCTGGTTGCATATCCTTCAAAAGCTTTATAAACCTCTTTATAGCATCAACTGTAATGTTAGGGTCTAGCATCTTTTCATAACGAGCACTTGCTTCAGTACGCAGGCCAATCTTTGTAGAGCTCTTTCTTGTAGATGAACCCTCAAAGGTTGCAGACTCAAGCAGTATAGATGTTGTATCTTCTTGAACTTCTGAGTTTTCTCCACCCATTATTCCTGCAATTGCAACAGGCTTTTCCTTGTTGCAAATGAGCAATACATCTTCAGGCAGTTTCCTTTCAGTGGAGTCAAGGGTTTTGAACATAGTTGGCTCTTTTGTAGACCTGACAACTATTTCATCCACCTCTCTTGAATCGAAAGCGTGCATTGGCTGCCCCATTTCGAGCATGAGATAATTTGTAAGGTCAACCAATGGAGAAATCGATCTCATTCCGCAGTAGAACAATCTGGTCTGCATCTCTTTTGAAGTTTTGAGGTCCTTTAGTCCATCCAGTTTAATAGATGAATACCTCAGACATTTCTCAGTATCTTCAACTACAACGCTCACAGGTGGTAGTTTTTCTGAGCCTTCTAGGGAATCCATTTCAATAGGCTTTAGCTTCCTTCCATATATAGCAGCAACCTCTCTTGCTATACCGTAATGGCCCCACAAATCAGGCCTATTTGTAAGGGATTTGTTGTCAATCTCAATAATGACATCCTCAATAGGATATATTTCTTTTATATCTGTACCAATTTCATACTTATCATCTAATATAAGAAGTCCGCTGTGGTCATCACTTATTCCTAATTCTGAGGCAGAGCAAAGCATACCAAAGCTCTCAACTCCAACTAGCTTAACCTTTTTCATTTGCATTCCCTTGACACTTCCACCTAATTTTGCAAGTGGAACCTTTATTCCTTCAACAACATTTGGGGCACCGCATACAATTTGTATTACACCTTCGCCGGAATCAACCTGACAAATCTTGAGCTTCTTGGATTCAGGATGAGGAACAACGCTCATAACCTTTGCAACCACTACATCTTTTATATCCTGGCCAACAAATTCAACTTCTTCAACTTCAGCTGTTGCCATTGTGAACCTATACCACAGCTCTTTTACATCAATTCCGTCCAAGTCAACGAAATCTTTTATCCAATTTAATGATATTTTCAATTTTATTCCCCTCCTATCTCACTTTAAATTGCTGCATAGCTCTTAAATCTCCAGAGTTAAGCACACGAATATCGCTTATTCCGTATTTCATCATTGCAAGTCTTGTTAAGCCAAGTCCAAACGCAAAGCCAGTATATTCTTCTGGGTCAATGCCTCCATAGCGTAATACATTAGGATGCACCATACCACAAGGTAACAATTCTATCCAGCCTGAATGCTTACAAGTTGGACATCCCTTACCGCCGCAAATCATGCAGTTGAGGTCAAGCTCAAAACCTGGTTCAACGAATGGGAAGAAGCCTGGTCTAAGACGAATCTTAACATCTCTGTTAAATACCTCTGAAAGCAAAAGCTTCATTACGTATATAAGGTTTGCAATGGATACGTTCTTATCTATCATCATTCCTTCTAGCTGGAAGAATGTATTCTCATGTGATGCGTCGGTGCTTTCATTTCTGAAGCATCTGCCTGGGGCAATAACCTTAAGAGGCGCTCCGTACTTAAGCATAGCTCTTACCTGACAAGGTGAAGTATGAGTTCTAAGCAGTGAGCCATTCTCAAGCCAGTAGGTATCCTGCATATCTCTAGCAGGGTGGTGTGCAGGAATATTGAGTGCTTCAAAGTTGTAGAAGTCCTCTTCAGCCTCTGGACCGTCAACAATGTTAAAGCCCATTCCTGTAAATATCCTCTCAATCTCCTTTTGTACTATTGTAACAGGGTGCAAGGAACCAAGCTGATATTGTGTACCAGGCAGTGATATATCGAACCCTGAACCTTTTATTTTACTCTTTACATCACTGTCGCTTATCTCCTTGAATTTTGCTTCAAGAGCTTCAGTCAGCTCATTTTTGAGTGTATTGGCCTCCTGACCAAATACCTTCCTTTGCTCAATATCCATATTTTTAAGGTCTTTGAGCATCTCTGTCAATTCACCCTTTTTGCCAAGCAGCTTTACTCTTAAGTCTTCAACTTCAGCAGAGGTCTTAGCTTCTTTGATTTTATTAAGGGCATCCTGTCTTAATACCTGAATTTTCTCAATCACTATTAAAAACTCCTTTCATATTAATTAATAAACCATATCTTTGTTTTTAGTTAGAACCATCATAATTTTAGATAAAACCACATAATGTGTAGTAAAACCGCCATTGTGTTTAGTTAATACTTTAAAACAAAAAAATAAAGCCTCCATCCCAAAAAGGGACGAAGGCATTTCTCCGTGGTACCACCCAGTTTCTCAAAGATAAATGTAAAATCCAATAAAGCCTAATGGCTTAATCTATACATCTAACTTAAGCACTTAAAAATATAACGGTTTTAACCGGTATCACCTACATCTGCCCTGTGAGGGCATATAAAGTTCAGGATACTGCTCATGGAGCGAACTTCATCAAAGTTATTAATAAAGGTACTTTCAGCCGCTGATACCTTCTCTCTGAAACAACAAACAGTGATTACTTTTCTCCGTCATTGCATTTATGTTTTGTTATAAATATTTTTAACACATTATAGCACAACCATGCATTTTTTCCAAGCATTAATTTGATAAAGCATTTGTATCTATGAACCATAAGTTTTAAAGCTTTCTAACTTTACCCGCATATAATGTATTTACCTTATAAATAATCATATCTTGTGCCCTTCTATATTTCCTATTTCATAACAACTACAACATTATGAGTTGTGCCTGCTTCAAAAACAGTAATCTTTTCTTGTTCTACTCCATCCACAATAATCTTGGATATCCCGCAATTAACCCTGTTTGGATTTTGAACTTCAATATTATATATTGCTCCTCTGAACTCTCTCATAGCCTTAAAGCCATTCCATTGGGCAGGAATACAAGGTTCAACTATCAAGCTGTCATACCCTGGTCTGATACCAAGGATATATTGACTTGAAGCCACCATATTCCATGCGGCTGTACCCGAAAGCCATGAATTACGTCCTGTTCCAAAGTGAGGATGCTCTTTACCTAATATATTCTGGCAGTAAACATATGGTTCTACCTCATAAAGCTCGGCATCATCATTTCTGTTTGCAGGCAGAGTTTGCTTGTAATACTGATATCCCTTTTCTCCATTGCCCATCATAATTTCTGCAATCATCATCCAAGGGTTGGTATGCAGGAATATACCGCCGTTTTCCTTTGCACCGGGATAATATGTTGTAACACCGCCCTTTGTGTCATCATACTTGTTATAGGCAGGATACATTGTTACAATTCCGTGCTTTGAGTTTAAGTACTTTTCAACTGATTCAAGACATTTCTCTGACTTCTCTTTATCTGCAACACCGCCGAGAATAGCCCATGATTGAGAGTTTATAAATATCTTGCCAAACTCATTTTCCTTTGAGCCTAATGGCTGCCCATTGTCATCAAAGGCTCTCTTATACCATTCTCCGTCCCAGCTGCTTGCATTTATAGCATTCTTCATGTCCTCAAACATGGAAGTGTATTTATCCTTCAATGCACCTTTTCCTAAATAACTACATAGCTCTGTCATCTCCATTGCAGCTCTACAGTACAGCATTGCGGTAAATACGCTCTCTGCTATTCCTTTACCGGTATCAAGGTTTAATGTATCATTCCAATCGGCACGACCAGCAAGCGCAATGTTGTTTGGACCTCTATGGTTATTGGTAAACTCAAGTGCCATATCAAGGTGCTCCATCACTGTAGCTGACGTTTTCTTATCATTATACATTATGCTTTCATCTAAAAATGCAAAATCGCCTGTTTCCTTGACATACGCATTTACTGCAAGAATAAGACACAAATGGTCATCGGAGTACCAGTCATATTTTTTAATTGGAGCATCACCTTCTCCGCCTTCACCTGTTAGTGGGAAGAACAGGTGGTAGGATCGTCCATCAGTATATTGGCACTTCAGCAGCTTAATTATAAGCTCCTTTGCTTCCTCTGGAATTGTATGCATTACACCAAGAGTATCTTGAGCGCTATCTCTAATGCCCATTCCTCTGCCAAGTCCCAATTGATATAATGAAACAAATCGAGACCAGTTAAAAGTAGTTTTGCATTGGTACTGATTCCACACATTAACAAAGAGATCCATATCCTCATCAGGTGTAACAACCTTTAGTTTACCAACATAGCTATTCCAGTAGTTATTTAATCTTTTGAGAGCCTGATGAGCTTGTTCAACAGTCAAATAATCCTGGATTTCCTCTCTTATTTTAGCTCGCTCTTCAGCAAAGCCCAATACAAATACTATTTCCTTCTCTTCCTGAGCTTGTAAGTCAATATCAATACAGAAAGCACCTACTCCGTTCATTCTATATGATATTGAGTTGCTGCATGCACCTTGCTCAACCGCGAGAGGATTGCTCTCTGAACGGTATTTACCTATAAATGCTTCGAGGTTTGTGTCAAAGCTGCTAACCTCTTCACCGGTAGCAAAGAAGGTCGCATTATCGTTTATGTAATGAGGGTACCAAGTGATTATTCCGTCCTCGTATCTTCCTTGATTTATCTGCTGTACCCAGTCTACGTTCTGCTGATCCATAATTGCCTGCCAAAAGCAAAACTCAGCATATGCAAACACCTGAAGATTTTGACTAGTATTCCTATGATTTTTTACCTTTACAAGCCATACTTCAAAGTTCTTGTCATCGGGTACAAAATATGTAACGTCACTGGCTACTCCATTATACTCTCCGCTCAGTACTGTATACCCCATACCATGCCTGCAACTATAGTTGT
>JAEYTP010000084.1 GCA_023433945.1 Bacillota bacterium | reverse complement strand
AATTCAATAAAATACAGCGTTGATAAAAGCTACGATTAATTTATTTCATAAGAGAGCCGATGGGTGGTGCGAATCGGTGGAGTAATTAACCTTTCCACTTTTGGAGCTGCTGATGATGAATCAGAGGGTGGTTTACTTTATAAAACTATAGTTGAGGGGCCGTATTACGGCAATTTGGGTGGCAACGCGGATTAACTCCGTCCCATATTGGTATTTAAGCATACCATTATAGGATTGGAGTTTTTATTTTGCTTAAATTTGTTTAGGGCTTTTAATTTTATTTGGTATTATATGAATTTCATAAAATTTTCTATGATGTGTGGTTAATGAATGTTTTTACTTAAACAGTATTGCAATTATATAATTATAAGTTAAATGGAGGATAATTTAATGTTAGATTTAAAATTTGTTAGAGAAAACCCTGAAATAGTAAAGGAAAACATGAGAAAGAAATTTCAGGACAATAAACTGGGTTTGGTGGACGAGGTTATAGCACTTGATGCTGAACTAAGGGCTGCTAAAACCAAAGCAGAGGCATTAAGAGCAAATAGAAATAGTATTTCAAAGCAAATTGGTGTTATGATGGGACAGGGCAAAAAAGCTGAAGCAGAAGAGTTAAAGAAGCAGGTAACTGCAAACTCAGAGGAACTTGCTGCTCTTGAGATTCAGGAAAATGAATTGGACAAGAGAGTAAAAGATATAATGATGGTAATTCCAAACATTATTGACCCAAGTGTACCTATTGGTAAGGATGATAGTGAAAACGTCGAAGTACAGCGCTATGGAGAACCTACAGTACCGAACTTTGAGGTTCCATACCATACTGAGATTATGGAAAAACTCAATGGAATTGATTTAGACAGTGCTAGAAAGGTTGCAGGAAGCGGCTTTTACTATCTGATGGGCAACATTGCACGCCTTCATTCAGCAGTGATTTCTTACGCAAGAGACTTTATGATAGATAGAGGCTTTACTTACTGTATTCCTCCATTCATGATTAGAAGCGAGGTTGTTACAGGTGTAATGAGCTTTGCTGAAATGGATGCGATGATGTACAAAATAGAAGGAGAAGACTTATACCTTATCGGAACTAGTGAGCACTCCATGATAGGTAAATTTATAGATACCATACTTCCAGAAAACAACCTGCCACAGACTTTGACCAGCTATTCACCTTGTTTCAGAAAGGAAAAGGGAGCACATGGTCTTGAGGAAAGAGGAGTGTATAGAATACACCAGTTTGAGAAGCAGGAAATGATAGTTGTTTGTAAGCCAGAGGATAGCATGATGTGGTTTGACAAGCTATGGCAAAACACTGTTGACTTGTTCAGGTCAATGGATATTCCTGTGAGAACACTTGAGTGCTGCTCAGGAGACCTAGCTGATTTGAAGGTTAAATCAATAGATATTGAGGCTTGGTCACCAAGACAGCAAAAATACTTCGAGGTTGGAAGTTGTTCAAACTTAGGAGATGCTCAGGCTAGACGTCTTAAGATTCGTGTTGATGGCCAGGATGGAAAATACTTTGCTCATACATTGAACAATACCGTTGTTGCTCCACCAAGAATGCTTATTGCATTCCTCGAAAACAATCTCAATGAAGATGGCTCAATTAATATACCGGTTGCATTGCAGCCATATATGGGCGGCATGAAGGTTATAAGATAATATTGCTCGTTAAACTGCCTTGATGGATGAAATTTTCCGTCAAGGCAGTTTTTTTGGCATTTTCAGCTCTAGGAAAAGAATAATAGCTCTTATAGAGGACGAAGAAACAAAAAGAAAATACTAATAAACCTAAAGCTTTGGAAATATGAGCACGGGCTGCCCATAAAGGACTCTGCAGTTAAAGTAACTGAAATTTCAAAATCAGTATTGTATCCCGCTACAGAATAAGCCAAATATTACCTTAACATAATGGGATATTCAGTAAAATATATTTGTAATATGGAAAAATATTGTGCTAGAATATAAATGATGAAAAAGCAAATTCCTATAATAAGTACTATTGATAAGCTTAATGCTTTTTATATTAATTTTCATAACACAAATTATCCTATGGACATCAAATAAAATTATATCAAAATTTTTTTTAAATCTTTTGTACACATAGAAAAGCAATGCAAGCTTTGTTGACAAGAAATAAGTGTTGTAATACCGGATAAGGATCTTCCAAGGGAAAGAATACTTAGGATATGCAAAGCAGGGCATAAGTATTATGTTGATAATGAAAATAAAATTGAACAAATCGAAGAGAATTATGATTAAATATTTAAAGCTAAAAAAAGGAAAGTGGGTGAAAAAAAGTATGAAATATAAGCACAGGGGTTACTTGTGGAGGCTGAGTGGAATAGTTTTAGTGGTAACTAGTATAGTTGTAGCCAGTGTTAATTTGAGTAAATTATTCTTACCTACAGGGGGTGAGATTCTTAGGGCATTGATAGTGCCTACATTAATAGCATTAGTTGGTATTGGCACCATTGTTATTAGCCGAGTTTTACCACAAAAAGAGGCAAAAGA
>JAEYTP010000112.1 GCA_023433945.1 Bacillota bacterium | reverse complement strand
ACTGAGCCTTACCACCAAGTGGCTGCTGAGTAACGAGTGAGTATGGTCCAGTTGAACGAGCATGAATCTTGTCATCAACCAAGTGGGCAAGCTTCAAGTAGTACATGTAACCTACTGTAACTCTATTGTCAAATGGATCGCCTGTTCTTCCATCGTATAGAACAGTCTTTCCATCAGGGTCTTTACCAGCTTGTATCAAAGTTTCTCTGATATCTTCTTCCGTTGCACCATCAAATACTGGAGTTGCAATTTCCCATCCAAGTGCCTTTGCCGCAAAGCCAAGGTGGACTTCAAGTACCTGACCGATATTCATACGTGAAGGTACGCCGAGAGGGTTAAGAACTATCTGCAATGGTGTACCATCTGGGAGGAATGGCATGTCTTCTTCAGGGAGTATTCTTGAGATAACACCCTTATTACCATGACGTCCCGCCATCTTGTCACCAACAGATATCTTTCTCTTCTGGGCTATATAACATCTAACCAATTGGTTTACTCCTGGTGGCAATTCATCTCCATTTTCACGAGTAAACACCTTGACATCAACAATAATACCTGATTCTCCATGTGGTACTCTGAGGGATGTATCACGTACTTCTCTAGCCTTTTCACCGAATATTGCACGGAGCAATCTCTCTTCTGCTGTAAGCTCAGTTTCTCCCTTTGGAGTAACCTTTCCTACCAGGATATCGCCTGAACGAACCTCAGCACCTATTCTGATAATACCTCTCTCATCAAGGTCCTTTAATGCTTCTTCACCAACGTTTGGAATATCTCTGGTGATTTCTTCAGGTCCGAGCTTTGTATCTCTGGATTCAGCTTCATATTCTTCAATATGAATTGAGGTATATACGTCTTCCTTAACCAGCTTTTCACTAATCAAGATAGCATCCTCGTAGTTGTAACCTTCCCATGTCATAAAACCAATGAGAATGTTTCTTCCGAGTGCTATTTCACCATTGTCAGTAGATGGGCCATCAGCGATAATATCGCCCTTTTCAACAACCTCTCCCTTTCTGACAATTGGTCTCTGGTTCAAACAAGTACCCTGGTTTGAACGAATATATTTTAATAGCTTGTAAACATCCTTTTTACCATTTGGTAGCTTAATAGTAATTTCACTAGCAGAAACCTTATCAACAACGCCAGAATTCTTTGCAATTACGCAAACTCCGGAATCCTTTGCTGCTTTGTACTCCATACCTGTACCAACGATAGGAGCGTCGGCTCTGATAAGAGGTACCGCCTGACGCTGCATGTTTGATCCCATGAGCGCACGGTTAGCGTCATCATTTTCAAGGAACGGAATCATTGCAGTAGCAACTGAAACTAGCTGCCTTGGTGATACGTCCATTAAGTCTATCTTAGAAGTTTCGTACTCTCTGATATCTTCTCTGTACCTTCCAATAACTTTCTTTGCAATAATCTTGTTGTTTTCATCCAATGGTTCGGTTGCCTGCGCGATAACATAAGCGTCTTCTTCATCAGCAGTAACGTATACAATATCGTTTGTAACAATACCAGTAGCCTTATCAACTCTTCTGTATGGTGCTTCTATGAAACCATACTCGTTAACTCTTGCAAAAGTTGATAATGAACCGATAAGACCAATGTTTGGTCCTTCAGGCGTTTCTATAGGACACATACGGCCATAGTGAGAATGGTGAACGTCACGGACCTCAAAGCCCGCTCTTTCTCTACTCAAACCACCAGGTCCAAGTGCTGATAGTCTTCTCTTGTGAGTCAATTCAGCCAATGGGTTAGTCTGATCCATGAACTGTGACAACTGGCTAGAGCCAAAGAATTCTTTGATAGCAGCAGCTACAGGTCTGATATTTATAAGAGCCTGAGGAGTAACTATGTCAATATCCTGAATAGTCATTCTCTCTCTAACAACTCTCTCCATTCTTGACAAACCAATTCTGAACTGGTTCTGTAATAGTTCTCCAACAGAACGGAGACGTCTGTTACCTAAGTGGTCAATATCATCGGTTGTTCCAATTCCATAAGACAAATTGATAATATAATTTATAGAAGCGATAATATCTTCAACAGTAATGTGTTTTGGAATAAGATCATTAATTCTCTCATTAAGAGCCTTTCTAATCTCATCCTTTCCGTTATTGTTTTCAAGAATTTCCTTGAGTACATCATAACGAACCTTTTCAGTAATACCAATATCAGTAACATCAAAATCAATAAATGCATTTATGTCAACAGTCTTGTTACCAATAACCTTTATGGACTTGCCATCAACGAGCACGCTAACTACAGAAACACCAGAATTCTGGATTTCTTCAGCCTTAGCACGTTCAATTACTTCACCTTCTGAAACAAGTACTTCTCCTGTTTCCAGTGAAACAACATTTTCTGCAGCAACAAAACCTGAAATAAGGTTTGGTAATGCAAGCTTTTTATTGAATTTGAAACGCCCAAACTTAGCAAGATCATATCGCTTTGGATCGAAGAATAAACTATTGAGTAATGTTCTCGCACTATCAACAGTTGGTGGTTCACCCGGTCTTAATCTCTTGTAAATTTCAAGTAGACCTTCTTCATATGTCTTGGCATTATCTTTCTGAATAGTAGCGAGAAGTCTTTCGTCTTCCCCGAGTAACTGAGTTATTTCATAGTCTGTTCCATAACCCAAAGCTCTCAAAAGCACAGTAAGAGGTAGCTTTCTGGTTCTGTCAATTCTAACTGATAATACATCATTAGAATCTGTTTCATACTCCAGCCATGCTCCTCTGTTTGGAATAACAGTATTTGAATATAACTTCTTTCCAACTCGGTCAAACTTCATTGCATAATAAATACCTGGGGATCTAACAAGCTGACTTACAATTACACGCTCTGCACCATTAATTATGAAAGTACCGTTGTCAGTCATGAGTGGGAAATCACCCATAAAAATTTCCTGCTCTTTTACTTCTCCTGACTCTTTGTTAATGAGACGTACCTTCGCCTTGAGTGGGGCTGAGTATGTAGAGTCTCGCTCCTTACATTCCTCAACGCTATACTTAGGTGTATCATCAAGTGAGTAATCTACAAAATCCAGTATAAGGTTTCCGGTATAGTCGGTAATCGGAGAAATATCTCTGAAAACCTCTCGCAATCCTTCATCTAGAAACCACTGATAGGAATTCTTCTGAACTTCTATTAGGTTGGGCATTTCTAGTGCTTCTCGGATTTTTGAATAGCTCATCCTGGTGTTTCTACCCAATTTCACGGGTTGTACCATTTTATATCACCTCATAAATTATGACTTTTATAGGAATATAAAAATTTTAAATGGATAGTATTGTCCACCTAAAATTATTAATCTTAATTAAAAATTAAAGCTTCCTACTTCTAAAACTGGAACATTTTTAAATACATATTATTATCAAAAGTACATATACTAGCTTTACAGTCAAACCATAAAATATTATTATCAATTATTGTCTTGTTTATGCGTCTGTGCTATAATTGTGCTAAAATATAGTACATATCTAAAAATAGGTATAATAATAGAAATTTTAATGCAGTTTATAATTCTATCATACTGTATATAGCTTGTCAATAAAAGTGCTACTATTTTAGCACTTTTTATTTATTTATATGAATTATTCTTTTTCATTTTAGTGCACTTTTCACATATTAGATTTTATATCTATTCTATGTAATATTTCCCAATAACATTGCCCTCATTATTTAGTCTTGATTAACACAAAAAGCATCTATTGCTCATATTATATACCATAACATTTACATAATTAATTATTATTTGCAACAAGGAGGATAATAATGATAAATCAGATACCACGCTTTAATTCAAGATTACAACAAGGAACTTATAATACTGCCGGTCTACCAACTGCAAATATTAGGGTATTGCATGCAGTTCCAGACGCACCATGTGTTGATGTCTATGCAAATGGCGCTCTTATTGCACGAAACCTGTGCTATAAAAACTTTTCTGAGTATGTAGCCGTTCCTTCTGGATATTATGATATAGCTGTTTACGCTACTGGCAACACTGCAACACCCGTACTCACAGAGCAGGTTATGCTTGCTCCCGGTACAATATCCACTGCAGCTGCTATAGGAAAGCTAGAAAACATTAAACTGACAAAGGTTGAGGATACAAGGCTTCCTATGAATCCTGAGAGAGCACAACTAAGAGTAGTAAATCTTTCCCCAAATTCTCCGGCAGTAGATGTGGCACTTCGTAGTGGTGATCTTCTGTTCAAGAATATAGGCTTTAATGTTGCTTCGCCGTATTTATCATTACCGCCAAATACCTACAACTTTGAGATATTCAGAGGCTCAACTCCCGGGAAGATACTATCTGTACCAAATATCAATATCAAACCAAACAGGTTCTTATCTATGTATCTAGTGGGCTTGCTCGAAGATAACCCAGAGTTAGAGGTGCTTATACCAATGGACGGCAATACTTACCTATAAGGTAGATATGCATAAACTATAGTATAATATTCTTAAACTATAAATGTAAATATTCTTGAACTATAAATGTAAATATTCTTGAACCTTAAATAAAAAAATAGCTATACCAACATTATAACAAAATATTACTAAACAATGTACAAAAAACCCGATACCATAAGATATCGGGTTTTAACTATTCGAGAATTAATTACTTAATTTCTACAGTTGCGCCAACTTCCTTGAACTTAGCTTCAAGAGCTGCTGCATCGTCCTTTGATATGTTTTCCTTGATTGTCTTAGGAGCGCCATCAACGAGATCCTTAGCTTCCTTTAATCCAAGGCCAGTTGCTTCTCTAACAACCTTGATAACCTTAATCTTGTCTGCGCCAGCTTCCTTCAATATAACATTGAATTCAGTCTTTTCTTCAACTGGAGCTGCTGCTGCTGCAGGAGCTGCTGCAACTGCTACTGGAGCTGCTGCTGATACTCCAAACTCTTCTTCTAACGCCTTTACGAGTTCTGATAATTCTAATACTGTTAATACCTTTACATCTTCAATTAATTTTAATACCTTTTCACTAGCCATTGTATTATACCTCCATAATATTTGTTTTTAATTTTTAGTTTATAATTCATTAACGAGTCTTCTCATTAACAATTAAGCATTTGCTTTTTGTTCAGCTATAGCATTGAGGGCTACAACCAAACCTCTCATATTGCCGTTCAATACATTTACGAAGCCAGATATAGGAGCATTGAAGCCACCCAATACCTTTGCGATAAGAACCTCACGTGATGGCAATTCAGCAAGAGCCTTTATACCATTTACGTCGATAACCTTACCTTCAACAACACCAACCTTGATTTCGAGCTTTTCATACTTCTTTGCGAATTCTGAAATAACCTTTGCAGGTGCAACTGCATCAGTTGCGCTCACTGCCATTGCAGTAGGACCGTTCAAGAAAGGATCTAATCCTTCAATTCCGTTTTCCTTAACAGCCAAGCCTGTTAATCTATTCTTAACAACCTTGTATTCAACTCCAGCTGCTCTGAAAGCATTTCTAAGAGCTGTATCCTGTTCAACAGTTAATCCTCTGTAATCAGCAAAAACAATACCTTGAGCTGACTTAATCTTTTCGGATAATTCAGCAACAACCTGTTTCTTCTGTTCAAGTATCTTGTTACTAGGCAAAACATCCACCTCCTTTTATCAGGATAATGAGTTTATTTTAATGAATAATCTCAAACAAAAACCCTTTGCAGGCACATAGACATACAAAGGGTGATTAATCATCTCTTGATTCAACCTCGGCAGGATTTATATAATGTGTAAACATCATACCTGCTGTCTATGGCTCGCTACTAAATTCAACATGTTATATCATAATACTATTTGTACAATTTGTAAAGCACCTTTTTCTGGAAGTGAATAATGATTATTCATTAACCTTCAAAGGATTAACCTTTACGCCAGGACCCATAGTTGATGAAACAACAACACTCTTCAAATATTGTCCCTTTGCAGCTGCTGGCTTAGCCTTTACAACTGCTCCTAGAAGAGTACGGAAATTGTCCATAAGCTTCTCTGTTCCGAAAGATACCTTTCCAAGTGGACAGTGGATAATATTTGTCTTGTCAAGTCTGTATTCAATCTTACCTGCTTTGATATCAGCTATTGCCTTAGCAACGTCCATTGATACAGTTCCTGCTTTTGGGTTTGGCATAAGTCCCTTAGGACCCAATACCTTACCGAGTCTACCAACAACACCCATCATGTCTGGTGTTGCAACTACTACATCATAATCGAACCAGTTTTCGCTCTGAATCTTTGTTACTAATTCTTCAGCTCCAACAAATTCTGCGCCAGCTG
>JAEYTP010000125.1 GCA_023433945.1 Bacillota bacterium | reverse complement strand
AGTATAAACCATGCGCCGGGGCTGTTATTCCTGCCCTCTTCAATATAATACCTCTATCAAGTACAAACCATGCGCCGGGGCTGTTATTCCTGCCCTCTTCAATAAAATACCTCTATCAAGTATAAACCATGCGCCGGGGCTGTTATTCCTGCCCTCTTCCTGTCACCACTTTCAATAATCTCAGTAACCTCATCAGGTCTCAGCTTTCCTAGCCCCACGTATACCAAGGTACCTGCTATTATTCTGACCATATTATATAAAAATCCATTCCCCTCAACTTCAATAGATATAATGTTATCAGGCATCCTATTTACCATGATATTATATATTGTTCTTACAGTTGAACGCACTTGACCACCCGTTGCTTGAAAAGCAGCGAAATCATGCTCTCCCAAAAATGCTTTCGCGGCTTCAACCATCTTTTCCACATCCAGAACTGGTTTTACATGCCATGCCCTGTTTCTGTTTAATGCGGATGGCTGGCTGGAATTAATCACTAGATATCTATACTTTTTGCCCTTTGCGTTATATCTTGCATGAAAATCATCTGGCACTAGCTCTGACTTTCTAACTACAATGTCAGTGGGTAATAGATTATTTAAAGCAAATGAAAACTTATCCGGTGGTATATTTGATTGCGTCATAAAGTTCAATGTTTGCCCATATGCGTGCACTCCCACATCTGTACGGCTACAGCCAATTACAGATGTTTCTTCTCCAAGTAACCTTTTGATAGCATTTTGTACAACTTCCTGCACAGTTATTGAATTCTGCTGAATCTGCCAACCGTGGTAGTTTGTTCCATCATATTCTATTGTTAGCTTAATATTTTTCATATTAATGATTTCTCCAATTTACATGGAAGTTCTAATTTTATATACATTTATTACCCTGGCTCTAGATCGAAATACTCTGAATGTATAGCACCGCAATCATAAATATTATTGAGAAGCTTGAAACAATTACATCATATCTGGTGAAGTAAAGCTGCTTCATCCTTGTTCTTCCCTCACTGCCCCTATAGCACCGAGCTTCCATAGCTGTAGCTAGTTCATCTGCTCGCCTGAATGCGCTTATAAACAAAGGAATAAGTACCGGTATAAAGCTTTTTGCCCTCTGAATAATATTTCCTGAATCGAAATCAGCACCCCTTGACGATTGAGCTTTAATTATCTTGTCGGTTTCTTCTAATAATGTAGGAATAAACCTAAGGGCTATTGTCATCATCATTGCAATTTCATGAACTGGCACCTTTATCTTTGCTAACGGTGCGAGCAATTTTTCAATGCCATCTGTTAATGATATGGGTGTAGTAGTATAGGTAAGCATACTTGCTATTATTATCAATATTATTAATCTTAATGACATTTTGATAGCTATGTGAACGCCTTCAATGGTAGGCTTAAATATCCAAAACTCAAATATTGGAGTTCCCTTTACGGTAAATATATTTATTATGGCGGCAAACACTATAATAAATAGAATTGGTTTTACACCTTTTAGAATAAATCTAACTGGAACATTGCTAATAGCAATCGTTAATGCAGTAAACAACCCCAGCATTAAAAAGCCCCAATATGAACTTACAAAGAAAATGAATATCATTATTGTAAAGGTTAGTATTATCTTTGTTCTTGGATCAGATTTATGCAATAGCGAATCTCCTGGCACAAACTGACCAATCGTGATATCTTTGATCATTATTTTGTTGGTACTTCCTTTCTATCTTCTTACCTACCGATGTATTTTTATGTTTCAGCAGAAGTGTTTACTTGTTTCTGCATTATCAGCAGATGTGTTTACTTGTTTCTGCTTTACCAGCTGAAGTATTTCTTGTTTCTGCTTTACCATCTGAAGTATTTCTTGTTTCTGCTTTACCAGCTGAAGTATTTTTTGTTTCTGCTTTACCAGCTGAAGTATTTCTTGTTTCTGCTTTACCTGCTGAAGTATTTCTTGTTTCTGCATTGTCAGTTGAAATGTTACTTGTTCCCGCATTTATAGCTGTAGTGTTACTTGTTTCTGCATTAACAGCTGAAGTATTACTTGTTTTGCATTACAATCTGAAGTATATAATTATTTATCCATTACTATCTGTATGTTATCTTCTGATGTATTTGCTAATCTCATTATACGCTTCTTCTACGGTAAAAACATCGTCATTTATATTAGGTATAACCTTCTTTAATTTCTTCATTAAATACGTTATCTGAGGTGCCGATAAACCAATCTTTTCAAGGTACTCAGGCTGAGCATAAACATGGTTTGAAGGTTTATCCATTTCAATAGTTCCTTTGCTCATGACAATAACACGCTGAGCCAGCTTAGCAATATCCTCCATACTATGTGAAACAAGTATGATTGTCATATTGTACTTTTGGTGCAAAGTCTTTATATAACCAAATATCTCATCCCTACCACTCGGGTCTAGCCCTGCCGTAGGCTCATCTAACACAAGAATTTTTGGCATCATGCTAACTACCCCAGCTATAGCAACTCTTCTTTTCTGTCCTCCAGATAATTCAAATGGAGATTTGGGTAATATTGATGAGTCTAAACCAACACTTGTCAATGCCTCATTAATCCTATTTTTTGTTTCCTCTTCTGATAGTCCAAGCTTCTGAAGTCCAAATGCAATATCCTTTTCTACTGTTTCCTCAAACAATTGATGCTCGGGGTATTGGAATACCAGTCCTACCTCTCTTCTAAGCTGCTTGAGATTCTTTTGAGATGTATTTATACCATTAATGATTACCTCTCCAGAGGTCGGCTTCAATATGCCGTTTAAGTGCTGAATAAGTGTAGATTTGCCTGAACCAGTATGTCCAATTACCCCCACAAATTCACCATCAGCTATTTCTATATTAACACCATGAAGTGCTGTTTTTTCAAATGGTCCACCGGACATATAGGTATATGCCACATTCTTCATTATAATGCCCATTTACTAAAGCATATCCTTTCTTACTCTATATTTTCATTCATTATACTACTATTAATATATCACAGCAACATATGTAAGTAATAACGGCCATGTATTGCCCTATCAAAATAAAACAATTAACCATATGCTCAACTACTAACATTAACATTATTAGCGAAATGTTTTATAACCACCATTTATATTGTTAGCCATATGATTTACTAACCAGCATTTAATTATCAGCCATATGATTTACTAACCAGCATTCAATGATCAGCCATATGATTTACTAACCAACACTTAATTATCAGCCATATAATTTGCTAACCAACATTTAATTATCAGCCATGTATATGATTTACCCGCCAACAATGTTATACCAACTTATCTCTCTTTTTATTCGTTATAATGCCCTTAAAATCTATACATATCTGTTTTTAATTTTGACATTATATATTATAATAGAACGTGTTAAACATATAATTGTTTAAGTTTTCTTGTTACTAAAATAAATGTTTGTTATCTATACTTATTAATAGAAAAAATATTTATCAGCTATACTTATTAATAGAACAAATGTTTATCAGCTACACTTATTACTAGAACAAATATTTATCAGCTACACTTAAAAAATGTATTAGCTTTACTCATTACTATAATTAAGCGAGGAAAATATGAGCCAACATTACTACTCCGAGAATCCAGAATCTGAAATCAAGGAGAAGCAATTTACAGATACTTTATGTGATAAAACTTTGAGTTTTACATCAGTAAGCGGTGTTTTTTCATTTGAATCTAGGATTGATAAAGCATCTTCAAATCTTATTAAAAATTTTAAACCTACAGGCACTAAAATACTTGATGTTGGATGTGGTTACGGCGCAATAGGCTTATTTCTTAAGTCTCTCCATCCTGACCAACATTTAACCATGATTGATATCAATAGCAGGGCCATAGATTATGCTAGAATAAATGCCAAAGCTAATAATCTAAAAGTTGAAATTATAAAGAGTTATCTTTTTGAAGAGCTCCAGAATTACCTATTCGATGATATAGTATCCAACCCACCAATAGCAGCTGGAAAAGCACTTAATTCAAGCTTAATTGAGCAAGCATATAATCATCTAAATACCGGGGGAGCTCTATGGCTTGTTGCTTTTCATAATAAGGGTGGAGAAACCTTAAAGAAAATAATGAGCTCCATATTTGGTAATGTATCTGATGTTGATAAAAGCGGCGGAATAAGAGTATACAAGTCTATTAAACTTTAGATATGTATAGTAGGCCTAAAAGTATAGTATATTACTGACAGGTAAATACTGTAAGATTACTATGCTTCTAACGCTCCTAAAAGATTACTATATGTCTAACATCCTTAGAGGAATACTACATGCCTAGCAATCTAAAAGATTACTATATGTCTAACATCCCTAGAGGAATACTACATGCCTATCAATCTAAAAGAATACTATACGTCTAACATCCTTAAAAGAATACTATACGTCTAACATCCTTAAAAGATACTATACGTCTAACATCCTTAAAAAGAATACTATATGTCTAACATCCCTAGAGGAATACTACATGCCTATCAATCTAAAAGATTACTATACGTCTAACATCCCTAGAGGAATACTACATGCCTAGCATCTAAAAGAATACTAAACGTTTACCCCTCTATACGTCTAGCATACCTAAAAGCAGATTATATGCCTCATCCACAGTAAGTGGCAGCTTATCAATATTTGAACCATTTTGCTTGAGCAAAAAAAATAGCTCTGTTACTTGAGGAATGTCCAAGCCCATGTTCTTTACCTGCTGCACATTATTAAATACGTCCTTTGGTGTACCATCTAGCACTATTTGGCCTTTATCAACAATAACTAACCTTTTAGCCATTGCAGCCTCTTCCATATGATGTGTTATGTGAATTATAGTTATGTTCTCTTCTTCATTCAATTTCTTTAATACATTCATTACTTCCTTGCGTCCTATAGGATCAAGCATTGAGGTTGCTTCATCGAGAATTATGCACTCCGGCTTCATTGCCAGTATCCCAGCGATAGCTACCCTCTGTTTTTGACCTCCTGATAAAAGGTGTGGTGCATTATTTCTAAACTCAGCGATTCCCACTATTTTCAGAGCCTCATCCACTCTGCTTCGTATTTCAGAAGGCTCCACCCCAATGTTTTCTGGTCCAAATGCCACGTCCTCTTCAACAGTGGTAGCAATTATCTGATTATCGGGATTTTGAAAGACCATACCTGCTGTTCTTCTAATATCCCATATATTTTCTTCAATAGATGTATCCTTGTCAGTTACATATACAACGCCCTTTTTAGGAATAAGCAAAGCATTGAGTAATCTTGAAAAGGTAGATTTGCCTGACCCATTTCTGCCTAGTATTACTACAAAATCGCCCTTTTTAATACTTGTAGTAACATCCCTCAATGCTGGTATTTCTACTGGTGCATCTCCATAGGTACTATAAGAAAAGCTCACGTCCTTAACCTTAAATATATCTTCCACCACTGTCACCATCCTTTAGCCTCATACCACAATGTACAAGATAATAAATCTAAACTCACTAAGTAGCTCATAAGCTATCAAAACTAACAATCCGAATTCAAAAATCGTTTTATTTAAATAATTAATACGAATATTCTAAAACCATAAATCATCTCATAAACAATTAAACTAACAACCCGAATTCAAAAAGTGTTTTATTTAAATAATTAATATGAATATTCTAAAACCATAAATCATCTCATAAACAATTAAAACTGCTAAACCAAATTCAAATTACAAATATTCTAAAACTATAAATCAGCTTATTAACGATATAACAAACATTCAAAATTCTTAAAAAGCGGCTCATTTATAAACGAAAACAGGGATTAAACATTTATATGCTTAATCCCCTCTTAGCTAATTGAATTCTTAATATTACACTAACTCAAGTATAGCCATTTCTGCAGCGTCGCCTCTTCTTGGGCCAAGCTTGTATATTCTGGTGTATCCGCCGTTCTTACCCTTGTACTTAGGAGCAATCTCGTCGAATAGCTTGTCAACTATGTTAACAGCCTTACCGTCAGCAGTTGATGGTCTATAAACCCAAGACATGATAAGTCTTCTAGCATGAAGCTTTGAAGCCTTGTCTGTAGTAACCATTTCCTTTGTAATCTCTCTATCCATTACATAGTATTTGTTACCATTCTTTGAAGTCTTAGCATCTGTAAGCTTATTTCCTTTGCTATCTACCTTAGCTCTGCTAACCTTAACTTCTACTGCAGGGTTAAAATTATCAGCTTCTTTTATAGCTAAAGTAATAAGTTTTTCTGCGATATTTTTAACTTCCTTTGCTCTTGCTTCGGTAGTTTCAATTCTGCCGTTTTCAAGCAAAGCAGTTACAAGATTCCTTAAAATAGCTTTTCTTTGGTCGGTTGCACGCCCCAACTTTCTTTGAGCTGGCATTGTCTTTCCCTCCTTGCCAATATTTTTCGTTTAAGCAGCAATAATTTATAGCATGCTCATTAATATTAATCACAGCCTAAACCATGATATCATCAAAATTAGTCTTCACTTGGAGCCAATGAAAGTCCAAGTACCTGAAGCTTTTGAAGAACTTCCTCAAGAGACTTTCTGCCGAGATTTCTTACCTTCATCATGTCTTCCTCAGTCTTGTTGGTAAGATCCTCTACAGTATTAATACCCGCTCTCTTTAAACAATTGTAAGATCTAACTGATAAGTCAAGCTCTTCAATTGTCATTTCAAGAACCTTTTCCTTCTTGGTCTCTTCCTTTTCAACCATTATCTCAGTATGCTTAGCCTGATCAGACAAATCAACAAACAGATTTAAATGTTCGCTGAGAATTTTAGCACCAAGGCTGATTGCTTCATCAGGATTAATGCTTCCATCAGTCCAAACTTCAAGAGTAAGCTTATCGTAGTCAGTTATTTGGCCAACACGAGTGTTTTCAACTGTGTAGTTGACCTTCTTAACAGGTGTATAGATTGAGTCAACAGGAATCACGCCAATAGGCTGTCCAGGCTGCTTATTCTTATCAGAGGAGACATATCCACGACCCTTGCTGATTACCATTTCCATATAAAATCTATGGTCACCGTTCAAAGTTGCAATGTGCAATTCTGGATTTAATACCTCTACATCCTGATCTGTGATAATATCACCAGCAGTAATAGGTCCTTCTCCGTTTGCATCAATATATATAACTTTGGATCCCTCAGTATGCATCTTAAGAGACAGAGCCTTTATGTTCAAAATAATCTCTGTAACATCTTCTACAACACCAGGAACGGTAGAAAACTCATGCAATACTCCATCAATCTTTATAGAATTAACAGCAGCACCAGGCAAAGAAGAAAGTAATATTCTTCTAAGTGAGTTACCTAAAGTAATTCCATAGCCTCTTTCTAAAGGCTCAACGACAAATTTACCATATGTGTTGTCTTCAC
>JAEYTP010000102.1 GCA_023433945.1 Bacillota bacterium | reverse complement strand
AAACAAAAAATAGCTAGTCTCAGAGTTGACTTTATAAGTCATCAGCTTCAAATGCTTAAAAGAGAATGCTATGAAAGAGGAATTAGCCTCAGGCTTAATAGCTGAGGCTAATTTTCTTCGTCATTTTGTGTAACAGCAAGAAGTATTTTTTTATAAATTTTTTCTGAATTCTTGGTCCAGCTGTTGCATATGTTTTTTGCATCATTTCTAGTTCCGACAGTAAGCTTTAAATCTATATAGGTAAAACTTCCCTCGCAAATCTTAAGGTTAGTAATAAACTCAGTTTCATTAACAGCTACAAAATCAGCAATAACCTTAGTTTCAAATTTGATTCGTTTTTTGTAATCAGCAATAACATCTGCTATTCTCGATTTAATACCGCCAGGAATAAGCGAGTTGAAATAGTCAAGGCTCTGTTTACCGGCAGCTGTTATTTTATATGCAAGCTTATCTTCTAGATCTTGCTTTTCAAGGAACTTGCCTTCACACAGTTCGTCTAAATACTGCTGCAAAAATATATAGTTCATCAATTTATTCTCCAGAATGATCTTTGTTATAAGAATGTTTGTGACAGGGGAGTCTAGGTTTTGAATAATATAAAGCAAAATTAGCTTGTTTTCTGCCAGCTCACGGCTATTTTCTATTGAATTCATGATTGAGCCCCCTTTATTGGTTATTTCTTATTATATATTATGATATAATGAATTTTATTATAGCATAAGCATTATCATATTTCTATATACCCATTTATATAACAGGAAAACTAAGCCAAAACGGGGGTTTAAAGATGAGTATTAATTCTAATGAGATTGAAAATTTTATTTATCAACAAGGGGCATCTTTTGTAGGTTTTTCAAATGTGCAGCAAAAGCTACCTGATAACCTAAGAAAATATCCTTATGCTATAACTTTTGGTATAAGGCTCTCAGATGCAATTGTTGAAGAGATAGATACACAACCTACATTTACGTATTTTAATCACTATCGCTCAATAAACAGCTTAATTGATAGCATTTCCTTAAAGCTAATACTATTCTTGCAAAAGCACCACTACAATGGATATTCTATTGCTGCATCTCAAAGTATTCCAACTGCTGAGATACCTTATAGCGGAATGTTTCAGCACAAGACGGCAGCGGTTGCAGCGGGGCTTGGCTGGATTGGTAGAAGCGCATTGTTCATTCACAAAGAATACGGGCCTCGTGTAAGATTAGGAACGGTATTAACGGATTTGCCTCTTTGTGAGGGTAGCTTAGGTGACTCAGTAGATTATTCACTTAAGAATATATGTGAGAATTGCGGAAATTGTGTAAAGGCATGTCCGGCTCTGGCAATTCGTGGCAATAAGTGGGAAATGGGAGATTCAAGAGAAGCTCTTCTTGATGCCCATGCTTGTTCAGAATATATGAGCAATAATTTTAAAAATATTGGAAGAGGTTCAGTTTGTGGTATATGTATGAAGGTTTGTCCATGTAATCTATTAAATATATCCTGTGAATAGGCTCAGACGTTACTCTGTGTAATAATTAAACAGTATTTAAAATATAAAAAAGACTATACAGTTTGAAGTTCACCCCAAATGTTAGACAAACAAACTAACTAACAAAGTAGCTAAAACAATTGTCTAACATTTTGGGTTCAGTTAGTAAAGTCTTTTTAAAGTGTAGTTAATATTTTAATTATTCAACATCTCTAGAGTATTAAATCCAAAAAAGTTGTCCTTATTATCTATCATAATATTTATTCCAATGTCACTAACCTTATTAAGTTTATCCTTAGATAATGTTATAGTAAATGTCCCTTTAGAAGCCTTTAAATTATTCAAAAATTTAAATATATCACCATTAGGAGCATCAAATACACAATAAATTAAATTCTTTGATTTAGTATTCATATCATAATTTACTGTTAATACTACATTATTTCCGTTTACTTTACAACTTAAATCCACTTTACCGTTATGATCATTATTTGTTAGTATATTTGCCGGTTTTATGGATTGTGGTACAACTTTATTATTTACTGTCAAATCAGGTATATCGTTTGGTAACTTGGCATAATGACTCTTTTCTATTAAACCAAAATCATGAAACTCTAAAGCATTGTTTAAATTAAATTGATAATTACCTACTCCTAACATTGTATTGTGTTTTAAACATTCTTCCACATATGCCTTTTTAGCTGCAAAGAAACTATCTGACATTGATTGCTTTAATTGATAATAATAATAGAAATATACATATTGGAAATAATAGAAATTATTTTTCTTTAGTTGATCAAAATTTGCTTCATTATTTACACCGTTATTAGATAATATTGTAGTGGAGCCAAATACATTTATTGCCTTACCAGCTAACATCTTATGGATCAAATTATCATCCTTTAAATCATATCCGTTATTACAATTCCATAATATCATATTGTAATAGTTTTTATTTAAAATTGAATTAACGTTATCATTATTTAAAAATGATTTACGTTGTTCACCCTCATTAGTAAATATAGTTTGATCAATATTTGTAGGTTGACCATGTGAATTAATAAAAAATGTCGATATTTCTTTTGAATTTTCTTTTTGTATATTTTCTTTTGTTATATTACCAATAACATTGGTTAATGGATATTTTCCTTCAGTGTTACCATATAATCTGTATTGAGTACTATTTATAATATTAAATTCTTTATCAAGTTTTTCTCTTAAAAAATATCCCATATCATCTGTTTGGAATTTCATTGCTGAAATGGCCGCTGAAAAATTAACTGTAGTTAATAACTTATTATCAGTTGCTTTTTGATATTCCTTATATTTATTTATGTAAGGAGCAATCTCACCTTTATTTAAAGGCAATCTTACTACTGGCCATTCAGGTATTATACTTACATTTAACTTATCATTGAATATACTATAAATACTTAAATTTGAATTTAATAATGTGGAATCATTTTTAAATGTTGAATAGAAGAAATCTGTATTCATCTGCCCCATATCATCAATTTTATTATTTTCCATTAAAACTTTGTAACTAATATCAAATGCCGGCACGGCTCCTATTGATTTAGTCATTCTATTTGATGGAGCGGAACCAAATATTTGTATTCCTTTTAATACACCATTCCTGGTTTTATAATCAACTTTTAACATATCATATATTTGATTTGCTGATGAGTAAGATGAAATATCTTTAAGAATAGCATTATCCAAGTTATTTGAAGCATAATCTTTAATAGCATTTAAATCTTCATCATTAATTCTTTGACTATTATATAAAACATAATAGTAAGGATCCTTAGGAGCATTGGGTGAAATTGTTTTTGCATTTTGTTTAACTAAATTAATAAAACCTTTTGGATTGATTAATCCTCCATTTGTTACGTCACTAAATGGCGTGGCACTGTCAAATAAATACTTAATGGCATTTTCTTTAGTCAAAGTAGGATCAACCTGTAGGCCAAGAGCAATTACTCCTACTAAGTAAGGTACCATCCAACTTGCTCCACCATTTATCCAATAAATATAATCATCTTTAAAATAACCATTGGCTGTAGTAATACCAGAAGAGGGTATATAAAGAGACTTTCTATTATTATAATTCATAGAAGTATTAAGTTTCAGTAATTGAGCTGGTTCGTAACTATTAGGATCATTTCTATCATTAAAATAAGATATATGGGCATGGGCTATATTTATAGTATCAACATCAAAAAACATAATCCCGTTAGCTTCAATTTCTTTAACCATTTTATGATATTCATTTGCATTTTTTCTAATACCATTGCCTACAGAATCTGACAAACCAACAATTTTAATTTTTTGATTTTCTGGCAAAGTCTTATTTACTTCAATTAATTTTTTAAATGCATCCACTCTTGTCATATTATCATCTATCCAACTTGGTAAATAAAAAAAATTAACATTTGATTCTGGGGCTACTCCAAAACTCTTACCGCATAAAATAGATAATACTGAAGGTCCATGCATTGAAGGATATTTCATATCAGGATTTTTAGGTGCGGTATTAAAATATTTAATATTTGCATTTATAAATTCTGGATGATCTGATTGATTAGGTTGATCAATATATGCTATATTAACACCTTTACCAGTATAACCTTGTAAATGTAAATTGTCTAATCCTAAAGTAGGTTGTTTTCCATATTCAAGTATTTTTTGAGGATTGAAATTGGCAGGTAATTTATCTGCTGAAGGCCATTTAGTGACACTGTTAAATGATAATGTAGGTAAAATGTCCGCTTTATCTCTTAAATCATAAGATGTTAAATTAACACCTTGAAGCCATCCTGAATTATAAGGTGTAAACTCTATTTGAGAGGCAAAAATATTTGTAGAAAATACTACATTTAATATTAATGTCAATACCATTGATAAAGTTAAAATCCTTTTAAAATTGGTTTTCATAAGTCATAATCTCCTTTCAATTTATATTTTTATTATAAGGGAGAAAATATAAAAACCTGTATAAATTATGATGTAATTACATTATTATACATTAATTACCATAAAAGAAATAGTAATAAATATTTTATTTGGAAATACTTAATGGTGTACAATGGAAAAGCTTAATCCATATATGAATTAATAAAAGTTTATGCTGATAAATGTATTACTGGAACAAGTTTAAAATCAGAGACAACAATTTAACAATATGCTTTTTAATGCAGGGCTTGATATTAAAGAGATAACAGATGATAATAATGATAGACGATTGTATAAATTAAATATGACTATATTGCTAGTTATAAATTCGGAGGAGAAGAGCATAATGAACGGACTAGTACATGTTTATACAGGTGATGGAAAAGGAAAGACTACTGCTGCAGTGGGGCTTGCTGTCAGAGCTTGCGGAGCGGGACTTAAGGTTTTGTTTGTGCAGTTTTTAAAGAGTAATTATACTAGTGAACTTGCTTCATTTGAAAAGCTATCTCCTGCAATTGATATTAAAAGGGGATGCTCCTTCAAAAAGTTTGTATGGAATATGAATAGTGAAGAACTGAGTGAGGCTAAAAAAGAAGCGGGTGAAATATTTGACATTGTTAAAAATGAATTAAATAGTGCAAAATACGATATGGTTATTTTAGATGAAATTTTAGGTACTATGACTAATGGTTTTATTGATGAAGCCTCACTAGTGGAGTTGATAAAACAAAAGCCATCGGAGGTTGAACTAGTACTCACTGGAAGGGGAGCAACCCAAGGAATTATTTCTGTAGCTGATTATGTATCTGAAATAGTAGCAATAAAGCATCCATATGAAAAGGGGATAGGTAGCAGGAAAGGGATAGAATTATAAAAAATGTAAAAATAAGCAGACATATCCTTTACTTGTCCGTAAAATGAAAGAATAATTAAGTAAAGGAGACTTTTATAAAAAATGAAAAAAATTGTTTCTTGTATTCTTGTTATAGCATTTATTTTTACAATGTGCTTTCAGTTCTCAACGCCTGTTAACGCAGCTACAGAACAGCTCAAGGCACTTCCGCAGACAGGTACTGTTATCAGCGGGTTTAAGACATTAGAGATTGACAACATGGAATTAATCAATGCAAAAACAGTATTATTTGAGCATGTAAAGACTGGTGCTAAATTGGTCTACATACAGAATGCTGATACTGACAAATCTTTTCAGATAGGGTTTAAAACTCCTGCAAATGATAATACTGGCGTTAACCACATTATCGAACATGCTGTTGTTTCAGGTTCACAGAAGTATCCGCTCAAGGATGTGCTTTTTACTGTTTCAACACAAACCTATAATACTTTTGTTAATGCTTTTACAGCACCAACAACCACGAGTTATCCTGTTTCCTCTATGAGTGAGGACCAATTAATGAAACTGGCAGATATCTATCTTGATTGTGTTTTTAACCCAGCAGTTAAGCAAGATAAAAAGATATTTGATAGAGAAGCTTGGAGATATGAACTATCAGATGTTAATGCTCCTCTTAGCCTTACAGGAATAGTGTATAATGAAATGAAGGGTGCGCTAGGTAATATTCAAACAGCTGCAACTTACAATACAAGAAAAGCGTTATTCCCTAATAGTGTACAATCAAATGTATCTGGTGGTGTTCCCGAAAATATAAAGCAACTTACTTATAAGGGTTTATTAGATACTCTGAACACCTATTATACTCCATCAAATGCCCTTATGGTTCTATATGGAAATCTTGATTATGAAAAGTTTCTGAAGTTTATCGATACAGAATATCTATCAAAGTACGAAAAAAAGGATGTCAAAATCGATGAAGGAAAGGTAGAACCTTTTAAAGAACAGGTTACAAAGGACTATAAGTATGCTGTAACCTCAAATACAAATACAAAGAATGCTTCTCAATTAGACTATGCATATGCATTAACCGGAATAAGTGAGAAGGATATTGTAGGAATAGCTATTCTTTCTACATTACTAAATCAGGACACCTCACCACTAAAGGCAGCATTTAATAAGAGTGATATTGGAGGTAGTATTTCTGTAAGTTTTGATAATTCATCAGAACAAGCAGTGCTTGATTTTATAGTATCAAATACTGATCCTTCTAAAAAGCAAGAACTCAAAAAACTAGTTGATTCAGTTGTTGATGGTATTATAAAAAATGGATTTGACAAAGAAATGGTGGATGCCGTTATGGCATCTAGTATCTTAGGTAATTCTTATTTTTCAGAATCCAGCAACAAAGGAATTATCTTATCCCAAACCATACAAAATATGTGGTCCACACTTGACTCTACAACATACCTTAATAATTTAACCAAAAACATGCATGACATTCAGAATGAAAGTAAGAAGGACTATTTTGAGAACTTGTTAAAGAAATATGTCAAGGACAATAATCATGCTGCTTTAGTAGCAACAATTCCAGAAGCAGGTCTTGCTGAGAAGAATGACAAACAGGAAGCAGACAGTATTGCAAAAATAAAGAGTGAAATGACTAAGGAAGAGTTGAATGCTATAGTATTGGCTACAAAGGAATATAGTACTTGGAATACTAAAAGGGACGACCCAAATCTTATTAAGAGTCTTTCTGTTGTTAGTCCAGCATCACTTCCAGAAGAGGTACGTAATTATAATATAAAAGAGAACACAATTTCAGGTATAAGAAGTGTAACTACTGAAGCAGATGTTTCTGATACATGTATGACGTCTGTATTATTGAATACTTCTGGAATTGGTGTTGATAAGCTTCATTATCTAAAGCTCTACACTGGTTTATTAGGAAATGTATCAACTAACAATACAGATGCTAAAGATCTTAATAATAAAATTATTAGATATTTAAATGGAGCTAAATTCTCTACTAGCATTATTACTCAAAAAGATAGTGATGCATTCGAACCATATTTATCAGTTACTTGGATGGGGCTAGTAAGTGATTATGATAGCTCACTGGCTTTAGTTAAAGAAATGCTATCAAGCACCAATTTTACAAAGGTTGATGAGATATTAAATTATGTCAAAGATCAAAAATCTAACTTAAAGTCATTATACGATAATAATCCGCTAGCAATTCAGATAAATAGAAGCATAGCTACCAACGATGTTTCAGCAGCATACTCTGATTATATAGAAGGTATACCATATTATAAGTTCCTAACTGAAGTTGAACAACTGCTGAAGTCTGATCCACAGTCTGTAACTAAGCAGCTTCAAAGTATAGCAGATATGGTAAATAACAAAAATAGTGCTATAACATTGTTTGCAGGGAGTAAGGCAGGTATAGAACAATACGAAGCAAAAATACCTTCTTTATTTACTGATATGAAGTCCACTGCTACAAATAAGCAAGATTATACTAAAATACCTACTCCTTCTAAAAGCGAAGGAATTATTGCCAATACACAAGTGCAGTACAATATGTTATCAGCAAGCTATGATAAGATGAATACGACCTACAATGGAAAGTTTATACCTATCAGCTTGGTAATATATGATAACTATCTTACACCTAAAATAAGAATGGAAAAGGGTGCGTACGACAATCTCATTGAATTTAATGAAAAAGGACTTTTAATATCCTCATACAGAGATCCAAATGTAAAGGAAACCTTTGAAATCTTCATGGGATTACCTCAGTTTATGAAGGATGTAAACCTAACTCAGGAGGATTTGGATAGGTATATTCTCAAAGCCTACAGCCAATATTCTATGCCTCTTGGTGAAATGAGTGGAGCAATTAATAGCCTCTCTAACTATCTGTGTGGCAAAACTTCCGCTGATACTATCAAAGTATTAAAGGAGATAAAGTCACTCAATATTGAGGATATTAAGAAAATGTCCGATATAATGACTGCTTTTCTTAATAATGCCACATTGTCCACTACTGGAAGTGAAAATGCAATCGAATCAAATATCAATCTATTTGGTACCATAATTAAGCTGGATAACGAAGAACCAAAAACTATTACCAGGGGAGATTTTATTAAGCTTCTCTTAGCTGGTGCACCAGACCCAATACAGTTAGCAATTCAGCAAAAGATTATTGAGGGTGACGGAAAGGGTAACTTCTATCTGGACAATAAACTCACTATGCAGGAACTAGCGGTATTTATTTCTAGAATTATCGACTTGTCTGCTTTGAAAAAGGATACAGCTATAAAGGTTGTGGATATAAATGATGCTAGCAAATGGGCTCAGGATAGTATTACAAATTTAGTACAATCAGGGCTTATAGGGCTCGATAGCAATGGCAAGTATAACCCTAAGAAGGAGCTGACATCAGCTGAGGTTCAGGATATTTTTGCAAAGCTGAATGCAGCGCTGACTGCTATGCAGGGGAAGTAGCAAGTGCTTTATTAGGTTATAGGCAGAAAAAAGATAGTTTCTAGCCCGAAAAAGCCGACAGTGGTAGTAATACTTGCAATAAGATTTTGACTGTCGTACTTGGTGATACTTAGTGCTAATTGCAAGTGCTTTATTAGGTTATGGGCAGAAAAAAGATAGTTTCTAGCCCGAAAAAGCCGACAGTGGTAGTAATACTTGCAATATGATTTTGACTGTCGTACATGATGCAACATCGTATTGCACATGTACTCAAAACGGCGTCCTGCCGTTTTGCCAGCCAAAATCTTATTGCTTCGTAAACAACCACTAGTCGGCTTTTGTCTAATCGCTCGAAACTATCTTTTCATGCCACATGTAAATTAAAGCACTTGCAATCAACCACAGCGTCCTTACGTTTATACAGCCTGACGCTTTCCAGCCTAAATTCACACTACTTTATCTGTGGAAGCTTCTTCAGGCTTTCCTCAACATCTTTTACTGAGTAATCTATGTCTTCTAAATTTCCGTTGAAATAATTGTCATATGCAGTAAAATCAAAATACCCATGACCGCTTAGGCAGAATAATATTACCTTTTCTTCGCCACTTTCCTTAGCTAGCAAGGCTTCGTCTATAGCTGCTCGTATAGCATGTGCTGATTCTGGAGCAGGTACTATACCCTCTGCTCTTGCAAAGGATACTGCTGCATCAAATATTGCATTTTGTCCATAAGAAACAGCATCTATCAGTCCATCATGATACAATTGGCTAACGATTGCGGAATCGCCATGGTATCTAAGCCCACCTGCATGTATCCCTGCTGGCATAAAGTCATGACCAAGGGTGTACATTTTTGTTATTGGTGCAACCTTAACTGTGTCACCATAATCATAAGCAAAGGTTCCTTTTGTAAGAGTAGGGCATGCACTTGGCTCAACTGCTACAGCTCTTAACTTTTGTCCCTTAAACTTATCCTGTAGAAAAGGGAAGGATATGCCTGAAAAATTGCTTCCTCCTCCACAGCATGCAAAAATAACATCAGGGTATTCATCTATCATTTCCATTTGCTTTTTAGCTTCTATTCCTATAATGGTTTGGTGCATACATACGTGATTTAATACGCTTCCAAGAGCATAATTTGTATCAGAATGTGTTGCAGCATCTTCAACAGCTTCGCTTATTGCTATTCCTAAACTTCCTGAACAGTTTGGATCAAGCTCGAGCATTGAACGTCCACAGTTTGTAAGATTACTTGGGCTTGCAACTACATTAGCGCCAAAGGTCTGCATAAATGAGCGTCTGTATGGCTTCTGCTGATAACTTACATTAACCATGTAAACAGAACATTCCATATCGAATTGGTTAGTAGCCATGCTCAATGCACTGCCCCATTGTCCTGCACCTGTTTCGGTAGCTAGTCTTTTAATTCCGGCCAATTTATTATAATAGACTTGTGGAATTGCAGTATTAAGCTTGTGACTTCCGGTAGCGTTGCCACCCTCATACTTATAATAAATTCTTGCAGGAGTATCCAGTACCTTCTCAAGGCCACGCGCACGAATTAAAGGGCTTGGTCTGAAGCTCTTGTACATTTCTCTAACCTTTTCAGGTATATCAATATAACGATCAGTGGACATTTCCTGTTTGATCAATTCATCAGGGAAAATAGCCTGCATGTCGCTTGGTTGTATGGGGTTTAATGTCATTGGATTGTAATACTGTGCTGGTTTGTTTGGCATATCGGCAACGATATTATACCATTGTTTTGGAATTTCGCTCTCGGGCAGAATTACCTTAGTGATCTCATCTCTTCTCAACTTACTCATCTCATCAATCTCTCCTAGTCTCTTATTAATTTTGAAAGGTTCATTTATTACTATTGTATTCAGTTTCTCTATAATGTCAACACATTTCTAATATTTATTTACCAAAATTAGCAAAATGTTTCTATTTGTGTATTTGGTAGCATATCAATTACATGTGGACAAATTGTAGGGGGATAATTATGTTAAAATATTTCTTTTCTTATTACAAGGATATACCAAAACAATTTAGGCGCGAGCTTTTTGATATTCAGCAGTTAATTGCACTAATGATTGTCATAATAATATGCTTTTTATTAATATATACATACAGACAGGCTTCTGTGCAGAAAAAGTGGAAGGTTGTACGGGTGCTGAGCTTAATTCTTCCTATTTTGGAGGTTGCACAAATGATTTGGTACAAGAGTATAGGACAGTTCTCACTAGGCTATACTCTGCCGCTTCACCTTTGCAGCCTAATGTGTATAATAATGCCCATTATGGCAATTACAAAATCTCCGTTACTTATGGAATATTGTTACGCTATGGGATTAGCTCCTGCACTTTTGGCACTTATTACTCCAGATGTGTATTTCTATCCTGCAATCTCATTTATATACATACAAACGATAATTGTGCACGGTATTATATGTATAATCCCAATATTCACCATTGCTGCTATAGGCTTTAGACCTAATATCAGAAATCTTCCAAAGGTAATAGCTATGCTTATAGGTTTGGCAGTAGCCATTATCCCAGTGAACTACTTTACAAACGGAAACTATTTCTTTCTAAGATACCCTGCTCCGGGCTCCATCATGGAGGTGTTTGCAAAGACTTTTGGAGAGCCGGGTTACATTGTTCCTACATTCCTGTTGGGCTGTATAATGTGGGCATTGCTCTACGCACCATTTTATTTGAAGGGATTAAAAACAGGGAAAGTAGAAAAGAAAGCATTACATAAAAACCCAGCAGTACACTATAACACACAAGTACATCTAAACGTAACAGAGAATAAAAATGTAGCGGAGCGTGGAAGGGTATCAAAACTTAACAACACATCAGAGCTCCAAAAGGTATCAGAGCTCCAAAAGGTATCAGAGCCCCAAGAAAAACAAAAGGAAACAGTATTACGCTGATTTCTAACATAAATCAGGCATACCATAGTAAACCTGTGCCATTATTAATCTATTTATAACCTTATACATTTAAGGTATTTATATCAATAAGCCTTAGATTCATATGTGAAGGGCCCTCAATAAGCTCTCCCTTGTAGTTAAAACGTGACGCATGGCAGGGGCAGTCCCATGTCTTCTCAGCCGAGTTCCATCTCAGCTCACAGCGTTGGTGTGGGCAGGTTAGGTCTACGACATATAACTCTCCATCTTCTGATTTATAAACACCTATTTTATTTAAATGGCTTGAAAATGCTTTTCCTTCTCCTTTTTGTAGATGTTCAATATCTTGGGCTGAAATGGGGGGGAGCTGCTTGAGCTTGCCAGAAATAAGGCTTGCTGCAGTTTTTGAATTTTCTACCACAAAGTCTTTAGCAGCGGCCTTAATATTGTACCTAAAAGGATCAAAAGAACTTCCTATTTCGCTTTTGCCCTTTGTGATTAAGTCGTATATAATCATTGCAGCTGCTGTGGTGCCTGTCATTCCCCATTTACCAAAGCCTGTAGCAATGAATATTTTATTTCTTCCTGAAGTTATATTACCTGCAAAAGGTAGGCCATCTACTGTAACATAGTCTTGCGCCGACCATCTCCATTGTACATGGTTCACATCAAATATCTCACTCATAAAGCTCGAGAGTGCTTGATAGTGTATGAATTCATGGTCCGAGTGCCCTGTTTTATGTTGTTCACCACCCACAATCAAGATCTGCTTGTCTTCACTTAACGGTTGGAATCGTATAGTTCTTGAGGGCTCCTCATAGGATAGATACATTCCATTTTGCCAATCAGCACGGGGAATTTCTCCACCTATTAAATATGTTCTTTTTGCAAACATTCTTGCGGAATATATTCCGGCGCTTTCGTAGAAAGGGTAGTGAGAAGTCATAATAACCTTGTCAGAAATAATCTTTAAATCATTTCTTAGGGTAGTAATGCACTCTCTATCATTCTCAATATTGTTAGCTGCTGTGTTCTCAAATACATAGCCACCTAGTTCAGTGAATTTATCCAAAAGAGCAAGCATGTATTTTCTCGGATGGAACTGAGCTTGATTATCGAATTTTACCGCTGCCTTTATTTCAAGGGGAATAGATAGTTTGAAAACAAGTGAAGCGGGCAGATTTAACTCTTGAGCCGTTTTAACTTCATTCTCAAACAGCTCCAGATTCTTTTCTTGCTGAGTATAGACATATGCTGATTGAGTGCTATAATCACAGTGAATTTTGTTTTCGCTAATGGTATCCGATATAAATCTAATTGCTTGTTCGTTAATAAATGCGTATTGCTCGGCAGTTTTACTACCTAGACTATTTTTTAGTTTATTATATTTTATATTGTGCTGCGAGGTTATTTTTGCTGTGGTATTAGCAGAAGTTGCTGAAGCTACTCTAGCTTTATCAATAAGCACCACATCATAGCCATGCTTTTTTAGCATGTAAGCTATGGTAATTCCGGCTAGTCCCGCTCCAACTACAAGGATTTCAGTTCTAATATTGTCCTTAAGTGTTTCATAGCTTTTACTTTCTGTTGATGAGACCCAAAATGATTCACAAGCATAATTGTATTGTTCAATGTTTTCATTATTTTTCATGATAAAATGTCCTCTTTATTATAATTTTATTATTTTCAGCATTTTGTTTTTTAGCTTTATATATTAGTTTTATATATAAGATATATATATCAGTTTTGCTTATCATCTATCTAAATAAGTATTATCAACCTTAGCTTGCCCACATATTGATTATTTAACGATTAAAGTTTAGTTTTTTGGACAGACTCAAAAAACAAAAGGATTTTATTAGAATTAAATGAGGTTTTTGATGGCTTACCACGATTTACACGATTTTATTAAAAAACTACGAAATAGAGATTTACTAAAGGATATATATGAGGAAGTGGACTCAAATCTTGAGATTACTGAAATAACTGATAGGGTGGTGAAATCGGGAGGCCCTGCCTTGCTATTTCATAAAGTTAAGAATTCTAAATATCCTGTACTGACAAATGCTTTTGGTTCATATGAACGAATGAATTTAGCTCTTGGGGTAGAGGACATTGAAAAGCTTTCTGAGGGTATAGCTGATATTATTGATATTGAAAATTATTTGGGATTGATTAACAAGGTCAAAGCTATTCCGTCTCTTTTACAAGCTGCTACTGCTTTTCCTATTAAGCTACCTGGGAAGGGGCTGTGTCAGCAGGTTATTGAGAATAAATGTGATCTCAACACTTTACCTGTTCTAAAATGCTGGCCATTGGACGGAGGCAGGTTTATCACGTTGCCAATAGTGGTAACAAAGGATGTTGACACCGGTATACAAAACTGCGGAATGTATCGCTTACAGGTCTTTGACAGTTGTACAACGGGAATGCATTGGCATTTGCACAAGGATGGCCGTGAGTTGTACGAAAAATATAGGAAAAGGGGCATAAAAATGCCAGTTGCAGTGGCGCTGGGCTGTGACCCGGCCATAACCTATGCCGCTACAGCGCCACTGCCTCCCCAGATTGATGAAATGCTATTCGCAGGGTACATCAGAAGGGCGCCTGTCCCACTGGTAAAGGCTATTACAAGCGATATTTATGTTCCCGCAAATGCAGAGTTTATTTTGGAGGGATACGTAGATACACAGGAGCCTCCTAGACTAGAAGGACCATTTGGGGATCATACAGGTTACTATTCGAAAGTGGACTACTATCCTGTATTTCATGTTACTTGTATTACACACAGAAGGGATGCAATTTATCCTGCCACAGTGGTAGGAAAACCCCCTATGGAGGACTGTTTTCTTGGAAAAGCAACAGAGCGTCTTTTTTTACCTCTACTCAAGCTACAGTTTCCAGAAATAATAGATATCAATTTTCCTCTGGAGGGTGTTTTCCATAACTGCATAATTGTATCTATCAAAAAGCGATTTCCAGGGCATGCCCGCAAGGTAATGTATGCTTTATGGGGAACGGGACAAATGATGTACACAAAAATGATTATTATTGTAGATGAAAACATAAATCCTCATGATCTATCAACAGTAGCCTGGAAGGTTTTTAACAATACCGATGCCCGCAGGGATTTTGTCATTGCAGACGGACCTCTGGATGCTTTGGATCATGCTTCGGCGGCCAGTCATTACGGAAGTAGAGTAGGGATTGATGCAACAATAAAAATGAGGGAGGAAGGGCATCCCGGTAACTGGCCTGAGGATGTCAAAATGACCCGGGAAATAAACGAGCTGGTAAGCAGAAAGTGGGAGAAATATGGTTTTAGCAAAGGCATTTAAAAAGCTTAAGCTCTATAGTGAGCTGGTTATGTTTTCTCACACTATTTTTTCATTGTCGTTTGCAATAATATCAATGCTGCTAGCTTCAGGTGGATTACCATCACTTTATACAGTTTTCTGGATAATTGTCGCTTTTATGGGTGCAAGGACAGGAGCAAATGCCATAAACAGAGTGATAGACGCCAAAATTGATGCTATAAATGCTAGAACAGCACAAAGGCATATACCAAAGGGTGAGGTCAGTATAAAGGAAGCAGTTATTCTCACAGCAATCTCGTTTGTTGTAATGGTAATTGGGGCTGCGAAGCTCAATCTACTTTGCCTAATACTCTCACCAATTGCGTTAGTGCTGCTGCTGGGATATTCCTATACGAAGCGATTCACCTGGCTATGCCATTTAATTCTGGGAATTACTACGGCAGCAGCACCAGTAGGCGCATGGATTGCAGTAACTGGAACAGTAAGCTTATCGGCGCTGGCAATGGGTGCTGCAAATGTATTTTGGGTGGCGGGCTTCGATATCATATATGGCTCTCAGGACTATGAATTTGATGTAGAACACTCCTTGCATTCTATTCCGGTTCGGTTTGGAGTTAAAAATGCACTTAAAATATCAAGTCTTTTTCATGTATTAAGCCTTTTTTTCTTAGTATTCCTAGGAATAATTAATAACCTTTTAGGGTTATGGTATTTTTGTGGGATATTAATTGTGGCATTGCTTCTATTTGTTGAGCATAGTCCTTCTGCTACAAGGAACTCCAGAAGCATAAAGATAGCATCGTATTCAATAAACCAGCTAATTAGCATTGTCTTACTGGTATTCTCCCTAATTGATATTTTTAGCAATGTTGCTTTTAAAGTCAGAATATTTTAATTAATTTTAGGCATCCTACTACCTATTAGCAATAAAGGAAGATATTTAGTTATTCTGTATGAGCCAATATTAAATGCTTTTTTATAATATTTATCTCTTAATTATGGAGGAATTCAATATGGATGCAAGTAAAAAGCAAAAGGATACAAAGAATAATCGTAAATCTGATGGAAATTTTAGTAAAAAGCATATTAACCACAGCCCACAAGCTGAGAGCGCTAGAACCATATTTGGAAAGGAAGAAAAATAACCTAACAAATCTAGATGTTAGCAAGAGTGATTATCAATCAAGATTTATCATAAAAATATATCTAGAAGGAGTGAGCTAGTTATGACAAAACAAAATAAGCAACAACCTGACCAAACTGAGGCAAGAATAAAGAATGCAAATCTTCTTACATCCATTGAACTAATAAAAGAAAAATCAAATAAAGAAAAACCAATAGATAGAAAAATAATTACTGAATAAATAAACTGAATAAATAAACTGAATAAATATACTGAATAAATAAAAATCATATAAAGAAAAATAGAATAATACCCCATATATAGCGAATAGATTAGTATAGCCTGGATAGTGCGTTTATTATCCTAATTTAGTAGCGTTGTAATATATGGTGCCGTAAGTGAGGGTGCTATACTATAGAATGCTATATTTTAGAATGTTATATCTTAACATGCTATATTTTTAGAAAGCATATTTGGGGGGTATAATTAATGGAAATGCAAAAAAGAGCCTTTGCTGCTATGCTTATTTTCTCTGTAGCGATATTCCTTTTTGGATGCGGCAGCGCACAGCCCAAATCAATCAAGCTAGGTCTTACACCCGCTGTAGATGCCATCCCGTTTATTATAGCCCAAGATAATGGGTATTTTAAGAAGCGTGGTATTGAAGTAGAACTACAGGTATTTAAAAGTGCGAAGGATAGAGATACAGCTTTTTTAAGCACTGACCTAGATGGGGTTCTATGCGACCTTGTAGCGATTTGTATATATAATAACTCAGGTACATCTGTCAAAATAGCGGGCATTACCGATGGGGATTTTATGCTTATTGCAGGTGCCCAATCAGGAATTGAGTCAATGCAAGATTTAAAAGAGAGCAAAAAGAAGGTTGCAATTTCTGAAAAAACAGTTATAGATTTTACCCTTGATAAGTTGTTGGAAAAGAACTCTCTCTCGGGAGATGACATAACGAAAGAGATGATACCTAGCATCCCAACAAGGCTTGAAATGCTTAGAAATAACAAAGTACAGTTAGCGCTTCTACCAGAACCATATTCCTCATTAGCAATAAAGAGCGGTGGAGTTAAAATTGATTCTGCATATAATAGTGGCATCTTTAGCAACGTCTCCTCATTTAAACAAAAAACCCTAGATGAAAAAGGCGAAGCTGTTAATGAGTTGTATGAAGCCTATGCAGAGGCTTTAGAGTACATAAAAACTACCCCTGTTGAAAAGTATGAAGATAGAATAATAGATTTTATAGGGTATCCGAAGGATATGAAAGGGCAAATACTTCTGCCTGAATATAGAGACAGCACCCTCCCTAAATATTCATCGATTGAAGAAGCAATAAATTGGTGCTTGAACAAGGGCATTATCAAAAAAGAATTAAAAGCGGAACAGCTTGTTTATAAATTATTTGATAACTAGGGCTTTAGGACCGAGAGTGTCTTAGCAGTACATTTGTAGGTGTAATATGAGAAAGTTAAAGCTTTACTCCCTAGGTTTTATTTATACAAACCTTATTTGGGCGTTTTTATTTATGATTATAGCAAAACCGATAATACCTAATCCTATTGATGTGTATTGCAGCTTCACATCTATTTTCCAGGATAGATTAGTAATACATATGTTGGTAAGTATCGGAAGAATACTTGCAGGTATAGCAATATCACTCATAATCGGAATTGCAATAGGGTATGCGTTGACTGAGTCAAAAACATGGAGTAGTTTGCTAACACCATTGGTTTATTTTACATATCCTGTTCCAAAGACAGCCTTGTTACCAATAATAATGTTAATATTTGGCCTGGGAGACTGTTCTAAGATTACTCTTATCGTATTAATCATAGTTTTTCAAGTTATTGTTACTGTAAGAGACAGCATAATAAATATTAGTAGTGAATATATGGACTGTGCAAGTAATCTAGGGGCATCTAAACTTCAAACCTTCTGGTATGTTATAATACCATCTATTTTACCGGAGGTATTGACTAGCATCAGGTTATCCATAGGAACAGCTCTAGCTGTACTTTTTTTCGCAGAAGGTTATGGAACAAGTATGGGCTTGGGGTACTTTATACTTGATGCTTGGTCAATTATTGACTATGTAAAAATGTTTAGAGGTATTATTGTATTAGGTCTTGTAGGGGTATCACTCTTTATAATAATTGATTGGCTTGAAAATAGGCTATTAGACTGGAGATGATATAATGAATAAGGCAACAGAAGCGTTTGGTCTTCTGCTGCCTTTAATTTTGAAACATTATCAGTTCATGAATGGTTACTCTGCTATCAAACAACAAGAACATGATGACATTATTGCACTGTCTATATTTATTTGCTCTTCCTTTGAAATATCAGTAAATCTCAGAGTATAAGTGGTATTCTTAGCTAAAAGAATTTTACCTTTAAGGTTGAAATTGTGAGTAGATATAATGTTTTGCATTACAAACCGTACTTGAACACTTTCTCCCACCAAATATTTTTTGGTAGGGGCGTAAAAACGGAGTTCATCGGCTGCAATATCTTTAACAGTAACGTCTTCCCAAGTAATACCATTTTTACTTATTTTAACTGAATCCAGAGTTAACTGGCATCTTTTATAGTGCCTATGTTGGAGTTCATTTAAATACCGTTTCATATATCATCCCCCCCTAATTCATTTATGTATACTTAAAATATACCACATATTGTACTATAATTCAAATATAAATTTGTTTAAAAGTACTATTGCTTTTTTAAATTAGGGGGATTGATAAATCAGAGTGTATTATAGAGGAAGGCTAATGCGGCCCATGTTCCTGGACCTACATAACCAGTAACAGGTAAATTAAAATCTCTTTGGAATATTCGTATTGCGTTTTCAGTTTGGTCATCAAAGGTGCCCGTAACTTCGATTTTTGGTATATTAGTATATACGTCAGCTATTTTTGAAAGATAAGTCTGGAAGTTCTCTACATCCCTACCTGAAGCACCTTTTGTAAGTACGTAGCCAGGATAGAGTGCTGCCTTTGAGGTACCATATTCAGGTGGAAGGGTTTCCAGAATTGACCTGTATGCATTTTGTAATGCATTCCAAGTCTGTCTACCTACTATTCCATCAGGAGTTAAACCCTGCGATTTCTGAAAGGCTTTTACTGCAGCCTCTGTAGCCTCATCAAACTTAGCATTAAACTGGAATGGGGGTAAGTCTTGATAAAATAAAGAAATAGCTTCTAAGAAATACTGAAGATATAGCACTTCTATTGACTGCATTCCAGGAGTAAGCAGCTCAGGGAATGGTGTCTCTATTTCTGGCAAAGTTATTCCTTCCGCAGTTAATTCTCCCAATCTTTTAACACCATTATAAATCTCTTTAATTTTATACCAGGTTGCTTTACCTACTATACCATCTTGTGTAAGATTAAATATTTTTTGGAACTCTCTGACAGCGGCCTCTGTATCAGCACCAAATCTGCCATCCGTAGCTTCTATTTGTGGAATAGCGGGGTAGTTTTTCCTAATTCTATTAAGCTCAGTTTGTATTTGCTTAACCTCATTGCTCGCTGAACCCCTTCTTAAGGGAGTGCCTGGGTAGGATGGCACATTCTCTTTTATGGGAGCATTCCTAACAATATTTATATCATCACCATAGTAGCGCTGTAATATCTCATATGGTGTTAATCCTTGTTTTGCAAGATCAACAGTGCCCCATTGGGAAAGACCTGCACACTGCGTTGTTGTACCATTACAAAATGCAGTAAAAAAGGGCTGAATATTTCCTTGTCTTACGACATAATCATTAAATAATTCATCCACAAGTCTACTTATGTTTTCAAAAATATCTCTACCAGGAACATATGCTTGATCAAATTGGGTGGAGTTTGTTATATCAAAATCATAACCTTGGCTTCTATAATGCTCAGTATAAATTCTATTTAACGCATAAGTTATTTGGGCATATATATTTGCCCTAATAGCATTTTCAGGCCATGTAGGATAGATTTCGCTAGATGCTACATTTTTTATATAATCAGCAAACCCTACTGTTACATTTTGAGCAGGTTGATCCGGCCTCCCAAGATGAACTACAATGGTCTCTGGTATGAATGGCAGTCCTGTTGGCATTTTTATCTCTCCTTTTCTGATAATTCTGGTTCTGTTTGTATAACTTTAGTTGGGAATTCCGGGGATGAAATCCCAGTGTCCGGAAGCAGTACTACTGGTTGAATAGAAGTTATGCCATCAAACACAGGAACGCTGTAATTATATACATTTTGGTATTTAGGGTGTTCAATTGCTATTGTATATGTAGAATACGGGGTGCTGTTATCAGGAGTTTGTGAAAGAGAACTATCTGGTGCCGGTAGTGGCACTGCCAGGGTTTGACCATTTACATCAGTTGTTAAGGAATAAAGTGTAAAAACATTATTTCCGAGTTCCTTAGTTATGGTAACCTTGGCATTAGGAACAGGTAAAACACCGCCTGCTGTAGAAACTTGCATTTTTACATAGCCTACATGGGGGTTTTTGGCCATGAAAGCGTCCCACTGTGCTTGGTTTTTAGAGTTTAGACCTGATATTGGCCCATTAAATGTTGTAGTGCTTTGGCCAATACTGCCTTGCTGACCCATGTTGCCTTGCTGACCCATGTCGCCTTGCTGACCCATGTTACCTTGCTGGTTCATGCCGTCTTGTTGACCCATGCCGCTTTGCTGACCCATGTTACCTTGCTGGCCCATGTTGCCTTGTTGGCCCATGTTGCCTTGCTGTCCCATGCTACCCTGTGGACATTTATTGTCTTGCAGGTTGTAGTTGTTTTGTCCATTATCATAATTATGTCTGTGAGACCCATGCTTTCTGCTCTTACTATTTGAGTTTTGGTTAATTCTAACCATATCAAGATTTCTATTATTTATCATATATTTCTCCTTCATCTAATATTTGTAATATCATGTATTACATTTAGCCTCATACCATTATATTCTGAGGGGTATTAAAGAGTGAAAAGCAAAACAGAATTTTGAGGGTGACACTATGACGTTAAAATAATATCGCTTGCTATTTTTTACAGCAAGATATATTATATTTTGGTGGTAAAATATACTTACATTACATATATCCGTTATAAATACAATTAAGTAAGTCATGTAACATAAGATGGGTTGATGTAATGTGGTTAATTGATTGGTGAGTTATTATAAAATGGGGGCATTATTTGATGAATATTCCGCTGAAATCTAAACTTTCTGAACGTGGAATCGCAATTGTTGCAATGGTAGTTTGTGCTATTCTATGGAGTCTAAGTGGCTTAATGATTAAGCTGGTTGATCTTAACCCTGTAGCTATTGCTGGAATTAGGAGTCTCTTTGCTGCAATATTAATGTACATACTATGCAAGCGACCCAAATTTGACTTTTCTCCCATGCAAATTGGCGCAGCTTTAATGTACACGGGTACGGTTTTGCTATTTGTTATAGCTAATAAAATGACAACCTCTGCTAATGCAATATTATTGCAATATACAGCTCCAATATATGCTGCAATTCTAGGCTTTATTTTTTTACGAGAAAAGGTGAATATAAGAGATGTTGTGGCAATTATAGTTATACTTGGCGGGATGTGCCTTTTCTTTGTAGATGACTTGAATTCGGGTGGGCTATTAGGTAATATATTTGCAATACTAAGCGGAATATGTTTTGCAGCCCAGGCTATTTTTATGAAGCTTCAGAAGACATCATCTCCGGCTGCTTCAATAATACTCGGAAACATCATTACTTTTGCAGTGTCTATTCCGTTTTTATTTGCAAAAGTTCCTTCGCCAAAGGATATTTCTATACTCGCTATTATGGGAATTTTTCAATTAGGTTTGGCATATGTACTGTATTCATTTGCAGTCACAAAACTATCAGCACTTGATATGGTGCTAATTCCCATTATCGAGCCGATACTAAATCCTATATGGGTAGTTATATTTACGGGCGAGGTACCTGGTACAATGGCAATCATTGGTGGAGTTATAGTTATTGGTGCTGTTGTAGCCAAATCCCTTACAGGAGATAAAAAGCAACTTGAGACAGAACTCAATAAGGGTAAAAGCTAGAATACACGGTTGTGTTACTTATGTTTTGTACAGCTAAATATTTATATATTTTCTGCACCCATATATTTATTTATGTTTTGTACAGCCATATATTTTCTATGTTTTCTATAGCTAAATATGTTATTTATATTTTCTGCACCCATCAATTTTTATAAATCTTATTTGTCTTATGGAATAATTGCTAAGCGGATTTTGGTATGTGTCAAAAGAGTGGGTTGCTATATATATTTTATTTAGGTCATATGAAGAATCCTTTTTGACTATAATACCTGAGTGATGATAGTAATCATGCTCAGTTGCTAGTTGTACAAAATCTCCTGGTACAACATCCTCAGCAGATGCATTATGACCGTATGGACCTGCTCCGGTATTATTTAATAAAAACTCATAGAAGTTTGCCACTGCCGTCCATGCAGGGGCTCTGCTGTTAACAGAATAGTAATACCATCCAGTATATAGCTTTGGATTCATAACTCCGGTGCCTGCATAAAGGCACTGCGACAAGAAATTGGTACAATCACCACCAATTTCTTCAAAATCATAATATGCAGGATTTCTAGATAATGCCCATTTCTTTGCATAATCAAGAGCCTTTTTCCTGTTATAACCCGATTCAACAAACATTTATACTCACCTAGATTAATATTTGTAAATTATCCTATATCATCTTATTATTTTGGGAGTGTTACTGTGAATGTTGTTTTTCCGCCAATGCTGGTAACACTAATGGTACCGGAGTGCTGATCAACAATTGTTTTAGCGATAGATAGGCCAAGTCCATGGCCGCCGGTGTGCCTGTCCCGAGACGCATCCACTCTATAAAAACGTTCAAATATTCTATCTTTCTCCGAAACAGGAATTTCATTTCCTGTATTTGTTACACTGAGGGTTATATGACCCTTATCACCGGTCTTACTGAGGCTTACGCTGATAGAACCATCTTTGTCAGTATTCTTCATAGCATTATCAAGTAGAATAATAACAACCTGCTTGAGTCTTTCTTCACTTCCGGTTGCAGTTACTCCTTCTGGGATTTCCATATTAAGTATCATGCCTGCTTCAAAAATCATATATTCAAAGGGAAGACATGCACTAATTACCATCTGGCTTATGTCGAATTGCGTTTTTTGGAATGTGTCCTCAGCATTATCTACCTTAGCTAGATACAGAAGATCATTTACCAATTTTGACATTCTCTCAGCTTCGGATTTTATATATTGTAACCATTTTTTCTGACTCTCCACAGATGCATTTTGATTAGAGAGCACGACATCCGCATTTGTAGAAATGATGGTTAATGGCGTTCTTAGCTCATGTGATGCATCAGCAACAAATTGTCGTTGTTTATCCCAAGCCCTTCCAATAGGCTTGACCGCCCATTTTGCCAAAAAAATACTCAATAAAAGTAATACTGTTATGCTTAATAGTCCAATAAAGAGGCTCACAAACAGGAGGTTATTTAATGTAGCGATCTCCATACTACGATCCATATAAATTAAGTACTTACCATCGGGCTTAACAGCTCTTAAGTATCTATATTCTGTATTGTTTATTTCAATAATACCAAACTCTTTGGTGCCCTTTAATGCACTATCTACAGCATTTGTAATTAACTCTGAATCAGTAGAAAGACTCATTACAGAAAAAATAGCGGAAACAGCATTTTGATTGTCAAGTTTAACTACAAAGGAGTTCCTCATCATGGCATTGTTATACGGGGTAGGAGGCTTTAGACCGCTATTAGGGAAAGCGTCCATGTGCGGTCTTCCAGGTGTAAAACCCGTACTCTGCGACAGACCTTCCATTAGCATTCTGGATTGATTCTCACCCGATTTATACATAAGATAATAAATACCGCTAAAGATAGCAAGCAGTACTGCTAGTAGCAGTGCCATATTGACTATAATAAATCTCAGCCTAAGTTTTTTAAGCATTATCACTTACCCCCAAACTATAACCAGCACCTCTAATAGTTTTTATATTAACGGAGGATCCTAGATAGCTTAACTTCTTGCGTAGAAATGAGATATATACTTCAACATTATTATACTCCGCATCCGAATCATAGCCCCATATTTTCTCTATCATATCTTCTTTGCTCACAATCCTGCTACCATTGTTGATGAGATATTCCATAATTCTGAATTCCTTGAGACCAAGCTTTATAGAGTTAGATGGTGTGCTTGAGTTATTCTGAAGCTCGTAGGTAGAAAGATTTAAAGTAATATCTTCATATGAAATAGTGTTATCTGTGGCTACATTGTTCCTTCTACGGGTCAAAGCTCTAACTCTGGCTAGTAATTCTTCGGAATTAAAGGGCTTTGTTAAATAGTCATCCGCACCACAGTCCAAGCCTGTTACCTTATCTTTCACTTCATCCTTTGCAGTTAAAAGAAGAACAGGTGTAGTTATACCTGCTTTTCTTAATGATTTCAATACTTCAAGTCCATTCATCTTCGGAAGCATAATGTCTAGCACTATTACATCATATATTCCAGTTAAAGCATTATCCAAGCCCGAAACTCCATCGTGAACAATGTCAGTATCATATATATCCTTAATAAGTAGTTGTTGCAAAGCTTCTGCCAAACGTACTTCATCTTCTACAACAAGAACCTTCATTCTTAATTCCCCCTGAAGTCAAATTCACTATTTTTCTTTGGCATACGCCACAATATCAGTTGTTAATTCTATTGTAACAGTAATTTCTTAAATTACTCTTAAATAATTTAAGATTAGTTTAAGAAAAGTATTTTAGAATTAATATGAATTAACAAATGATAGGCTTAATATCCGTAACATTTGTGTTAGGAGGTGAAATATTGAAATTTAGACATGAAATTAAGCATTATATCAATTACTCAGACTATCTAGCAATTAGGTCTAGACTTAAGCATATCGCAAAAACGGACAGCCATGCAAATCAGGACGGACAGTATAAAATAAGAAGTATTTATTTTGATAACTACAATGATAAGGTTTTAGCAGAAAAAATACTGGGATTCAATAAAAGAAGTAAATTCAGGATTAGATTTTACAACGATGATGCTTCATTTATTAGGCTAGAGAAGAAGTCAAAGATAAATGGACTTTGCAATAAGACCAGTACTTCTATAACAAAGGAACAGTGTGAAGCTATTATTTCTGGAAAATATGAATTTCTCAGAGAGAGTGAAAAAGCATTGTTCAATGAGTTGTACCTTGCAATTAAGGAACAGCTATTAAGGCCCAAAACTATTGTTGATTATATACGAGAGGCCTATATTTATGATGTTGGGAATGTGAGAGTGACTTTTGACATAGGTGTTAGAACAGGTATATCCTCTACAAATCTATTTGAAAAGGATCTGCCCACTGTTGATGTCGTAAGAAATAATGTAATAATACTTGAAATAAAGTATGATGAGTTTCTACCTGAAATAATCTCACATGCCATTCAACTAAATGATAGACGTGCAGCAGCAATCTCAAAATATGCGATGTGTAGAATATAGTTGATTTTAAGATTAACGTTTAGCAGGTAAAGGAACCCAACAAGCAATAGAAAGGGAGTTCTAAGAAAAAATTTATTAAAATGATAGCGTAAGGTGAGTTAATAAAACAGGTAAATTGAAGTATTGAAAATGATAGTGTAAAGTGAGTTAACAGAAATCAGTAAGTAGAATAATAGAAAAATGATAGCGTAACGTGAGTTAACAAGAATCAGTAAGTAGAATTATAGAAAAATGATAGCGTAAAGTGAGTTAAGAAAAATCAGTAAGTAGAATTATAAAAAAATGATAGTGTAAAGTGAGTTAACAGAAATCAGTAAGTAGAATTATAGAAAAATGATAGAGTAAAGAAAGTTAAGAATAACAGAGTAATTAGAATTAGTTTAGTTAAACATTTAGGAGGGTTTATTTAATGAATAATGAGGTATTAAATTTTAGTGATATTTTTAAGTCAAGCTTTTTAGATAAGGCAGCTAGCTTTTCAATTATTGATACTTTGATTGCAATGGTTTTAGCATTTGCACTTGGTATTTTTATTATGGCAGTTTACAAAAAAACCTTTAAGGGTGTTATGTATTCACAAAGCTTTGGAGTCTCATTAATGGCTCTTACACTTATAACAACCCTTATTATACTGGCAGTCACTTCAAATATTGTACTGTCATTAGGTATGGTTGGTGCGTTATCAATTGTACGTTTTAGAAGTGCTATAAAAGAACCTATAGATATAGCATTTCTGTTTTGGTCAATCAGTGGTGGTATTGTAATTGGTGCAGGATTGATTCCGCTAGCAGTCATAGGTTCAATAATTATTGGTATTATATTAGTTCTTTTCGTAAATAAGAATAGCACAGATAATCCATATATACTGGTACTAAGCTGCGAGAATGATGATAGCGAAAAAAAGGCAGTTGAAATGGTATCACAAAAGGTTAAAAAGTATGTGGTTAAATCAAAGACTGTATCAGCTCAAAATGGTATAGAACTGACTTTGGAGGTTCGCTTAAAGGACATGACCTCACAATTTGTAAACGAAATATCAAAGGTTACAGGCGTAAGAAATGCAGTACTTGTAAGTTACAATGGAGACTACATGCAGTAAAAAGGGGTTGAATTTATTGGTTAACCAAAAATACTATGGTGTAATTGCTACAGTAGCAATATTGCTTGCATTAGCAATAGTTGTAGGCATGATTGCCTTATCGGGAAACACCACTTTAACAGGTGGAACATCACTGACACAACCTGATTATGTGAGCAAGGTGTTTGATAAAAATACAGTTATTCAGATTAATATTGAAGCAAATCAGCAGGATTGGGATAATATGCTTGAGAATGCTAGCAGGGAAGAGTATATTTCTGTCGATATCACAGTCAATGGTGAAAAATTTCAGAATGTAGGAATTAGAACAAAGGGTAATGCCTCACTTATGACCGCTCAATCCTCTGGTACAGATAAATTTAGCTTTAAAGTGGATTTTGGGCAATATATAAAAAACCAGACAATGCACGGACTGGAGGAGATGGCACTAAACAATATGATAGGGGACTCAACCTATATGAAGGAGTACCTTTCGTATGAAATGTTCTCTGAACTAGGTGTGCCTACGCCAGCTTATGCTTATGCTAATATAAGTGTTAACGGGCAGCAGTGGGGATTATACATTGCAAATGAGGTTGTTGAAGAAAGTTTTTTAAGCAGATATTATGGTACGACAGGTGGTAATTTGTACAAGCCTGAGACTTCTGAAATGGGTGGCGGAGGCAATGGTGATAGGCCGGATATGGGGGATTTCCCACAATTTGGAGACATGCCAAATATGGACAATTTCCCACAGAATGGAGAAATGCCACAGATGGGTGACTTCCCACAAAACGGAGAAATGCCGCAGATGGGTGATTTCCCACAGAATGGAGACATGCCACAGATGGGTGACTTCCCACAAAATGGGGAAATGCCGCAGATGGGTGATTTCCCACAAAATGGTCAAATGCCACAGAATGGAGACATGCCACAGATGGGTGACTTCCCACAAAATGGAGAAATGCCACAGATGGGCAACACTCCACAGAATGGAGACATGCCACAAAATGGCGATGCGTCTAAAAACCAGAATAATAACCAAAACAATAATCAGAGCAATAACCAAAACAATAATAATAACAATAATCAAGGCAATAGCGAGTCAAGTGGTCGTCCAGGTGGCAATAATAGAAATCCAATGGGCGGCGGAATGGATTTTATGGGTAACTCAAAAGGTACAAATTTGGTGTACAAGGATGACAATATATCCAGTTATTCAGGTATTTTTGACTATACTAAGACAGAATCAACAACAGATAGCGATAAAAAGAGAGTTATTGAGATGATTAAGAACCTTAATGAAGGTACTAATCTAGAGGAGTACTTGAATGTAGAGGAAATCTTGAAGTACTTTGCGGCTAATACGTTCTTGGTAAATCTCGATAGCTATGCAGGGTCAATGAAGCATAATTACTATCTGTATGAAAATACAAATGGAACTTTTGAGATAATACCATGGGATTTACACCTTTCCTTTGCCTCCTTCCAAATGCAGGATGGACAGAAAGCAGTGAACTTTCCAATAGATGCTCCTGTTACTGATACAATGGAAAATAGCCCTCTTATTTCTAAGCTGCTAGAGGTGGATGAATATAAGGAGCAGTACCATAATTATCTTGAACAGCTGATTAGCAATTACATTGACAGCGGGAAGTATGAGCAAACAATAAAAAATATTACCGAATTAATAGATGAGTATGTAAAAGAGGATACAAGGCATTTCTATTCATACGATGAGTATAAAACTGCTATTAATGAGCTGAAAACCTTTGGGAAAGACAGAACTACAAGCATAAAAGCACAATTAGCAGGTGAGCAGCCATCAGATTCATATGGTAATATCGAAACTACTTTCAACGTACAAAGCCTAGGTTCAATTGGCGGTGGCGGTGGAATGGGCGGAGGACCTTGGGGTGATAACAAGAGAGAAAATGCCCAACAACAGCAAGATACCACTGGCCAGAATAATGCTCAATCAAATAGAGAAAAGCAGACTACGCAGGGCAATGCAAAAGAGTCACAGGCTTCAGGTGGAAAGCAGGATACACGGGTAAATGCAAAAGAGGCGCAGACTTCAGGTGGACAGCAGACTACACAGAGTAGTGCACAGCCAAACAAAGCTGGAGATGGTCAGGCGGCTACAAAACAGAATACTAGAGGTGGACAGTTACAGACTTCAGATGGAAAGCAGACTATACAGGGAAGTGCACAATCAAAGCAGACTTCAGATGGTCCACAGACTTCACAGGGCAGAAATAATCAGCAAAATTCGCAGGGAGTAATGCCGCAGATGGGGCAAATGCCAGACTCACAAACCATGCAAAAGGCTATGGAGATTATTAAGGCCGCAAATGGTAATGAGTTATCATATGATCAGACAGCTCAGTTAATAGAACTGGGAATAGATGAAAATATGATACCTATGCTTACCCAGACTTCCAAGCAAGGGCTTAATGGAATGCGCCCAGGTGCACTGCAAAACGGACGGCAATCTAACCAGACTCAGAATACAAAAGAGGGTAATTTCAGGACAAACGGGCAAGTACCTGATTGGATGAAAAATGGTCCAATGGCTGGTGAAATGCCTGGAAAAGATGGTGCTCCAAATGCTAGTGGCAATGCATCTGTCAAAAGTCAACTAATAATTGCAGGAAGTAGCTTGATAGTTTTGGTTATTGGGTTATTAGTAGTTACTAGATTTAAGAGGAGAAGATTTAGAGCATAAGTGTGAAACCGATAATAATAAGCAAAGTAACATTGTAATATAAGGGGAAATTGGGACCTAAATGAGCTAAAAAGAGGCATTTAGGTCCCAATTTCATTGATATACCAAGTTGTGCTAACACATTTGACGATAATTTGGAACTTTTTTTGGCCAAAAACACATTTTAGGTCCCAAATTCAATAACAAGGCAATCGGAAATTACGGTAGCGTATGTAAATTGGGACCTAAATGAGCTAAAAAGAGGCATTTAGGTCCCAAAATCATCGATATACCAAGTTGTGCTACCACATTTGGTTTGAATTTGGGACTTTTTTTGCCCAAAACAGAGATTTAGGTCCCAATTTCACTGATATGCCTAGATGTGCTACCACATTTGGTTTGAATTTGGGACTTTTTTTGGCCAAAAACACATTTAGGTCCCAAATTCAATAACAAGGCAATCGGAAATTACGGTAGCGTATGTAAATTGGGACCTAAATGAGCTAAAAAGAGGCATTTAGGTCCCAATTTCACTGATATGCCTAGATGTGCTACCACATTTGGTTTGAATTTGGGACTTTTATTGGCCAAAACAGAGATTTAGGTCCCAAATTTAATAATAAGCCAATCAGAAATTACGGTAGAGGATGCAAATTGGGACCTAAATGAGCTAAAAAGAGGCATTTAGGTCCCAATTTCAATAATAAGCCATGCAAACACAATAGGATTGTTAAACTATCTTCACCCCATACTCCCTGAACCAATAATCCAACTGCAGCAGCCACGCAATAAGCTGCGGGCGGCCCATGAGCTGCCCATACCAGGTGATGTTACTTCCTGAACGGATTAGGGGGAGAGTATTAGGATGCAAAATATCCTTCAAAATTGAATCAGGCTGGGCAATAGCCTTTTTAAACATTTCTTGTACGATTCTTTCATATTCTGGGTTATATGTTTTAGGATAAGGGCTCTTCTTTCTGTATAAGATTCTATCTGGAAGGACCAACAAATCTATTACTTGAATTTCAAAGAGATTAAACGCTGAGAAGATTGATATGTAGAGGTTCTTTAATGTCGTCATCACAGATAGAGACTTTAATCCTGGCACCTAAATATTTTCAATATCTTATATTAATAATTATGTAAAGAGCTGATAAAAGATTATAAAATAACACTTTTTACGAGAAAAAAACATTTCATGTCAAAAAAACGTCATTTCAGGAAGATGTGCTAAAGGAAGCATCTATTTATGCTATGCTTTTTATATTATAGACACTGCTAACAATTCAATAATCCATTGAAAGAATAGCTAGTTAACTATTTTAGGAGGATAGTATGAAAAAACGAATTTTAAGCTATATTTTGGCACTGGCGATGGGTATAGGCCTTATGCCTGTTATGACCATTCCGGCATTTGCAACAAGTACTATTTCAATAGATAATAATGAAATTTATGCAAACGGAAATGCCATTATTTTGAAGGCGGGTACTGGAGCAAATTATACCAATATTTATATTGATAACAATAGGGATGGCATACTTGATGATGGCGAAGTACTAATTAATTTAAACGAAACAGGGCTTTTTAATGGTAAGCTGGCGGGAAACACCACACAAGGCTTCGATCTTTCTTCATATTTTATCTTCGGTGGTAGTAGATATGCTGAAACCGGAGATACCAAAATTACCATGCTTAGTGGGACGGTTGACATGATTCATGGTGGCGGAAATAAGGACGCAAACGTCCTAGGCAATACCGATATAACTCTGTCTGGCGGTAAGATACGATTAGTCAGAGGAGGTGGTTTAGACAGTTCTGTTAGTGGCAGCACCAATGTACTAATAAACGGCGCGAATATTACCGAGATTATTTATGGTGGTGGATTTGGTTCTAATACCACAGTCGGTACTACAAATATAACCATTAAGGACAACAGCCAAATAAATGATGATGTTTATGGTGGTGGACAAGATGGAAACACTGTGCTTACAAGCACTAATGTTATTGTAGATGGTGGCGATTTAAACAGTGGAAGAATTTTTGGTGGTGGCAGTCGTTCTAATGTAGGCACTACAACTTCCAGTGCCATATGTAATGTGACCATAAATGGAAACATCGATATGGGCAATAGACCGATTAGTGGTGCTAGTGACAGTACTAGTGTTGTTTACGGTAGCACGAATGTAGTAATTAACAATGGAATTCTAGAATACGTAGCTGGAGGGGGATATGGCTCACGTGTTACTGAAAACACAGAAGTTACTGTTAACGGAGGAAGAGTTACCGAGCTTTACGGTGGTGATTTTCGGAATGGCACTGTAGACGGAAATGCAAGCATTTACATTAACTCTGGGAGTGTTTCGTACTTATATCTTGGAGCCGATCCGTTTTATAATGGAAAGGTAACTGGAAATGCCAATGCGACTATTGCGGGTGGAAATATCTATAGTAAATTTAGAATAGGTAAGGTTACAGGAACATCTTCTGCGAAAATTACTGGTGGCAATATCTTACCAGAAGTTCATAGTTCCATTACTTCTGTAACTAACGGCTCTGTGCCTGTCTATAAAACAGCTATTACCATTGGGAGTGTTGGTGATAAAACTATTACTTCACTCGGAATTACAAATGAAGGAAGCTCTTATACTTACGGTTTATCAGGGGTTTATACTTCTTCTAGCAAACTCTATGCCTATCTGCCTGAGGGAGCAATAACAACAGAAGCAGTAGTGGAGGATAGAATATATCAAAATAACACCGGTATAGTAACTGATACATTAGGTACTGCTTCGGGTACGCTTATACTACCGGTATCATTTACCAACCTAACAGCAAACGGAGAATTAAATACAACTACGACAACACAGCTAACCTTAACCTTTGACACTGACCCAACTCCACTGGCGGTTGATAACATTACAGTTACAGGTGCAAAGAAGGGTACCTTAAGTGGCACAGGCACAACAAGAACACTGAGCATTTCAAACATCACTGTGGCAGATGGCGAAAATGTAACCGTTGACATATCAAATCCAGCAGGCTTAAATATTACTCCGACTTCTAAAACAGTTGCGGTGTATAAGCAGTATGCTCCAACCTTGACAGATATAACACTGACACCAGCCTATGTTGCTTATGCAGACAAAGCACTTGCTGGAACAAAGGTTGCAGATTTAGCAGCAAGCGGAACACCAACAACAGGCATAACCTACTCCCTTGATGGTAGTGGCACACATGATGGCCTATTTCAAATCAGCGGAACACAGCTTCAGATAAAGAGCGGAACAACTTTAGCAGCACAGAGCTATACTGTGAAAGTTAAGGTTACTGAAGAGGCTCAACCACTTAACACTTATACTAAACTAATTACCTTTACAGCAAATGTAGAACAAGCCTACGCAGTAAGTACAACCACTAATGCAGTCCAAGTAAATGGCATAACAGCAACGGCGACCGTCGGAGCTTCACAATATACAGCAGGTGCTACTGCAACAGTAACCATTACGCTATCAGGCACAGCAACAGCTGCAGGAACACATACAGTAGGGTTAACCAGTTCAGAAGATGCAGGTACAATTACAGCACCGACTACTGTTACCAAAACAGTAGCAGCGGGAGAAACTCCAACAGATACCTTTGCGTTCACCTTTACCATGCCTGCAAAGGAAGTTGACGATCTGGTGGTAACCCATGACTTTGTACCACAAACCTATAGCATGACAGCATCGGCACTTACGACGTTTGCTTCACAGACAGTTGGCTATGCTACAGCACCTTTGATGCAAACAGTAACCATAACAAATACAGGAAATCAAGTAATAACGCTGGTAGAACCAGCAACTACTAACCCAACAAGTAATTACAACATTGGCACACTTTCCACCACAACACTTACAGTAGGCGGTAGTGCAACCTTTACAGTACAGCCGAAAACAAGTCTTGCAGTTGGAACCTACACAGAGACCATCAATATTGTTGGCTCAAACAGTGCAGCGACAAGTGTATCAGCACAGTTTAGTGTTACTTCTGCAAATAATAGCGACAGTGGCTCATATACTCCACCATCACAAACACCAACACCAACTACGGATGACAAGGTGGAGGTAATTTTTGGTAAAGATACTGAAAAGGCTGGTACTGTAAATGTAAAAGAAAAGAATAATGTTAAAACCACCACAATAACTCTGGATGATGCAGCTGTAAAAGCAAATCTTGATAAGCTGGACAAAGCTGATATCAACGGGATTGACAATAAGGTTATAATATCCGTAAACAACAATTCGGATGTGGTTGCGGGAGAATTTAATGGTCAAACTGTAAAAAATATGGAAGGTAAGAGTGCAATCCTTGAGATTAGAATGGAAAATGCTATTTACACATTACCCGCTTCAGAAATAAATATTGATAAAGTATTAAATCAAATGGGAAAAGAAGTAGGGCTTAAAGACATAAAGGTAAGTGTCAGTATTGCAGAAGCTTCAAGTGAAACAGCTACAATCGTAGCAGATTCTGCAGAAAAGAACAGCTACTCAGTTGTTGTAAAACCAGTAGAATTTGAGATAACCTGTAGCAGTGGAAACAAGACTGTTAATGTATCTAAATTCAACAGCTATGTTGAAAGAAAAATTGCAATTCCAGATGGGATTGATACTAGTAAAATTACTACAGGTGTTGTTGTAAACAGTGATGGTACCTTCTCACACGTTCCTACAAGTATTGTTGTTATTGACGGAAAGTACTTTGTGAAGATAAATAGTTTAACAAACAGTACCTATACAGTTATATATAATCCAATTTCCTTCAAGGATGTTGAAAAACACTGGTCTAAGGACTATGTAAATGATATTGGATCAAGACTTATTGACAGTGGTGTAGGTAGTGGAAATTTTGCTCCTGACAAGGCTATTACAAGAGCTGAATTTGCGTCTATGATAGTAAAGGCACTAGGATTACAAGGTACTGATTTCTCTGGTAAATTTAGTGATGTAACAGAGAGTGATCCTAATTATAGCGCTATATACACAGCTTATGAATATGGTATAATTGAAGGCTATCCAGACGGTAAGTTTGGACCACAAGACCTAATTATCAGACAACAGGCAATGACCATGATTTTAAATGCTATGACCATAGCTGGAATGGATGGAAGTATACCTGATTCAGAGATTAGCAGTCAACTTAATTTATTTAGAGATTCAGGTGATATTTCTTCTTATGCAAAACAGGGAGCGGCAATCTGCATTAAATATGGTATTTTTGAAGGGAATAAAGGAAAGCTTAATCCAACAAGTAACCTTACAAGAGCAGAGAGTGCTACTATAATACTTAAGCTTCTGAAAAAATCAAGCTTGATTTAAGTTAATATCTTAAAGAAAAGGTGTAATTAGGCATTAGGTTTGAAATATGGACGCTGAATAACCAATAAAGGCATAGAGATTTGATAAAATCATATCTCTGTGCCTTTTTTGTGAGCTGATTGAAATGTTAGTTTTACACTATCTTGATCCCATACTCTCTAAACCAGTTCTCTAACTGAATAAGCCAAGCAATTAGCTGTGGCCTTCCCATAAGCTGTCCATACCAAGTGACATTACCTCCAGAGAGTAAGTGCTTATATGTATCGGGATGTAATACATCCTTTAATACCGCATTTGGATCGGACATTATAGCTTTGAATTGTTCAGTTACAATTTGCTCGTACAAAGGGTTGTGAGTCTTTGGATATGGACTCTTTTTACGGTAAAGAATTCTGTCGGGGAGATAATCCTTCATAGCCTCACGCAATAGTGACTTTTCAACCCTGTTTTTAAACTTTATAGACCAGGGCACATTATATACATATTCTAATATCCTATGATCTGAGAAAGGAACTCTTACCTCAAGGCCGCTAGCCATCGACATCCTGTCTTTACGCTCCAAAAGGCTAACCATAAACCAGTTCACTGAAAGCCATGTAGCAATTCGACTTTGCTTCATTTCTGAAGACTCATTACCTGCTAAAGGGCAGGCACTCTTGCTGTCAGAGTATATTTGTTTGACATATTCCAAGCCATGTACGGGCTGCGCAAAGTCAGCATTAAATAGATTTATTCTTGATTCCGGGTCATGTATCCAGGGGAAAAAATCACGATTTAGCATCTCTTCTCTATAGAACCATGGGTATCCACCGAAAATTTCATCAGAGCACTCTCCTGATAGCGCATACATAGTGGAAAGATGATATTATAATTCTATGGCTGCCATCATAAACTATTATTAGAACTACGTATAATGGTGGTTTTTATGGTTGTGAGGGAAATTAATATTGAAGGTTCACATACTTTATTTGTGTGGTTATCCAAATCTGAAGCTAATGAAGACTATTTAAAGATTATTCAACAAAGGCTTGAAGAAAAATACACTAATCTGGTGATATTCAAATCAGGAAATCAGCCAATAGAAGAAGTTCTAAAGTACATAATAGAAATTCATAGAGCAAAATACAAATAAGTCTATTTGCTTTTTTCATTACATGATTCTGCGGAGGCATTTAAATGATTCTGCGGAGGTATTTAAATGATTCTACGTAAATTATTTAAATGATGCGGGCAAGTATTTTATTCAATGTCCAAATAAATATTTAATTGATATACATAGTATTTTATATTTAGTCCCCATAAGTGATTAACTAGATGCCGCATTTAGATTTTATGTAATGCTACATAACATGTTTTATTAGGATATTTAGTTAGAAGGAGCAGCCTATGAATGTTGTTGGGTATGCGAGAATTAGCAGGGATGAAGACAATCAGAACTATAGCTCTATTCTCACGCAATGTGATATTATTCATGACTACGCAAATTTGCAGGGATGGGAAGTCAGCAAAATTTATATAGATGATAATGTAAGTGGTTATACATTTGATAGGCCAGAGTTTTCAAAAATGTTGCAGGGGCTAGAGGATAGAAGCATCGATATAATAATCGCAAAGGATTTATCCAGAATTGGACGTCACAATGCAAAAACTTTGCTTCTCTTAGATAAAGTCAGAGAACAAGGCAAGAGAATGATTCTTATAGAAGAGGGTAGCTCCGGATACGATACAGATAATGATGACGACGACATCATTGGTATAAAGACTTGGTATAACGAAAGATATGTTAAAGATATTTCCAGAAAAATACGTAGCAATATCAGGTCGAAGCAAAAAAATGGGAAAATACTTTTTCACTCATACTATGGTTATAAAAAAGACTTAAAGGACAAGACAAAGCTAATTATAGACCCAATAATCGCCCCTATAATAGAGATTATTTTTGATAGTTATCTTAATGGAAAGGGATACAGAAGCATAGCAAAAATCCTTAACACCAAGAGCTATCCAACTCCCTCAATGGTAGTTTCTAAACAATATGAGGACAAATGGGGCAAACCCTATAACAATACCGTTAATTCTCAATGGGATACCTATATGGTTGCGAGAATCATTTCAGATGATGTATATACTGGGGTTCTGCGTTGTAATAAGAGGCAACGTACCACAATAAAGGGTAAAGCAAAGAAAGTTAGTGAGAGTGAGCAGTTTATATTTGAAGACCACCATGAAGCAATTATTTCAAAGGTTGACTTTCAAATGGCCCAAAATATGAGAGCTCGAAGAAACAATTCAAGCTCAAAAGGACAGAAAAAATACCATTATATTTTTTCGGGATATGTTATGTGCGGGGATTGTGGAAAGGGTTGTCTAGGACGAATTGTAAAAAAGAATCATAAAAATGGGGAACAACGCGGATATGAATGTGGGGCATTCAATAGGAATGGCAACAATGCATGTAGCTCACACGCCATTACTGAGAGTGCTTTGCAGAGATATTTTAAAGAGTACCTTATCTTTTTAAAGGACGAGAGAGAAGATTATATCAAGTCTATGGATTTAATAGGCAAATCAACTAGCTCTGATGATGTTATAAGTAAACTTAGAAAAGAGCTAGAGTACAATAACAGAGAGCTAAGGTTACTGTTAAATCAAAAAATAAAGGATATATTAAAGCAAAATGATGATGAATTCAGAGAAATAATAGAAGATAATTATAGCCAACTAGAAAATGAAAAGAAATATATTATTAAGACTATCAATGAAAGACTTAGCGATTTGCAAAGCAAAAGTACTAAGTATGAGAAAACTAAAGATAATCCAGCGCACCAGTATTTTGAAGAGATAATTAATTCAGAAGAGCTGGATAGAAGGGTACTGGAAGCCGTTGTAGATAGAATTATTATATACAAGAATAAAACGGTGGTTTTTGAATTAAAGACTAGTATAGATGACACTAAAACATACTAAACATATATGAAATTTTAATTTTCTATTGACAAGGAAAAATAAGGGTATTATAATGTAAAACATAGTAAACATATTGGAATAATATAGAAGGTGAGCATGTATGGTATCTATAGATGAAAAGACACAAACGCATCCTTGCTACAGTGGTAGTTGCAAAAATGCCAGAATGCATTTACCTGTTGCACCTGCCTGCAATGTTTCCTGCAATTATTGCAATCGAAAATTCGATTGTGTAAATGAAAGCAGACCTGGAGTTACTAGCGAAATTCTGAATCCACAAGATGCCCTCGATAAGTATATTAAAGTACGAAATAGCGTTGAAAATCTTAAAGTAGTTGGTATCGCTGGCCCAGGAGATGCATTAGCTAACTTTGAGGAGGTCAGTCAGACCCTTAAACTAATAAGGCAGGAGGATAGCGATGTCACCTTTTGTCTTTCAACCAACGGTCTGTATTTACCTAAGTATGCACAAATGTTATATGAGCTTGGAGTTACACATGTAACAATTACAATTAATACAATTGATGCTGAAATAGGAGCAAAGATTTATAGGGAAGTATGCTATGAAGGAAGAAAGTATTGTGGAACTGAGGGTGCAAAAATACTCATCAAAAATCAACTAGAGGGATTAAAAATGCTTGTGGCCCTGGGCATTGTAGTAAAGATTAATACAGTTTTAATTAAAGGCATAAACGATACTTGTATTGAAGACGTTTCTAGATGTGTTAAGGAGAATGGTGCATTCATAGGAAATATAATGCCTCTTATTCCAGCTCCAGGTAGTGAATTCGAACATATGCCTCTCACTTCGAAAAAAGAGCTTAATGACATCAGAAAACAATGTTCACTACATATAAAACAAATGTACCATTGTCAGCAATGTAGAGCAGATGCTATTGGTACACTTGAGAAAGACTGCTCAGCTAATTTTCTAAAATGTACTTCAGAAATAGCCCCAAACACTAATATAGATAAAATAACTGATTATATAAAAGAGAGACATTTAACCTTTGCTGTGGCAACAAGTGATGGAAGACTGATTAATCAACACTTTGGTCAAACGGGTAAATTTGTCATATATAAGGCTGCCGCAAACAATGTTCAGCAGCAGCATGAGATAAGTATACAGCGTTTTTGCAATGGAACAGATGAATGTGGAGACAATGATAAAAATTTAGAGAATATAACAGAAGCCTTAAAGGACTGTGATGCAATTGTAGTACAGAGAATAGGTTATCTACCACTGAAGCATTTTGAAAGTTGCGGTATTAGAGTATTTCAAACCTGTGGTTTGATTAGCGAGGAACTCATTAGAATAGCAAAAGAAATAATAATGTTTGAAAAGGAGATATAAAAATGGCAAAAAAGATTAAGCAAATAGCTATCTATGGCAAAGGTGGAATTGGCAAGTCAACAACTACATCCAATATTAGTGCTGCATTGTCTACTGC
>JAEYTP010000087.1 GCA_023433945.1 Bacillota bacterium | reverse complement strand
TCAAGATTATATCGTGCAAAAACGATGGTAGATGGATGTGTAACCATTGCATTATTGTCGGTAGTGATAGCGCCAGCGACACAGATTTCTTATTGGCTGGATTTTGTGGGTTCGTTGATTGTTGCGGCCTATTTGATTTGGTGTGGTGTGCGTACGATTCTTGAAACGCTTAAAAACGCAAGAATAAAAGACTGCTAATTTTCACATTATGCAGAATTGGATTTGTCTGGTTTTCTGTTTGACAAATTCCAATTTGTGATAAAAGTATTATTCATCTGCCATCATCAGAGACTATAAACTTTGGGAAATTTGCGTATTACACCTACCAATTGAGCATATTAATATATATAAATCTTTTTAACATATTTATATTATAAAATATAATCAATAGAGGAAAAAAATGAAAGTAATAGCATTTAAATTTAAAGGTGATAAAAAAATAACGCCTGATGAGCAAAAGCCCAAAATAGAAACTTACGAAAATTTAGTTTTTAAAGTGCTATTTGTATGCTTTGTTGTTTTGGTAACTGCGCAAGTAACTTTGGCTATTCCTACTGTCAGGCAAAAGCTTAATTTGAATGACAAGAGTATCGGAACTCCTCTTCAACAGGATGAGTATCTATATAACCAAGGGCAGCTTACTCTTTCAATTATGGATGGTAATGCTGATCCAATGGTAAAAATTCTTGTTAATGGCGATGAAGTTGCTTTTTTTGAAAACAGCAGTATGGCTATCAATGTTAAAGAAGGAGATGTAGTGGAGTTGGATGCTTCCTCGAGTCCTATTGAGCATCTGATTAAGATTACTTCGGTAACTTCAAATATTGAGAATAGATGTATGGGCGCTTATACAGAGGTAGACTCCAATATAAAACGGCTTTTAAAGGTGACTTTTAAATAATGCTTAGATAATCAACCTAAACACTATGGCAGCTAACATAAAGTATTAGGTCAGCTAACATAAACATTAATTAACGTCAAAAGTTGTGTTAATTATTAAAAACCTATATAATGTAATATAGGTTTTTTTGATTTACTATTAGGTGTAGAGAATAGTATGAAAGGATAAAATAAATGAATACAACAAGCGAAAACCATGAGTTTGGAAGTAAGGAAATAGCTTCAGCTGCTATTAAAATAGCTTTAACTCCTGACCGTATGGCTGAAAAAAAACTCCAAAGTGAGCTTATGAAATCAGGTATTAGCACTGCAGCAGTTGATTATGGCGGCGAATTTATTACTTCAGTCATGAAAATTGTAGAAAGAGCAGTTGTTTCTTCTAAAAGAGAAGGGGTTATAACTGAGCACCATACCGAAGAAGGTGCCGTTGCAGGAGCTACAAGAGAAGCGCTTTCTCAGATTATGCCTAAGGCAATTGGACTCAATGTCGGTGGTAAGATTGGTATTGCTAGATATAAAGACCATATTAGTGTAGCTATTTTCTTTGGTATTGGATTACTACACCTCAATGAAGTATCAATTGGTCTAGGACATAGGGTTGTATAATAGTGTATAACTAAACATTTTTACATGGGGTGTAGATGATGAGCGTTCGTGCTGTTAGAGGAGCAATTACTGTTGATGCAAACACTCGAGAAGAGATATTAGTGGCAACAGCAGAATTACTAAAAGAAATTATTGAAAAAAATGATATAAGCAATGAAGATGCTATTAGTATGGTTTTTACGTTAACAAATGATTTAAATGCAGTATTTCCAGCAGTTGCTGCTAGAGAGCTTGGATTTACTGATATATCCCTTATGTGTATGAAAGAAATTGATGTTCCTGGAAGTCTTGAGCAGTGTATAAGGATTATGGTTCATTTTAATACGGATAAGAGAAATAATGAAATAAAACATGTTTATTTAAAAGGTGCTAAGGTTTTACGGCCTGATATATCTAAATAATATTTTTGTAAGAAGGGGAAGACTTAAAATGCCAATCAATATTGCGATTGACGGACCTGCCGGTGCAGGAAAAAGTACCATAGCAAAGAGAGTTGCAAAAGAACTACAATTCATTTATATAGATACAGGAGCAATGTACAGAGCGGTGGCGTTAAAGGCCATAAGGCAGAGTATTGATACAAAAAATCAAGAAAAGCTGTCAGAGATAGTGAAAAATGTAGATATTACGCTGTCTCATGTAGACAATACTCAGAGGATTTTTCTTGACGGCGAAGATGTATCTGACCTTATCAGAACTCCTGAGGTCTCAGTTGGAGCATCAAATGTTGCAGTTTTCCCGGAAGTAAGGCTTAAGCTGGTAGATTTACAGAGAATAATTGCAAAAGACAAGGATATTGTTATGGATGGAAGAGATATCGGCTCTTATGTACTCCCAAATGCTAATCTCAAGATTTTTCTAACAGCATCTGTTGATGAACGAGCTAAAAGAAGGTATAACGAATTAACTCAAAAAGGTCAAAGCATATCATTACAAGAAGTAAAAAAGGATATGATCTTTAGAGATAATAATGATTCCAGCAGGGCGTTTGCTCCATTAGTAAAGGTTGCAGATGCTATAGAGGTTGATACCACTACGTTATCTATTGACGAGGTAGTAGAAAAAATATTATATTTATTTAAGTATTATTCAAAAGAATAAAGACATTGTAAAATAACTAATGAAAACTAGTAATTCAAAAAGGAAAGTAAGGCAGAGGTAAAGAAGAAGTTATGGAAATAGTAGTTGCAAGTACAGCAGGTTTTTGTTTTGGTGTGAATAATGCGGTGCAGATAGTGTTTGATCTTGCCAAAAATTCAAAGGACAAGATATATACTCTAGGACCTATTATTCATAATTCACAGGTTGTAGATAAGCTTAAAGAATATGGCGTTTCTGTTATCAATAGTCCACTTGATGCAGAAGAACCCTCAAAGGTTGTTATTCGTGCTCACGGTGTAACCCCAATGGTTATAGAGGAACTCAAATGCAAAGGACATGATGTAATAGATGCTTCATGCCCTTACGTTATCAAGATCCATAAGCTTGTTGCAAAGCGTTATAAGGAAGGCTATAGCATTATAATTATTGGAGACCGTAATCACCCTGAGGTTATAGGAATCAACGGTTGGTGCGATAACTCGGCATATGTGATTGATAGTGAAGAGGATGTATCGAAGCTACCTGATATAAAGAAACCTATATGTGTAGTTGAACAAACAACATTTATTCGTGAAAAATCTGAAAAAATTATCCATTGTTTAAATAAAAGGTTTGAAAATGTTCTAAAATTTGATACAATATGTAATGCGACAGATAAAAGACAAACTGAAGCTGAACAGATATCCAAAAAGGTAGACATGGTACTTGTTATTGGTGACAAGGATAGTTCGAATACACACAAACTTTACGAGATCTGTAAGGCTAATTGTCAAAATACATTTAAAATAGAAACAGCCGAGGAAATTCCTCAGGTTGATATAAAAAAAATTAAAAAAATAGGAATTACTGCGGGGGCGTCAACACCTGACTGGGTAATCAAGGAGGTTATTCATAAAATGAGTGAATTAGATAGACAGGATTTGGAGATGAGCTTTGCTGAGGCATTTGAGAGCTCACTAGTTACTCTGACAACTGGTCAGATAACTAAAGGAAAAATTATAGGTCATACAAATAATGAAGTATTTGTTGACATGGGGTACAAGTCAGATGGAATTATTAAAATGGAAGAATTCACTGACGACCCAGATTTTAATCCTGAGAAATCACTTAAGGTTGGGGAGGAAATTGACGTATTTGTTGTAAGAGTAAACGATGGCGACGGAAACGTACTTCTTAGCAAGAAAAAGGTTGATTCTTTCAGGGGCTGGGAAACAGTTGAGAAGGCATTTGAAGCAAAGACTCCATTAAAGGTTAAGGTTACTGAAGTAGTAAATGGCGGAGTTATCGCAAACTATATGGGAGTGAGAGTATTTATACCAGCTTCACAGATTAGCGATCGTTTTGTTAAGGATCTTCATGAATTTAACAATCAGGTACTTAATGTAAGTATAATTGAATGCAACAGACAGAAGAGAAAGGTTGTTGGTTCAGCTAGAATTCTTCTCGAAGAAAAGAAGGAAACAGCTTCTGCTGAAATTTGGAATAATATTGAAGTTGGCAAGGCATACAAGGGTGTTGTTAAGAGCCTAATGGACTTTGGTGCTTTTGTTGATATTGGTGGAGTTGATGGTCTTGTTCACCTTTCAGAGCTTTCATGGAACAAAATCAAGCATCCTTCAGAAGTTGTAAGCTTAGGAGATGCTGTAGATGTATTTGTTCTTGAGTTTGACAAGGACAAGAAGAGAATTTCTCTTGGTTACAAGAAGCAGAGTGACAACCCTTGGAACAAGGTTGCTGAAAAGTACGAAGTAGGAAATGTTATCACTGGCAAGGTAGTAAGACTTGTACCATTTGGTGCTTTTGTTGAAGTAGAAGAAGGCATTGACGGACTAGTTCATATTTCCCAAATCTCAAATATGAGAATCGGAAAGCCAGGAGATGTTCTAAAGGTAGGACAGGTTGTAGAAGCTAAGATTACTGAACTTGATACCGAAGCAAAGAAGATTAGCCTCAGCATAAAAGAAGTAAACCCTATCGATCCTGTAAAGAAGGATGAAGAGGTTGTTGCTGATGGAGAGGAACTCCCTTCTGAGCACAAAGAAGAAATGGTTAATACCATTGCTGATAATATTTCAAACGAAGAATAAAATTGAAATGGCAGTTTAGAGGGTGTACCTTCAATTAGGTACATCCTTTAATTAAATTTATACATAATATTTAATACAACTTAGGATTATTTGCAATATTTTTTGCACTTACAAAAGGGGGAAATCGTAATGGATTATGAAGGCTTTAAACACGAAATTTTCAACATGACTAAAATAAACCTTACCCTTTATAAGGAAAAACAGATGAAACGCAGAATAGATGCTCTTATAAAGAAGAACAATTATGATGAGTATAAGGATTATGTAACTGCTCTAAAAACAAATAAAGAGCTATTCAATGAGTTCATCAATTATCTAACTATAAATGTTTCCGAATTTTATCGTAATCCAGAACAGTGGGCTGTACTGGAAAATGAAATAATTCCGATGCTATTATCTCGAAAAAAAAGGCTTACAATATGGAGTGCAGCTTGCTCTACTGGTGATGAGCCATATACTCTTGTAATGGTATTAAATAAGTTTTTACCTTTGAACTCTATTAAAATTCTTGCTACAGATATTGATCTTGGCGCATTAGACAAAGCAAAGACGGGGGTATACACGCCAAAAAGCTTGGATAACCTTCCAAAGGAGTTTGTACATAAATATTTCACAATGCTTGGTGATAACTATGCTGTTAAGGATGAGATTAAGAATTGTGTTGAGTTCAAACATCATAATCTTTTAAGAGACCCATATCCATCAAATGTTGATCTGATTGTGTGTAGAAATGTATTGATATATTTTACAGAGGAAGCAAAATCCGAGATATATAAAAACTTCAATAAATCTCTTGTTCACCAGGGAATACTATTCGTTGGCAGTACAGAGCAACTTATTATGGCAAACAAATATAACTTTAAATCAATAAAGACGTTCTTCTACACCAAGGACCAGGAGCATTTTGATTATTCGGCTTTGGGGTGATATGTGGTTAAAAGCAAGTATGTATGTTGTAAAGATTGTTATCATACAAACAAGTACATACTTAAAAAAACAGGTTATATTCTGACATAGAGAATAATGTAATCACAGCAAGTGAAGCAGTGCTGTATGCTTGAACACTCTCTGCTGGAGCATAAGGCAACCCCATAAACCTATCATAAAAGTAATAGGAGAAAATCGATATGACAACTAAAGAAATGAGTAGACTTTGCTACTGGCTTAAAGCCAAGGGGTACACACCCGAGCAAATCAATGATTGTATAAAATACTTATCAAAGGGAAAAGTTCAAGAAGCACGTACATGAACTAGAAAGCTTAAGCAATCAGGTAGGAGTGAGATTTTTTTCATTCCTACCTGATTTATTTTTACTGCAAAGTTTTATTACTACGATACAAACCAATGAAGAGAAGCAAGTTTATTTGATAATAGCTAGAAAAATTGACATAGAGCTATGCAAATAGTATACTGTGGTTGTACAAGTATACTATTAGTGTAGAAAATGATATTTAGGAGTGAATTGCAATGACAAAAGAGCTTTCCCGTCAGGAAAGAGAGAAAGTTGAGATAGAAAAGACTATTTTACAGCACGCGGAGAATCTCTTTAGCATTAAAGGGTACAATAACACGTCCATGGATGCGCTCGCAGAGAGTTGTGAATACACAAAACGAACGATTTACAGGTATTTCGTTTGCAAGGAAGATTTATATTATGCTGTATTACTTAAAGGTCACTCAAGACTTCTTTTGGATATTCAAGAAAGAATAAAATGTGGCGATACAGGCTATGAAAAAATAAAGTTAGTATATATTGCTTTCTTTGATTTTTATAAAAACTATAATTCATTATTTGACTTGATGGCAGAAATAAAAGCAACAAAATCAAATAGTGAACTGAATGAGCTTCCTTATTATATAAAATATGCTGACTGTGTCAGAACTATTTACAAAGAGGTTATTTCTCTATTTGAAATGGCATCATGTGATCATAGTATTCGAACTGATGTTGAGGCTTCGCATCTAGGGTTTTCTACCATTTTTCTATTGAACGGTTTCTTACATATGCTTAGTTTATGCGGCGATAGCTTTATGGGATTCTTTTCTTTAGACAAGGAACAATTTATAACGCTTACGGAAGATCTAATATTTCAGTTAATAAGTAATAAAAAACCTAAATGAATGAGTAAAAAATTATGGGTCTTAAACTGATTAGTGAGAGGAGTAAAGAAATGTTTGAAAATGTAACAACGCTTGAATATCAAAATAAAAAGATAATTTTAGTAGCCACTGCCCATGTTTCAAAGGAAAGCGTGGAACTTGTAAAACAGGTTATTGAAGCAGAGCACCCCGACAGCGTTTGTATTGAACTTGACGAGGACAGATATAACAGCCTCCAAAATCCCAAAGCATGGGAGAATACAGACATTATTAAAGTTATCAAGTCAAAAAAGGTTGGATTTCTAATGGCAAACCTGGCATTAAGCTCTTATCAAAAAAGAATTGCAAAACAGCTCAATACGTCTGTTGGTGGTGAAATGATACAAGGGATTAAGAGCGCAGAGCAGATTGGTGCAACCTTGGTTTTGGCTGACAGAAAAATTCAAACTACATTTCTTCGAATATGGCGAAAACTCAGCTTGTGGGAAAAGGGAAAGATGCTTTTTAGTCTACTGTTTTCTTTTGATGATGATACCGAAGTCTCTGATATGGATTTACAGGAGCTATTGAAGTCGGACATGCTTGAGTCAGTATTGATAGACATGCGCAAACAGTTTCCCAAGATTGGAGAAATACTGATCAGCGAACGCGACCAGTATTTAGCTTCAAAGATAAAAGAAGCACCCGGTAAAAAGATAGTAGCCGTACTTGGCGGTGCTCATGTGCCTGGTGTAAAGAACGAAATCTATCGTTCACAGGATATAGAGAGCATTTCAACCATTCCGCCTAAGAAAACGGCCACTAAAATAGTGGGATGGCTTATTCCTGGTGCACTAATTGTCTTATTGTTATACTCATTTTTTGTCAGCATACAGACAGGATTTGAACAATTATCGGCGTGGGTTCTCTGGACGGGAGTATTGGCGGCCCTGTTTACAGCACTGTCACTTGCACACCCTTTAAGTATAATAACCTCCCTAATAATTGCACCATTTACGACCATAAATCCTATTCTCGCATGTGGTTGGTTTACAGGATTAGTAGAAGCAAAGATAAAAAAGCCAACCGTTCGGGATATTGAGAGAATACCAGAAGACATATTTTCTATTAAGGGCTTTATAAGAAATAGATTTTTAAGAATAATTCTTGTAATCTTAATGGCTAATATAGGAGCTTCTATAGGTACATTCGTGGCAGGCGCGGATATTATCAGAAATCTATTTTGATTAGAACAAATGTGAACATTTCATCTTGAATAAATAAAACGGGCACCCAGTTTGTTACACAATGTATCAAAATGGGTGCCCAGTTATGGTGCGCCTAATGACGACAAAAAACGAACACTCGGATTGCACGCTGTCAGCGGCTTTGGTGGCAAGTGTAAGAGTAACCTTGCTGCATTTTTTGCGCGTTAAAATCGGTTATTAATTTTTTGCAACAGCCATTTTGCCAGGGTAGGCAAATTGCCAGCAAGTTAAAAAATGGTTTGTTTATGTGGTTTTTATCATTTTTGTGACCTCACCAAAATGTAAAATAAAAAACTCCTTTTGCGTTGCAGTTATTAGACGCACAAAATACGCATTATTTTCTGAAGACTATTGGTATATGCGTATAAAAGGCGTATAATATATGTCAAGCAGATTTCTAGGAGGTATTAAAGATGAAAAACGCATATCCCATTGTTATGACACAGGGAAAAGAATTTGTCATTGTATTCGTCCCCGATTTTAATATTAATACGCAGGGCAAAGATATTCCGGACGCAATGGAAATGGCACGCGATGCAATCGGGCTTATGGGAATTGATATGCAGGATGACGGCGAAACATTGCCGAATGCGTCAAACCTTGCAGACGTTCAAGCCGAAGCCCCGTCCGGTGGCATTGTTTCGCTGGTTGACGTTGATTTTGCGGAATATCGCAGAAAAAACGATATGCGCACCGTGAAGAAGAATTGCACGATCCCTTCGTGGCTTAACTTTGAAGCGGAGCGGGCAGGCGTGAATTTTTCTGCTGTCTTGCAAGCGGCACTTAAAACCGAATTAAAAATTATGGGTAGATAATGATATCTGCGGAAGTAAACGGCTGTAAAAAGGCAAAAAGCAATATGATCCCTGCTTTTTTCGGTTGATATAACTGGCTTCGATAAGGCGTTCATATATGAACTTGTGATTTACGGCATGAATAGCACGGAGAACAATTTAAGTTTATCTACTCGGAATACAAGCCGGTTTTCTAGAGAGCTTCTACTTCGGCGAGAGTGCAAGGTTTTAGAAATGTTTATTATATTCAAAAAAGCGATATGCGCAAAAAACTGATAACAAAAAAGACCCTAAGGTTTAAAACCTTAGGGTCTTTTTCTCGTTATTGGGCTATTTTGACTACCGCAACGACCTTCTTGAAAAAAGGAAGCCGTTGTTTGAAGTTCAAATTTGCGCCGTTGTGGTGCGGAAAACAGGACTTGAACCTGCACGAACTTGCGTCCACTAGTACCTGAAACTAGCGCGTCTGCCAATTCCGCCATTCCCGCATGACTGGCTCTGTTTGAGCGCTATATTATTTTACTATATATTTTTATTTATTTCAATATATCCAGAAGAAAATTTTTTAAATATGTACAGAAGAAATTTTTTTAAATATAATAGTATAATAGGCATTCAAAATCTAGGAAATGGCTAGATTTATAAATAAATAATTGTTGTTTGATTACTAATTATAGGTCATGAAAAGGATGGTTTCAATTATGAATGAAAAGCTTCAACAGTTTAAAGAGAGTATAAAAAACAAGAAGGTAGCTGTTCTTGGAATAGGTATTAGCAATATTCCATTGATAAAGTATCTCTGCAATTTAGGTGTTGATGTTACAGCATTTGATAAAAGCCCTGAAGATAAATTACAAGAGGCATTTGAACAACTTAAGGGCTATTCAGTCAGATATAGTCTTGGGGATAGTTATCTGTCTAATCTCAAATGCTTTGATGTTATATTCAGAACTCCTGGAATGAGACCTGACCTACCCGAACTTGTAGAAGAGGTAAAGCGTGGAGCTGAACTTACGTCTGAAATGGAAGAATTTATGAAGTTGTGTCCCGCAACAGTATTTGCTGTGACCGGAAGTGATGGAAAAACTACAACAACTACACTTATATATAAGATTCTTACAGAGGAAGGCTATAATTGTTGGTTGGGGGGAAATATCGGAACACCATTGCTTAGCAGAATAGATGATGTAAAACCCGAGGATAAGGTTGTATTAGAATTAAGCAGCTTTCAGCTTATGACCATTAAAACAAGCCCACAGGTAGCTGTCATCACTAATGTTTCACCCAATCACTTAGATGTTCATAAGTCAATGGAAGAGTATGTAACTGCCAAAAAGAACATTTTCCTATTCCAAAAGCCTACAGATAAGCTTGTACTTAATAATGATAATGATATAACCAGGGGCTTTCAGAGCGAGGCGATAGGAAAATGCACAATGTTCGCCCGAGTCAGCAATATTCCATCCGGGGTAATTCTAAAGGACGGTTTTATAGTAGTGAAGAAAAACAATGAGGAAATAAAGGTTGTTGAAGCTGAAAGAATAAAGATCCCTGGAAATCATAATATTGAGAACTATATGGCTGCAACAGCAGCAACAATTGATTATGTTAAGCCGCAAACAATTAGAAAGATTGCGACTACTTTCAATGGTGTAGAGCATAGAATTGAACTAATCAGGGAGCTGCGTGGAGTAAAATATTATAACAGTTCCATAGACAGCAGTCCTTCTAGAACTATAGCAGCACTAGGTACCTTTAAGGAGAAGGTTATACTTATAGCGGGTGGAAAGGATAAGGGAATACCTTATGACTCAATAGGCCCAGCTATAGCTGAAAAGGTTAAGCTTCTCATTCTGATAGGTGCTACTGCTGCAAGAATTGAGGAAGCATATATTAATTTTATAGAGCAGACAGACAGGGACGATCAGATAAAGATTATACACTGTGAAACCTATGAGCAGGTTGTACAGGAGGCAAGCAAGAATGCCATAGTAGGTGACTGCGTTATATTATCCCCAGCTAGTACCAGCTTCGATATGTTCAAAAACTTTGAACATAGGGGAAATGTATTCAAGGAATTAGTAAATAAGTTGCAGTAGGAAAATTAACAGGGAAAATATAGCACCGAACAAATAAAACAACGGTAAAAGAATAAAAGAGTCGGCAAAATAATACGCAGTAAAAGAATAAACATCGGCATAATTTTTTTACAATATCTAGCATTTAACACCCAGTAACGCATATTAAAGTGTGCATTACTGGGTTTTTCTACTTTTTCTCCACCATATGCTTCCAATACCTTTTTGGCATCATCTGCTTTTGCAGTTTTGGATTAATTCTGCTCTTTATTGCAATATGCTTGAAGTAGTTTTTCCATAACTCCTGAAACTCCATTTCGTCCTTGTGAAGAGAGGGTACTCCCGATAAGTCCAAATAGGTAATTATAAGTTTTTTGGTGTTGTACATAGCCGCCAGGTTTCTTTTCATATCATGAATTATAAAATTCTGATCCTGAAAGCGCCTTTGAAAGTGAGGGGCAATGTAAGTAATAATATTATGGTCAGGCTCCAGCTTTGCATAATAAATATTGCCTTCAATAAGTTCAAAGCGCAAAATCCCAAGCATACGGTGACATTCCATATTTAGTTTTCTAGCTGGTACAATTACACTAAGTGCCGTGCTGTCACCCAACATAGAATCAATTCTGCTGCCCACCTTAAAACCAAGCTTAATATAGTTGAGAATAAAGCCCTCACGTCCTGAAATATCAGAGAAGAAACATTTTTGGATAGTGTCCAAACTATCGCAGGATATCTTGGTAAGTATGGCATTTTCAACTTTTTTGGCTTTAACGGTATCGGTCGTTATATTTTGCACTTCATCAAAAAGGGAGGGCTGATGCTCCAGTACAGATTCAATTCCCAAGGCTGTCTTTCCATCATAGTAATAATGGTGTACCGCAGTAAGAAATCCATCCCAAGTACCATCATAGATGTATATCACTTATAAGTAGCCTCCCATCCTGAGGTTGATTGTAGTATGTCAGCCATTCTTTGTTGTTGCTAGGCTGGCCAAATAAAACTTGATTTTGTGATGAGCCATCCAAAATACTTGACCCATCAGATGCTGATAATAAATGCTGTGATGGCAACAAAAGATTTGTACTTTGATTGTCTGGCAGTATGAGATAATCTGAAGTTTCCTCTTGCGCCATTGGAAATAGAGATAATTGTCCTTCTACAAACTTCTTGCTCTTTGGAATCAGCTTAGCTGATATAAGTGCATTCTTGACAACACTATCATTTTCACTATATGAATCATAAGTTTTTCCCATGCAGGTCAAAAAGTGCCCAGCGCGTTTTAGCACAATACCCATCTTTTTGAGGTGGTCGAAATTAAGCTTTCCAACACGCCTGGCTTCAATAATCCTCCTGGCTGATTGAACCCCAATTCCGGGAACCCTGAGAAGCATCTCGTAATCTGCAGAATTTACTTCAATAGGAAACAGGTTGCGATTCCTCAAGGCCCAAAAAGCCTTTGGATCAAGCATCGGATCAAAGTTGGGATGCGATTTGTCCAGTAATTCATCCGCTTCAAAACCATAAAAACGCAATAGCCAGTCTGCCTGATAAAGCCTGTGTTCTCTCAATAAAGGGGGTTTAATAAGCGCAGGCAATCTTGGATCGGTAACGGTAGGTATAAAAGCGGAATAATACACACGTTTAAGCGAAAAGCTGTTGTAAAGTGCCTCTGATAGCTTTAAAATACTCAAGTCCCTATCAGGTGTGGCACCTACAATTAGCTGAGTGCTCTGTCCGGCAGGTACATAAGCTCTACTTTTTTTGAAGTTTTTACGCTCTTCTTTAGATTCAACGATCTTTTCACCTATATGCTTCATTGGCTTTAACAATGCTTTTGCAGGCTTTTGCGGAGCGAGAACCTCAAGCCCTCTATCTGATGGCAACTCAATATTTATACTCATTCTATCTACATATAACCCAGCTTCATCTATTATCTTCTGATCTGCACCTGGAATTGCCTTTATATGAATATATCCATAAAATTTCTCTACCACTCTAAGCCGCTTTACTATTTCTAGCATCAACTCCATAGTATGTGTTGGGTTCTTTAGCACGGCAGAGCTCAAGAAAAGTCCTTCGATATAGTTTCTCCTATAAAAGTTCATTGTAAGTTGTACTATTTCATCAGCGGTAAAGCTAGCGCGAGGTACGTCGTTAGATGCTCGGTTAACACAATATACGCAGTCATAAATACATTCATTTGAAAGCAATATTTTTAATAAAGATACGCACCTGCCATCGTCTGACCAAGTGTGACATATACCCGCGGCATGGCTGTTGCCTACACCTTTTTCATTTTTTCTCGATCCACCGCTGGAAGAACAGGAGACGTCATATTTCGCGGCATCAGCTAGTACTCCAAGTTTCTCATATAAATCCATACTTTCAATCCCTCTGTAAGTTAGTTAAGTTTGATTTTATTAGTTAGTTTGGTTCTGCTATTAGTTTGGTCCTGCTAGTTAGTTTGGCTCTGCTAGTTAGTCTGATTCTGTTAGTTAGTTTGATTCTGCTAGTTAGCTTAATTCTTGATTTCGTCAGTTAGTTATTCTTTTATAATGCATATCTATATTATAATATATTTATAAACAAAATACAAACATATGTTCGTTATATTTGTAAGAAATTTCAAACCGAATTACGAGTATTATCGAAGCCCCAATGAAAAACGCTTGTTAATATTGAAATCCGTGTTAGTACAAATCCGTGTTAGTACAAAAATCCGTGTTAGTACAAAAATCCATGTTAGTACAAAAGTACATGTTAGCAAAAATACACTTGAATATTCTGTTAGTATTGAATTTCGCCAAATGTAGATACCTTTAAATGGCATCATTTAGACAATACAACGATTGATATTTATTATACAAAGTTATATAATACAACCATATGTGCCAAGGATTTTATTATTGGAGGGATTATTGTGAGAGCAGTTATAACTGTTATAGGAAAAGATAGAGTAGGAATAATCGCTGGAGTAAGTAATATTTTAGCGGAATGCAATGTAAATATTTTGGACATTACACAAACAATTATGCAAGATGTATTTACCATGATAACTTTAGTCGATATCAAGGGTTGCAACATCCCTTTTGGAAAGCTTTCAGAAAGATTAGAGAACAAGGGCGTTGAGCTTGGTTTGAAGATTCAGATACAGCACGAGGATATATTTAATTCAATGCATAGAATATGAGGTGAAAACGGATGTTAGGTCCATTTGAAATACTAGAGACAATTAATATGATTCAGAATGAGAATCTTGATATAAGAACCATTACTATGGGAATCTCATTGAGAGATTGTTGTCATTCAGATATAGATATTGCATGCAATAAGGTGTATGACAAGATTACAAGATATGCTGAGAAGTTAGTAGCAACAGGTGAAAATATAGAGAAGGAATATGGTATTCCAATCATCAACAAGAGGATTTCGGTTACTCCTATTGCTTTAATTGCTGAAAGCTGTGACAGTGCAGATTACGTTAAGTTTGCAAGAGCTTTGGATAAAGCTGCTGCTACAGTGGGAGTAAATTTTATCGGTGGATATTCTGCGCTAGTTCATAAAGGATATACAAATGGTGATAGGAAGCTGATTGCATCAATTCCTGAAGCACTTAGTACTACTAACCTTGTTTGCTCTTCTGTTAATGTTGCTACAACCAAGGCGGGAATTAACATGGATGCTGTTGCACAAATGGGTAAAATCATTAAGAGCTGCGCTGACCTTACTGCTGATAGGGGAGCAATCGCATGTGCCAAACTTGTTGTTTTTGCTAATGCAGCTGAAGATAATCCATTTATGGCGGGAGCCTTCCATGGAGTAGGTGAACCTGAATGTGTTATAAACGTTGGCGTTAGCGGACCGGGTGTTGTTAAAAAGGCACTTGAAAAGATAAAGGGAGAAGACTTCTCTAAGGTTGCAGATACAATCAAAAAGACAGCCTTCAAGATTACAAGAATGGGTCAGCTTGTTGCACAGGAAGCTTCAAAGAGGCTGAATGTTCCTTTTGGAATAGTTGATTTATCATTGGCACCAACCCCTGCAATTGGAGACAGTGTTGCATACATTTTAGAGGAAATGGGTCTTGAAAAGTGCGGTGCACATGGAACTACCGCCGCCCTTGCACTTCTCAATGATGCCGTCAAAAAGGGCGGCGTAATGGCATCCTCGCATGTAGGAGGCCTGAGTGGTGCGTTTATTCCAGTTAGCGAGGATGCTGGCATGATTGAAGCAGCCGAAGTAGGTGCATTGTCACTCGAAAAGCTCGAAGCAATGACCTGTGTGTGCTCTGTCGGACTTGATATGATAGTTGTACCAGGAGATACCTCAGCAGATACTATTTCTGCAATTATAGCTGATGAAGCTGCTATTGGTGTTGTAAACACAAAGACTACCGCAGTGAGAATTATCCCTGCACCTGGCAAGACAATAGGTGATAGGGTAGAATTTGGTGGACTGCTTGGTTCTGGTCCTGTTATGAAGGTGAATCCTTTTAATAGCTCAGAATTTATTAAGCGTGGTGGCAGAATCCCTGCACCGCTGCATAGTTTGAGAAATTAGAATGTAACGGCTGATGTTGTAGGTTTGTGCTTAATACTCACTATAAATAATCAGAAGGGGACATTTAATGGAAACCTTTAAGCTTGGAATGTGTCAGATAAAGGTATCGAACAGTAAAGAACGCAATATTGATAATGCCGTTTGGCATTTAAAACAATGCAGAAATAATGGTGTTAATATTGCTGTGCTTCCTGAAATGTTTAATTGTCCATATGATATTACTAAGTTTGGTGAGTTTGCCGAAAGCATTACTACTGGAGAAACTGTAAAGTGTATGGCAGAGACTGCTAAGCAACTGGATATGTTCATAGTTGCTGGTTCTATTCCTGAAATTGAGAATAGTAAAATATACAATACTTGTCTTGTTTTTGATCGGCTGGGAAACATTATAGGTAAACATCGAAAAATTCATTTATTTGACATTAATATTCCTGGCAAAATGGTTTTTAATGAATCTTCAATACTAACAGCAGGCGATAGTGTTACTGTTGTAGATACTGATTATGCTAAACTAGGAATAGGGATTTGCTTTGATATGAGATTTCCGGAGCTATATAGTAAAATGTGCCGTATGGGTGCCGAATGTATCATTACTCCGGGTGCATTTAACATGTTTACGGGGCCGGCTCACTGGGAGTTGTTAGTTCGCGCAAGAGCGCTCGATAATCTTCTTTATCATGCTGCTGTTTCGCCAGCTAGAAACAATAGTTCCAGTTATATTGCTTATGGTAATTCAATGATAGTTAATCCGTGGGGAACTATACTTACCAAAGCAGAGGAGCAGGAACAGATCATTTATGCTGATATTGATTTAACAGAAATTAAAAAATGCCGAAGTAAGATTCCTATTATTAACAGAGTTTTGATAGATTAGAATATAAACTGTTTTGGGGGGTATTGTGAAATATATTTTAATTAAAAATAATAAAATTAACAAGGTTCTGGTTATTATAGTACCTATTCTATTGATTTTTGCGCTAATTTTCTTGAAAGAGTATATTGTGTTATTGGCACAGAGCTTTCCTGCATGCCCTTTTCGTACATTATCCGGATATTACTGCCCTGGCTGTGGGAATACTAGAAGTATACTGCATCTACTAGATGGAGATATAGTTGGAGCCTTACAATACAATATTGTACCGATTATTTTTTTAGTAATACTTGTTTTACTATATATAGAATGGGTGTCTATTGCATTTTTAAAGCATAAAAAAATACTCCCACGAAATAATGTATTTTGGATAACCTTTGTTAGTGTTGTAATGGTCTATTTTATTTTTAGAAATTTTATACCTGCATTAATACAATAACAAAACCAAAAATTAAAACCCACTACTCCAGTTTGGGTAATAGTGGGTTTTAATCTAGATATTAATATAACTTAGTAAAAAACGGATTAGTAATTCATTAATTCAGACCAAGGCATGTTTGCTAGTAATACTGAAGCAAAAGCAATCAATAAAACTGCAAAAACTAAAGCTACGCTTGAAGTAATAATACCTGCAATAGCCATTCCTTTTCCTGGTCTTTTATTCTTGATAACAATAATACCAAAAATCAAACCAAGAATACCGCATGGAAATGCAAGATAGTAGAAGCAGCAACACAGAACTATTGAGACAATACCCAATACCATTGATGCTATAGCAAAACCTTTGCCTTGCTGTGGCTCTTGAGAATTTGCCATGTTTTGATTGTAATCCACATTAATCACCCTTTACTTTAAAATAAAATAATAACAAAACGATTATAGCATGAATTTACATTATTATCAATAAATATACAGAATATATTGGTAATAATGCATATTACTATTTATAGGTATTTTTATATTATAGATACTTAAAATATTACAAGATATTCATATGTAAATTGAAAAGAGCACTGTATAAGCTAACAAAATACGGCGCTAAAAGTAAATGCGACTTATAAGTCAATTACAGGATACCAATAATAGAATTACAAGAGACCTATAGTAGAATTACAAGAGACCTATAGTAGAATTACAAGAGACTTATAATAAATATTTACAAAGTATTATAATTGTGTTAAAATACTTTAGTATGACTAAAACCATGCACTACGTTTGGGGTTCTCCGGCCCTTTACATGGTATATGGCGTTTTTAGAATTATATTATATTATTATGGAGGAATTACAAATGGTTAAAGATGTTAAGCAAGAAATAATTTCAAAATTCCAGCTTCATGAAGGCGACACTGGTTCACCAGAGGTTCAGATTGCTATTCTTACAGAAAGAATTAATCACCTAAATGAACACCTTAAGACTCACAAGAAGGACCACCACTCAAGAAGAGGACTTCTCAAGATGGTTGGTGCTAGAAGAGGATTATTAAACTACCTTATGAAGAATGATATCGAAAGATACCGTGCAATTATTGAAAAGTTAGGACTCAGAAAGTAATTTATTTGAAATAGGCAGGCTAACAGCCTGCCTGTTTTGTAATTTCTGAGCAGGATAAGTTAATAAATATGTACGGTTTCATGGTAGAATACCTACATATTTTATTATAAAAATACAATACTATGATTAGTACTAATGGTTGCTGGACAGTAGAACGTAGATTGTGCGCCAAAACTTTTGACGTAGAATCTACATGCTACAGTCCAAAAAGGTAAAACCATGTGGTACTTACCAAACTAGGAGGACTTTTATGTCAAAAACATTTACTATGGAATTAGCTGGTAGAACCCTTACCGTAGAAACAGGTAAGCTCGCACAGCTCGCAAATGGTGCAGCTATGATTAGATACGGCGATACCGTTATCATGTCAACTGCTACAGCATCATCATCACCAAGAGACGGAATAGATTTTTTCCCACTCAGCGTTGATTATGAAGAAAGACTATACGCAGTAGGAAAAATCCCTGGAGGATTCATTAAGAGAGAAGGAAAGCCATCAGAGAAAGCAATACTCACTTCAAGAGTAATTGACAGACCAATTAGACCGCTTTTCCCAAAGGATTTGAGAAATGACGTAGCAGTAGTAAACACTGTAATGTCTGTTGAACAGGACAATTCACCTGAAATAGCTGCTATGATAGGTGCATCAATTGCTATATCTATTTCTGATATTCCATTCAACGGACCAATCGGAGGAGTTGTTCTCGGACTTATTGACGGTGAAGTTATTATCAATCCAAATGAAGAGCAACGTTTAAAGAGCAAGATGTATGTTACTCTTGCCGGTACAAAGGAAAAGATTACGATGATAGAAGCAGGAGCAGATATAGTTCCTGATGATATTATGCTAGACGCTATTAAGAAGGGACATGAAGAAATCAAGAAAATTTGTGACTTCATCAATGGCATAGTTGCTGAGATTGGAAAGCCAAAGTTCGAATACCAATCAGCTGACGCTCCAGAGGATATGTTCAAAGCAGTAAAGAGCTTTGCATACGATAAAATGCGTGTTGCTGTTTTGGCAACTGATAAGCAGGATAGAGACGCAAAGATTTCCGAGCTTACAACTGAAACTCAGGAAGCACTTGCAGAACAGTTCCCAGAAATGCAGGCAAAAATTAGTGAATGTATATATAAGCTTGAGAAAAAGGTTGTACGTGAATATATTCTTAAAGAAGGCAAGAGAGTTGACGGCAGACGTTTAGATGAAATCAGAGCTCTGTCAGCTGAAGTTGGTGTTTTGCCTAGAACACACGGCTCAGGTCTTTTCCAGAGAGGTCAGACTCAAGTACTCACCACATGTACGCTTGGTGCAATGGGTGATGTTCAGATGTTAGATGGTATCGATAATGAAGAAACAAAGAGATATATGCACCACTACAACTTCCCAGGTTACAGCGTTGGAGAAGCAAAGACATCAAGAGGACCAGGTAGAAGAGAAATAGGACACGGGGCACTTGCTGAAAGATCCCTTGTTCCAGTTATTCCTTCTGAAACTGAGTTCCCATATGCATTCAGACTTGTTTCTGAAGTTCTGATGTCTAATGGTTCTACTTCACAGGGTAGTGTTTGCGGAAGCACACTTGCACTCATGGATGCTGGTGTACCAATAAAAGCACCTGTTGCTGGTATTTCAGCAGGTCTTGTTATTGATGAAGAAAACCCAGACAACTTTATCACCTTCATGGATATCCAAGGAATAGAAGACTTCTTTGGAGATATGGACTTCAAGGTTGCTGGTACAACTGAAGGTATTACCGCTATACAGATGGATATAAAGGTTGATGGTCTTAGCTATGAAATTATCAGACAAGCTTTTGAACTTACCAAAGCTGGTCGTCTACAGATAATTAATGACGTAATTCTAAAGGCTATCCCAGAGCCAAGAAAAGAACTATCAGAATTCGCACCAAAGATTATTACTACCAATATTGATCCTGATAAAATCAGAGATGTAATTGGACCTGGTGGGAAAATGATCAACAAGATTATTGCTGAAACCGGAGTTAAGATTGACATTGAAGATGATGGAAGAGTTTACATTCTTACATCAGATTCCGATGCTGCTCAGAAGGCATTGCGTATCATAATGGGTATAGCAAAGGATATCGAGCCCGGAGAAATTTATATGGGGAAGGTAACTAGAGTTACTACATTTGGAGCATTTGTTGAAATTCTTCCTAACAAGGAAGGCTTAGTACACATTTCAAAGCTCGATAAGAAGAGAGTTGAAAAGGTTGAGGATGTTGTAGCAATTGGAGATGAGATTCTAGTTAAGGTTACTGAAATTGATAAGCAGGGCAGAATTAATCTTTCTAGAAAAGATGCTATGCAGGATGAACCAAAGAAAGAAGAATCAAAGTAATTTATTATTAATAGCAATGCAAAATTAGGCGTAGACCCTATGTTTACGCCTAATTTAGTTTAACCCTTGGAGGATTGGATGTTCAAAAAAATTGTTTTAGATAATGGCTTAAGATTAGTGTACGAAAAAATACCATATGTTAAATCAGTTTCGGTGGGAATTTGGGTTGGAACAGGGTCTCGAAATGAAACACCTGAGAACAACGGTATTTCACACTTTATTGAACATATGTTATTTAAAGGTACAGCAAAACGTACGGCTAAGGAGATTGCAGAAAGCATTGATGCAATTGGCGGGCAGATAAACGCTTTTACAGGAAAAGAGTGTACCTGTTACTACACTAAAACTCTAGATACACATATTAACATAGCTTTTGATGTTTTATCTGATATGTTTTTTAATTCAAAATTTGCAAAAGCAGATATTGATGTTGAAAGAAAAGTTGTAATTGAAGAAATAGGAATGTATGAGGATACTCCTGAGGAGCTTGTACATGATATTTTTTCTGAAAGTGTTTGGGATGGAAATTCTTTGGGCTATCCGATTTTAGGAAAAGAGCAGAGTATCAATACCTTTGATAAAAAAGTAATACAAAGCTATATGAAAAACTTCTATACCCCTCAAAATACTGTTGTATCTGTTGCAGGCAATTTTGAGGAAGAAAGCATGATTGAGCTGGTTCGAAAGCACTTTGATAGCTGGAGTTTTGATGGTCTTTACAAGGAAAACTATTCAATACCTGAGTTTAAAATAGAGAGAAATTATAGAGAAAAGGATACTGAGCAAATTCACCTTTGCATGGGCTTTAATGGTATTGAGCATGGTCATGATAATCTCTACCCGCTCCTAGCTTTAAATAATATTTTTGGAGGGGGAATGAGCTCACGACTATTCCAAAAGATTAGGGAACAGAAGGGCTTGGTTTATTCCATTTACTCTTATCCTTCTTCATATAAAAAGGCGGGATTGTTTGTTATATATGCGGGAATGAATCCTGAACAGGTTCAAACGGTTATAGACCTAACCAAAAAAGAGATTAGCCTTTTGACAAAAAAAGGTATTACACAGGATGAATTAAACAAATCAAAGGAACAGTTAAAGGGCAACTATATACTTGGCCTTGAAAGCACCAGCAGTAGAATGAATAGTATTGGTAAATCCGAACTTTTATTAGGTAGAATTAACACACCTAAGGAAGTACTTGAAAAGATAGATAATATAAATATGAATAGTATCAATGAAGTATTGAGTACCATATTTATTCCTGAGAAAATGAGCGTTTCTGCTGTAGGTAATATGAAAAAAGAGTTCATTATCTAATAAATTCAAACACGACCTCAAATGATTTATTAAAAATATCTCATTTGAGGTTATTTTTATGTCCGTAAAATAACGCTGTATGTACAGGCACTCACATTTTGTAATCTACATAAGATATATTAGTCAAAACAAATAACGCGAAAATATCCATTTTGATATGTTTGAGGACGTTACAGGCAGGAGGTCATTGCATTGGCGATAAAAACGTTTTGTGTTTTAGGTGGAGATTTAAGGAGTATTAAATTAGCTGAGCACATTTTGGAGTCAGGTCATATTGTTAAAATCTTTGGTTTTAACAAAGCTGGCTTTGAGATTACTATAAAGCAGAGTGATACCATAGCCGAGGCCATTAGTGGTGCAGATATAGTTATAGGGCCAATTCCGTGTTCAAACGATAACGAGTACATAAATGCACCATTCAACGATCAAAAGATATGTATAAACGAAACATTCAAAAGCATGAACAAGAACCAGCTTTTTTTAGCCGGAAGGATTAGTGATAAAATTGCACATTTAGCACAGGTTTATAATGTATATACAATGGACCTGTTAGAACGAGAGGAAATGGCAGTACTTAATTCTATTCCAACTTCAGAGGGCGCCATCCAAATAGCAATGGAGGAGCTTCCCATAACACTACATAACAGCAATGCACTGATTCTAGGATATGGAAGAATAGGTAAGATACTTGCAAAAATGCTGCAAGGCATAGGAGCAAATGTTTTTGTTGAAGCACGAAAGTATGCAGATTTGGCTTGGATAAAGAGTTACGGCTACAAGCCCGTAATGCTAAGTGAACTTTCTCCGGTAGTGAAGGATGTAGATGTTATTTTTAATACTATTCCATCAGTTGTGCTTAATTCAGAGTTGCTTAAGTTGCTTAAAAAAGATTGTCTCATTATCGACCTTGCCTCCAAACCAGGAGGGGTTGATTTTGAAAAAGCAAAGGATTTAGGCATAAAGACTATATGGGCATTATCACTTCCCGGCAAAGTAGCCCCAGTTACAGCTGCTGAATTCATCAAGGATACTGTTTTTAATATTATAGAAGAGTTGGGGGTATAGGGATGCTACTAGAGGGAGTTAAGGTGGGATTTGCAATGACAGGATCATTCTGTACATTTGCGAAAACCCTTCCACAAATTGAGTTACTTGTTAAAGAAGGTGCGGAAGTTTTTCCAATATTATCATATGCTGTAAATGAATTCGATACGCGATTTGGTAAGGCGGATGATTTAAAAGATACGCTAAAGAAGATTACGGGTAAAGATCTAATTACAACTATAGTGGGAGCAGAACCCATTGGGCCAAAGGCATATCTGGACATATTAGTGGTTGCACCCTGTACGGGAAATACTATTTCAAAAATAGCAAATGCTATTACTGATGGTCCTGTTACTATGGCATGTAAAGCCCATTTGAGAAACCAAAAGCCTTTGGTTATAGGTGTTTCAACAAATGATGGCCTTGGAGCAAATGCTAAAAATATAGGTACGTTATTAAATATGAAAAATATATATATGATCCCATTCGGTCAAGATGATCCATTCAAGAAATGCACTTCACTGGTAGCAGATTTTGATTTACTGGTACCAACTGTAATTGGGGCTATAAAGCATGTGCAGTTACAACCAATGCTTCTATAAAAAATTGCTTACCACGTCTATTATATTAAGGTTTGTCAGATGTAGTAATTACTATCTGCCGAACCTTTTTTGTATTGCACATTTTTCCAACAGTGTATTATTTTATGGATATTTCAGCATAATAAAGCATAAGCAAATAAATTATTATTATGAGCGAAGTAATAATTTTTCATTACACGTAAAATGTAATGGTTTTTATTCCAAGCATGTATATAAATTATGAATAATTAAGAATAATTAGGTACGATATTATTAAAAACAAGAGGAAAATAAATGAGAAACAATATATTTGGAAATGACGCGCTAATGGCTGGAGCAGGAAAAGCTGAAAAGCAAATGGATCAGAATCAAAAGGAAAATGCAATACAAGCTATAAAAGAACTTGGCAGCAGCTCAGTTCCCAAGGTTCAAAGTAATATACATTCTCTTTCCATAATAGGGCAGATTGAGGGACATATTCTTTTACCCCCACATAATAAAACAACTAAATATGAACATGTAATACCTCAGCTGGTAGCAATAGAAGAAAGCAAGGAAATAGAAGGATTGCTGCTAATACTCAATACTGTAGGGGGAGATGTCGAAGCGGGACTAGCTATCGCAGAAATGGTGGCCAGTTTGTCAAAGCCTACTGTTTCCCTAGTTTTAGGAGGGGGACATAGTATTGGTGTACCTATGGCTGTATCGGCTGACTATTCTTTTATTGCAAAATCAGCTACAATGACCATTCATCCCATACGAATGAATGGCTTAGTTATAGGTGTTCCACAAACATATGAGTACTTTGACAAAATGCAAGAAAGAGTAGTCCAATTTGTAAGTAATCACTCAAGAATAAGCAAGGATAAATTCAGGGAGCTCATGCTAAAGACAGGAGAGCTGGCAAATGATGTGGGTACTGTATTATTTGGTGAGGAAGCTACGCGTACTGGACTCATAGATGAAGTTGGTGGCTTATCGGATGCAATAGCTAAACTCAATAATCTCATAAAGGATAAAAAGAAAAAGATTCCCAAAAACAAGATGAACTGAAGGTAAACAGCATACAACACAGATAATGCTATCAAATTTTCAAGATAATATTTTAAAGCGAAATAGAGGATGATATGATACTTTACACTATAATGGACCACAATTATGTTATGAATAATGGAAGCGGCTATTATGATACTAATGGCTTCACAAACCTGATAGAAGTTAATTACAACGGCATTCAGCTTCTCTGCAAATGTGGCGATGAGCCTGGTACTTGTTATGTTGAAAGGATAATCAGCACCAATCCGAGTGACTATTTAGATAGCTCTATACAGCCCGGCTCATTGCTTAAACTCTATAAATAGGGTATAATTATGGGCAAAAAGAGCTCATATAATAGTTAAGAAAATGGAGCTAGTAATGTCAAAAGAGCCCAGGTTATAGCGAGAAAATGGCTATAGGAGTGTTCAAAAGAGATTATATAGTGCTTAAATAAGAGGTCGGATATGGGGCAAAAAACAAGTATAGCCGGATGGATGATATTTAACGGCAGTTTAAATGATAAAAAGTATGTTGAAATAAATGAAATGTACAGGTTAGCTGCTTATAAAGCGGGAATTATGCTAGAATGTATACCCAATAGCGGTGTAGCAGGTGTTATTCAAGGCAGAGAATGCAATTCTTATTTGTCTGGTGCCACCTCTAGACCGGATTTTATTTTGTTTGCAGATAAGGATGTAAGGCTTGCAAAGAATCTAGAGCTTTGCGGTTATAGATTATTTAATAATAGTTGTTCTATTGCTACTTGTGATGACAAGATTATGACTTATCAAGCACTATCAGCAGCAGGTATTGCTATACCAAAGACAATATTTGCACCATTATCATATAGAGAGCTTGAAGAAGCAGCAAAAAACAGGTTCCTGCAGATGATTGAGGATGAGCTTACTTATCCCATTGTAGTCAAGGAAGCCTTTGGCTCATTTGGGGAGCAAGTATACTTGGCAAGAAATCATCAGGAGCTGACACTACTTTACAATAGGCTGCAGCTAAAGCCTCATCTGTACCAGCAATACATCAGCAGCAGCTTCGGCAGAGATGTTCGCCTGCATGTCGTCGGGGACAGGGTGATAGCTTCGATGCTCAGAACAAACGAAAATGACTTTCGGGCGAACATCACAAATGGAGGCAAAATGCATAGCTTTATGCCTTCCGAGGCATTTGTAAATGTAGCCGTTGCGGCTTCAAAAACTGTTAAGGCAGACTATTCAGGGGTTGACTTGCTTTTTGGCCCAGATGGAGAGCCTATTGTTTGTGAAATTAACTCAAATGCACATATAAAGAATATACTAAGCTGTACGGGAATCAATATTGCCGACATCATTTTTGAGTACATACTGAGGACAATCATATGCTAAAAGGTCTGCTTATTTACGAGGAACAAGATTACATAAAGAATACATGGTTTGCGCAACACCTGATAACTTGTGCTAAAGACCAAGGTGCTGAGTTAACTCTCGTGCTCACAAAAAACCTCTTGTTGGGCTATGATCAAGATGGCATTTTTGCATTGCACAAGAAAGAAGTGAGCAGTGCAAACAGGCTTATTAAGTATGACTTCATTATTAATAGGAGCAGAGATGCATTCATTTCGAAGCAGTTTGAGCTAATGGGCACTAGAAGCTTTAACAATTCAGAGGTTATTGATATCTGCAATGATAAGCTCAAAACACATCAATTAATTAATGCAAATGGTATACCATCTGTAAATTCTCTTTTTATTAATAAGAGCAGCTTTGACACTAATAGTTTTGATTTGAGTTTCCCTTTAGTTATTAAAAATCCATTGGGACATGGTGGTACAGAGGTTTTTATGGCTCAGAATATGAACCAATTAGTAGATATTGTGGACTCTTTTTCTGTACAGCGGTTCCTCATACAAGAGGTGTGTAGCAGTCCAGGAATTGATATAAGGGTTTTTGTAATAGGTGATACGATAAAGGCTTGTATAAAGAGAAGCTCAGAGTCCAGTTTTAAATCCAATTATTCTCTAGGGGGCAATACACAGCGCTATCAACTTACTCTGCAACAACAGCAGCTTGTGCAAAAGATTATGAGTATTCTCAAGTTTGACTTTGTTGGATTTGATTTTATATTAGGGGAGAATGATACGTTTTTATTCAATGAGATAGAGGACGCTGTTGGCTGTAGGTCTGTCTATAAGCACTTTGATATGGATATTGCAAGGGATTATATGCTGTATGTCATACGCTGTGTAAAAAATAACCAATAAACTAATTATTTATTATAATAGATTTTAATATTGTAATCCTTGGAAATTTATGTTTCAATATTAGTAACATAAATGGACAGGAATGAGTTTATATGGGAGCTAAGATTAGAAGCATCAAGATTAAATACTTAATATCAGGCTTATTAATTTGTATCATTTCATTACTATCTGTCTGCAGTATTAGCTATTACTTTTCTTATAATATTACTTCTGACCAGTCAAATAATCGTTTGCACGAAGCAGCAATGCGAAAAGCAGCTGAGCTAGACAGCTGGTTTATGAAGTATACCACTATTGTCAGTGACCTTGTTGAGGACTGTGAGATCACAGGGAACACATCTGATGACTACCTCCAAAAACTCCTTGTTGGCAAGCACGGTAAGTATATTGATGACGTGCTGGACTTTTATATTGGTTTTAACGATAAAAGTAGAGCGCTTATCAGTGGCACCAACTGGATACCAGATTCCGATTATGACTGTACCCAAAGAACATGGTATATCCAAGCAGTTAAGGCACCTGATGAGATTGTTTTTACGTCACCCTATGTTGATGCTATGACCAATAGTATGGTTATAACTATTTCAAAAGCAGTCAAAGATAACCACGGAGCAATTATTGGTGTGCTTGCCGCCGATATATACATAGATAATATAATTGACCTTGTAAAAAATTACACCATTGGCAATGGAGGATATACTTTTTTACTGGATGATAATGGTAATATTCTTACTCACCAAAACAAGCAGTTTTTACCTACTGAAAATGGTCTTACTAATATCACTGATTTAAAGGATACTCAATATAGTAAATTCACAAATATTTTAGGCAGTAATGAACTTAACTCCATGCTTTTACGTGATTATGATAATACTGACAAGTATTTCATGCTCAGTAAGATTAAAAGCAGCAATTGGATTTTCGGTATTGCGATAGACCAATCTGAGTATAAAGAGCCTCTTAGAATGCTGTTATTTGGATTCTTAATAGCATTTCTTATATCAATAGTATTGGGTATTCTAATAATTCTCAAGTTCATGTCAGCTATGGTTAAACCCATAAGAACGCTCAACTCTGCAGTTAAAAGCTTTAGTGAAAAGAATATGGATGTTAGGACAAATATAGATTTGAAGGACGAAATAGGTGAGTTAGGCAGAAGCTTCAATATGATGGCTGACACTATTCAGGAATACAGTGTAACACTAGAAAATAAGGTTATAGAGCGAACACAGCAATTACATGAAATAAATCAAGCTATACTAGAAAGTATTCATTATGCAGAAAGAATTCAAAGAGCAATACTGCCTGATGTCAATACCCAGCTTGGTATGGACAAAGACAACAGCTTTACTATTTGGATTCCAAGAGATGTGGTTGGTGGAGATTTCTATTGGTGTAAGTCAGAGGGGCGGTATTCTCTGCTGATTGTTGCCGATTGTACTGGACATGGCATCCCAGGCGCCCTTATGACGATGACACTTAGTACAATACTAGATTCCTTCTCAAAAAATATAGGTGAACTTACCCCTGCCAGAATTTTAGATATTACTAATAAAAGTCTTAAGGAAGTTTTGGGTCAAAACAAGGAAGACTCCATTGCTAATGATGGTGCGGATATGGCGGTTTGTCTCATTGATAAGGAAAATGACAAGCTTATATTTGCTGGAGCAAAGCTTTCAATATTCACGGGCTATAATGGGATTATAACGCAATACAAAGGAAATACGGCCAGCGTTGGCTATTCAAATGATAGATATGAAGATTTTAACGATTTAGATATCCATTTGGAAAATGGTATGACAGTATATATTTCTACTGATGGTTTACTTGACCAAAACTGTGAGCAGGGCAAAGGTGGGATGGCAAAGTCAGGCTTCACAAGATTTTTAGAAAAAATACAGAGTGTGTCCTTTAACGAGCAGTACGACAGAATACAGTCATACATAGATGGTTGCCTTAATAATGTAGAACAGAGAGATGATATAACTGTTGTTGCATTCAAGTACAATAAAGGGGGTAAATAATAGTGCTTACAAGATTAACCGACATCCAAAAACTATTAAGAAATACAAATGTTCTTACCTGCTTCTCAGGGAAGTTTTCCCAGGGTCTGATAGAAGAGCTAGGGGAGGCTGTTAAAAAGCATTTGGAGGGGCAGGAGATATCAAAAAATAATATTTTTGCGGTATTTTCAATATTTATTGAGCAGACACAAAATATCAAGAATTATATGGCAACAAAGCAGGATAGTGAGCAATATAATTACTTGGCGAGTTCATCCATAGTATGTATTGGCAAGGAAATAGACGAATACTTTGTTTGGTCTGGAAATTTAGTTGAAAACATAGATATCGGACCACTGGAGAGTAAGCTTAAGCTAGTATCTACTTCAAGTAAGGACGAACTTAAGAGGCTTTATAAAGAACAACTTAAAAAAGATTATGACCCTGAAAAATCGGGTGCGGGTATTGGCCTTATTGACATTTCAAGAAAGGCGAGTAAACCCATTGAATATTCATTTGAAGAAATAGACGATAACTATTCTTACTACGAAATTAAGGTTATTATTTAGGGGGGATATTAAGTGGAAGGACTATTTTTAGAGCAGACAAAGTCTACGCCGAGAATTGATTTTAATGTTGATAGTAATATTTTGATTATAAATGGTGAGTCTTACCCGGAAAACTCATTTATGTTCTTTCAGCCAATATTAAATTGGCTGGATGACTATTTTGAAAACATTGATAATGACTGTGAAACAACAGTTGAGTTAAAGCTGCCTTACATTAATACCAGCAGCTCCAAGTGTATAATGATGATTTTAGACAAGATAGAAGAAGCGGGAAACAATGACAAAAAGGTAGTTGTTAACTGGTACTGCGATAAGGATAACGAATCCGAAATGGAATGTGCCGAAGAGTTTAAAGAGTTTGTAGACATAGATTTCAACATAGTCCTAAGATAAATTTTTGCAGGAGTACATGGAGTACATATGGAAGAAAAAAATTATGATGTTTTTCAAGAAGAATACAATACTTTGCAAAGCGCTTCAATAACCATAAAGAAAGATTGTTATAAAGACAATTCTCTTATGAAGGAATTCAAAGAGCTCTATTCTAGTTATAAGCGACTTTTACAGCAGAGTGCTAGTCTTGTTCGTATCAGTGACAAGAGACAGGATCATTTGTATAGGCTTCAGAGCGACTTGAAGAATATACTTAACAATACTGGCCAGGGTATACTCACTCTTAGTGAGGAATTAGTCATTAATAAAGGGTATAGCGCTGAGTGTGCAGCTATTTTTAATCAGGAAATTGAAGGTCAGATATTTACTGATATTATTAGACCATTTAATAATGCTGACTGTATAGATAAAATGAATGCTGTACTGAACAAGGATTTCTTTTTGGGAGATACGCTCAAGCAAAAGGTATTACTGCTTTTATTGCCCAATGAAATATACATAAGTGACAAAAGCTACAGGATTCAATATAAACCTGTTAAGCTAGAAACTAAAGAATCTGTCAAAGATGCTTTTATGATTATTTTAACCGATATTACCGAAAAAAAGCATATACAAAATGCTCTTGACAAGGAGAGACAGATTTTTAAATCCATAGTACGAATAGTTGCCGACTTTTCATCCTTTACCTCTTGTGTAAAGGACTATCGTAATTTCTATGAAACAAGGCTACCTGCGCTTATTTTAAGAGCATATGCCAATAAAGAAGAAGTAATAAATGAAGTAATGATAGAGGTTCATACCCTAAAGGGTAATTTCTTGATTTTTGAGCTAACAGATTTAACTAATTTTCTAGACAGAATAGAACAATGGTTAAGTGTTATTAAGGACAATAATCATAACGTAACCCCTGAACAGTTTGAAATGATGATAAGTAAGGTTGACTTTGCAGAACCCGTTAAGAAAAGTATTGATGATATCAGAAGTATAATGGGAAGTAAGTGGAACATTGATAATGACATGCTATTTATAGATGCAAATGAGTTTATTGAATATGAAAACCATATTAGAGATATATCACAGGAGCTTTATCAAAAGCTTCATAGACTGCGACAAGTAAATATAAGCTCTCTATTCTCCATGTACCCTGATTACACTGTTAGAATGGCTGCGAGACTCGGGAAGAGGGTTATTCCTTTTAATATCGAGTGTAGGGATGAAATAAGGGTGGACAGTGATGCTTATGAAGATTTTGCTCGCTCATTTGTTCATATTTTCAGGAATATTATTGACCATGGAATTGAAATGCCTGATGTTAGAGTTGACTTAGGAAAAGCCATTGAAGGCAATATTAAGTTTTATATTGTTAATGAGGATAGTTTTATTAAGATAGTTATAAGTGATGACGGCAATGGTGTTGATGTATCAAAGATTAAAAAGAAACTAGTTCAGAACAGGATACTTAATGAAGAGGAGATAAAAAATCTCTCGGAGACAGATATTATTCAGTACATTTTTCATGAAGGTCTGTCAACAGCAGAGCCATCAAGTGTTTTCTCAGGCAGAGGAGTAGGGCTTTCTGCAGTACTGCAGCAGACAAAGAAACTTGGTGGGTATATTGTTGTTAAATCAATAGAAAAGATAGGCACCGCTTTTGAGTTCTATTTACCTAGATAAAACTATTTAGTTTTGAGGAGGTTACTGTGGCAAGTATACTTATTGTTGAAGATTCCAGCTTTATACGCTCCAAGATTAGTCAAATTGTGTCTGAGGCAGGACATATTGTTGTTGGAGAAGCTGAAAATGGAGTACACGCCATAAATTTATATACAAATCTTAAACCTGACATTGTGACATTAGATATCACCATGCCACTTATGGATGGAATAGAAACGCTTAAAAAACTAAAAAAAATAGATCCCGATTGTTTGGTTATTATGCTAAGTGCAATGGGTCAGCAGATGATTGTTATTGACTGCATTAAGCTAGGTGCCAGGCATTTTATCGTAAAGCCATTTATAGGTTCTGAGCTCCTCAGAATAATTGATGAGGTTCTTTGCGCGGGTGCTGAAAAAATGCATAAATGTGATAATACAGTTGATGCTTGCTCATTGGACAATACATCAATTAAAATACATAATATTACGGGTACTTTTGTAATTGATTTCCCCCAACATATTTCTCAAAGTGATATTGATAATTTTGAAACTGTCGCAGAAGGCTTAGTATATGTAAAGCCTTTAAAGGTTGTAATGGACTTCAAAAATATAGAATTTGTACCTTTATCACAGTTGCAGTTGATAAACAAGATCGTTGGTCATTTGCGTGAACAGGGCGAAATTACAATATACTCTCAAAGTGAAAAGTTTATTAACTACATCAAAACAACAGAACTTAAAGAATTAAAAGATATCAAGAATAATTATTAATTACTTTATAAGTAGTGTCATATAATGTATGGAAAAGTACTTTATTCATCCTCGGTGATGTGCATAAAGATTAAGTTCGGATAATCTTCTCGGCAGTACTATTGATATCAATTCTACGGAAGTACTTCGCAACAAAAAAACTAACTACACATCTAATAAAAGGGACAGCGTCAAAAGTTGCTGGAATACTATTGCTACAAGTTTACACTTTTATAAAAAACCTTTGTCTACAACAATTCTATAAGCATACAAATCAAGTTGAACAAGGTATAATATAAAGAATTATATACTAACTATTTGTGCTATAAATTTTAAAAAAAATACTTCCATTATTTAACTTATTTTGTTAAAATTTATATGCTCACTCTACTTTGATATGGGGTTTATATTAGTTAGTAAAATCTAATTTCGGGAGAAAATTAATGGAAACAGTTAGAAAAGCTAATATATCTGATATAAACCAGATGAGCTCTATACATGCGAAAACGTGGAAGCTTGCATACAAAGGTATGATTCCGCAGAACTATTTGGATAACCTCGCTGAAGATTTTTGGGTGGACTCGTTCAATAAAAGCTTTCGGGAAAACCTGAGTGAAGCACTTGTTTATGAAATAGATGGGCATATAACCGGTTGTATTACTTTTGGCAAAGCGAGAATACCGGCTAGTTGCCAGGGAGATTTAGAATGCAGAAATGAGTGCTCATCGTGCACAGAAATATATTCATTGTATGTAGACCCTAACCATTGGGATACAAAGCAGGGGTATTTACTTACAAAAGCTGCACTAAATGATTTAGTGGTCCGAGGATATACCCGTACATATTTATGGGTTTTGTCCAGCAATAAAAGGGGTATAAATTTTTATAGAAGATTTGGATTTTCGTATAATAATGAAAGTGCAATCTTTACCCTACAGGGAATGAATCTTGAGGAAAAAAGATTTAGTATAAAGCTTATTTAGTTAGTTTTGTTGGTCGGCTTATAGCAGTAAAATTATTGGGGGGAAATTCATATGTCATTCTGTCCAAAGTGTAAATGTGAATACAGAGAAGGCTTCAGCGAGTGTGCTGATTGCGAAGAGATACTCGTGGATAGTTTACCTAAATCTGAGTTCCCAAAAGAGCAGTACTCTGAAGTATACCTTAAAACGGTGTCTACAGATATTGATGCTGAAATGCTAATAGAGATGCTTTCACATGAGGGCATTCCAGTAAGAAAAAAATATAGGGAATGTGGCGACTACCTAAAAGTATTCATGGGAAACACCATAATGGGTATAGACCTTTTTGTTCCATCGGAATTGTACGAAAGGGCATATGCATTAAGTACTTTTGAAGCAGAAACTAATAGCGATGAAGAATTATTGTATTGTGACAGCGGTGAAATATGTAATTCAACTACTGAAAATACACTCAATTCTACTGACGACAAATTATGCCATTCAGATAATAAATGCTCTGACGATGATTTATATGAACAAGATAATAAATGCTCTGATGATGAACTACATGATACGGATTACTGTCTGTGTCCAAAGCCATCAGGGTTTATTAATAAAACTACCGATAAAACCATGATTAACTCAATCGGAAATACTATTGAGAGTAATACAGGTAGTACTATTGATAATACTATAGATAATAACTTAGATAATACAGTAGATAATACCCTAGATACTGATAAACCTCAGGTAGACACTAGTCTATTTGTAGATTCATATATCAAGAGACAACGAACAGTACAGCTAATATTACTCATTGTATTTATTTCACCAATTATTATAGGGCTTATAGTGTCCTTGTATTACTTAGTTAAGCACCTTTTTTAATCTTTTATATTATTTTATTTAAGCTTTTTTATGCAAATTATGGCATTATATAAAATTATAATGGAGCTTTATTTAAGCAAATTATGATACTTTATTAATCCCTTATGAAACTTTTATTTAAACAAATATCAAACCACCTGTAAATTTTAATACTTTGTGGTATAATTCTAAAGGGACTGCCTAATATTAGGAATGTCCCTTCTTAAATGTACTAAAATACGGAGGATTAATTTTGAGCAAGAGAGTTACGACGCAAGTTTCTGCCGAGGAAATAGCTCAGCAGTACAAATATATAGAATCTATTAAGCAACAAATACAGCAAATTGTAAATGCCACTGGCAAACCCATGAGATACAATATTGAGACCTTTGGCTGTCAGATGAATGAAAATGATTCTGAGAGGCTTTCGGGTATGCTTTCTGAGATGGGCTATTCCGAGTGTTCCAAAAGAGCGGATAGCGACTTAATTATATTTAACACCTGCTGTGTAAGAGAGAATGCAGAACAAAAGGTGTATGGCCACTTGGGAGCACTTAAAAAGCTTAAAGACAGTAACCCAAATCTAAAAATTGCTATTTGCGGCTGTATGATGCAGCAAAAAGAGGTTGTAGAGCATATCAAGAAGGTTTACAGACACGTTGATATCATATTTGGTACTCACAATCTTTACAAATTGCCAGAGCTTCTGAACAATGCTATGAACTCCGATAAAACTATTATTGATGTATGGGAGTCCACTGGTTCAATAGCTGAGAACATGCCTATAGTAAGACGTGAAAATCTTAAGGCATGGGTTACTATTATGTATGGATGCAATAATTTTTGCACCTACTGTATTGTACCGTATGTTCGAGGCAGAGAGAGAAGTAGGAGTCTTGAGGATATAAAAAATGAAGTAAGTAAACTTGCAAAGGACGGCTGTAAGGAGATTACATTGCTTGGCCAAAACGTAAACTCTTATGGTAATGACCTAGATGATAACATCAGCTTTGCAAAGCTTCTTAGAGAACTGAATGAAATAGAAGGTATAGAGAGAATACGCTTTATGACCTCTCATCCAAAGGATTTATCCGATGAGTTAATTGCAGCTATGAGGGACTGCGATAGTGTTTGCGAGCACCTACACCTGCCTGTTCAGTCTGGTAGTACCAGAATTCTTGATGAGATGAACAGAAAATATACAAAGGAGCAGTACCTAGAGCTTGTACGCAGGATTAAAGAACAGATTCCTGATATATCAATGTCTACCGATATAATTGTTGGATTTCCGGGTGAAACAGAAGAGGACTTTTCTGAGACAATGGACGTAGTGGCAAAGGCTAGATTTGACATGGCATATACCTTCCTTTACTCAAAAAGGACGGGTACTCCCGCTGCTAAAAACCCCGACCAAGTACCGGAGGACACTAAAAAAGAGCGTTTTGACAGGTTACTAGAACTGCAAAATTCCATCAGTCGTGAAATTAACGATGAGCTGCTTGGAAAAGAAGTAGAAGTGTTGGTAGAGGGCTTGAGCAAGAGCAGCAAAACTACCTATACCGGAAGAACAAGAGGAAATAAGATTGTCAACTTCAAGGGAAGTGAAGATTTAGTAGGTAAACTAGTAAAAGTCAAGATTGAGACAGTACAGACTTGGTCATTACTGGGGAAACTAGTGGAATAGTGTGCTATTAAAATTTATATTTTATATATTTAGAATTTTATTAGTAATAATTTGGTGATTATATATTATGAAAAGTGAGGATAAAAGAATGGAAAATAATATAATTGATAAGGCTAGAGAATTAGGCGGTTTACTTGCAGAATCAAAGGAAATGGCAATATACAAAGCAGCCGAGGCAAAAATGCAGGCAGATGAGAAATCAACTAAACTTATGAGTGATTACAAAAAACTTCAGATAGAAATGGTAAAGTTGACTCGCGGAAATGCGGAAAAGGAAGCTATTGAAGAAGCAAAGCAAAAATTACTTGCAACTCAGGATGAGATTAATACCTATGAGGTGACATATAATTTCCTAAAGTCAAAAGCTGACGTTGAAGCTATGATGAAGCAGGTAAATGACATAATTATTTTCTCAATTACTGGAGAAACCGCTTGTTCAGACGACAAGTGCAAATCTTGCGGCGGTGGATGTAAAGGATAATTATAATTAATAAACAAAATGTGGGGTTTAAAATAATGGCAGCTTTAACGCCAATGATGCAACAATATCTTGACATCAAGGAGCAGTATAAAGATTGCATACTGTTTTTTCGCCTTGGTGACTTCTATGAAATGTTTTTTTCGGATGCAGAAACTGCTTCTAGAGAGTTAGAGATTACTCTAACAGGCAGAGACTGCGGACTTGAGGAGAGAGCGCCCATGTGTGGCGTTCCTTTTCATGCGGCAGATAATTATATATCAAGATTGATTAACAAGGGCTACAAGGTAGCTATATGTGAGCAGGTGGAGGATCCTGCCCTTGCAAAGGGCTTGGTAAAAAGGGATGTTATCAAGATAGTTACTCCCGGAACTGTCACAGATGCTGCCATGCTGGATGAAAAAAAGAATAATTACCTAATGTCAGTTTACAAGTCTGGCAATTTTTTTGGTATTGCAGTAGTTGACATTACTACTGGCGATTTCTTTGCTACAAAGATTACATGGGGCAACACAAAAGCAAAGCTCCTGGATGAGATTGCAAAGTTTTTACCCTCTGAATTGGTTGTTAATGAAGAATTTATACAGGATACTGACACTATAGCGTCAATCAAAGCACGTTTTAATATCTATATTTCAAACTTTCCAGATAAGTACTTTGATTTCCAGGCGGCAAAGGGTGCTGTTTGCATTCAATTTGAAGCTCAATTAACTGCAAAGAAGCTTACTTTTAACGATTATGATATATCGATAAATGCCTCTGGCGGTCTGCTAGGTTACTTGGAGAATACTCAGAAGGTTTCACTGGCACATATTCAGAGTTTAAAGCTATATGAAATTGATGAGTATATGGTACTTGATGCAGCTACAAGGAGAAATCTTGAGCTTACCGAAACCATGAGGGAGAAGTCTAAAAGAGGTTCTCTTCTCTGGGTTCTTGATAGAACAATGACCTCCATGGGGGGCAGACTACTGAGAAAATGGATTGAACAGCCTTTAATAAAGCTCGGAGATATTCAAGAAAGGCTATCTGCTGTTGAGGAATTCAAGGATAAATACATGGCTAGGATGGAATGTCGTGAACTACTAAAGAGGGTGTACGATATCGAAAGACTATTGAGCAGAGTAGTTCTTGGTAGTGTTAACTGCCGCGATTTGGTTGCGCTCAAGAATTCCATTGGTCAGATACCGTTTATCAAGAACACTCTTGAAGGCTTTAACAGCACCTATAACAAAGCATGCTGCGAGAGCATGGATAACCTTATAGATGTATTTGAGCTTATTGACAATGCTATAATTGATGAGCCTCCTGTTTCGATAAAGGAAGGCGGAATTATTAAGGATGGGTACAATGCTGAAGTGGACAAGCTAAGACATGCTTCCACTGAGGGCAAGAGCTGGATTGCAGCTCTTGAGGCATCTGAGAGAGAAAAAACCGGCATTAAAAACCTAAAGGTAGGCTTTAATCGTGTTTTTGGATATTATATCGAGGTTACAAAATCGTATTTATCGCAGGTCCCGATTGAATATACCAGAAAGCAGACGCTTGCTAACTGCGAGAGATATATTACTCCTGAGCTTAAAGAGATTGAGGATAATATATTAGGAGCAGAAGAAAAGATTATTCACTTGGAATATAGTATTTTTCTTGAGGTTAAGGACATTATTGCAAATGAACTCACCAGGATTAAGAATACCGCCTCTGCTCTAGCGGAAATAGATGCGCTGCAAGCACTTGCTGAGGCAGCTGATCGTGAGGGGTATGTTAAACCGGTAGTCACATCATGTTCTACCCTCAATATAGTTGACGGCAGGCACCCTGTTGTTGAGAGAATGATTGAAAAGTCAGGCTTTGTGCCTAATGATACCATTCTAGATTGCGAAGAGAACAGGCTTGCAATTATTACAGGGCCAAATATGGCAGGTAAATCAACCTACATGCGACAGTCTGCACTAATTGTACTGATGGCTCAAATGGGGAGCTTTGTACCCGCTACAAGTGCCGAAATAGGTATAGCGGATAGAATATTTACAAGGGTTGGGGCATCTGATGACCTCGCCTCAGGGCAGAGTACTTTTATGGTAGAGATGACAGAGGTGGCAAATATCCTGTCAAATGCTACACCAAAGAGCTTGCTAATATTAGATGAGATTGGCCGTGGTACCAGTACCTTTGATGGCCTCAGCATTGCGTGGTCTGTCATTGAGTATATCGTAAATAAGGAAAGGCTTGGAGCCAGAACTCTTTTTGCTACTCATTATCATGAGCTTACTGAGCTAGAGGGTAAGCTGTCCGGAATCAAGAATTATTGCATTACAGTAAAAGAACAGGGCGAGGATATAATTTTCTTGCGTAAAATAATTCGTGGTGGTGCCGATGACAGCTATGGTATTCAGGTTGCCAGATTGGCTGGGGTTCCAAAGCCAGTAATTGAGCGTGCCAAGGAAATTTTAGCAGAGTTAGAGGACTCAGATATTAGCAAGAGAGATTTAAAAAAGAAGACAAAAAAACAGGTAGATGGTCAGATGGATCTTTTTGCTGCAGCACAGGCACAATCTATCGCTCAGCACATTGTTGACGATATAAGAAGAATAGATATCTCAAGGGTTACGCCCATAGATGCAATGAATATTCTTTATGAGCTGCAAAAGAAGTGTCAGAGTAATGATTAATGGGATAAGAAATGATTTATTAGTAGTGATTAATAAGTAATAATTAAATTATAAATAATTTATGAGTTTTAAGGTTATGCGATTAATGTAATTAGATACTGTATATATATAATTGTGAAGAAGGAGGTACTATGGGAAGCATTATTATTCTTGATGAAAATACATCTAATAAAATAGCTGCTGGTGAGGTGGTGGACAAGCCTGCATCAGTTGTCAAGGAATTGGTTGAAAATTCTATAGATGCTGGTGCTACAAGTATTTCCGTGGACATAAAAAATGGTGGAATTTCAGCTATACGAGTTACTGACAATGGTAAAGGTATATCTGAGGACGATGTAGTAATAGCATTTGAGAGGCATGCAACTAGCAAGATTAAGCGTGCTGAGGATCTCGACTCTATTCTGACAATGGGTTTTCGCGGTGAAGCGCTTGCAAGTATTGCTGCGGTATCAAATGTTGAGCTTCAAACCAAGACTACTGATAGCACCTATGGTATGTATGTGAGTATTAGTGGTGGAAATATCCAGGAGGTTAGGCAGACAGGATGTAATGTCGGCACGTCAATTACTATTAGAGATTTATTCTTTAATACTCCTGCAAGATATAAGTTTCTTAAGAAGGATTCTACCGAGGCAGGATATATATCTGATAGCCTGACTAGAATTGCTCTAGGCTATCCAGAGATAGCATTTTCTCTCACCAGTAATAGAATAAATGCACTTAGAACACCTGGAAATGGTGACTTGAAAAGTACTATTTTCAGCATATATGGCAGAGAAGTTGTTAAAGACCTTATCGAGGTAAACTTTTCTGATGAAAAGCTCAAGGTTCATGGTTATGTTGGAAAGCCTGAAGCTGCAAGAGCAAATAGGACCTATCAATCATTATTTATTAATAGACGATATGTTAAAAGCAGGCTGGTTTCTTATGCTGTTGAACAAGCATATAGCAGTATTTTGATGAAAAACAGGTTTCCGTTTTTTGTTCTGAATATTACGCTCAATCCTTTACTGGTTGATGCAAATGTACATCCTCAAAAAATGGAGGTGCGATTTGCTGACGAGAGTTATCTTACTAGAACAATATATATGGCTGTGGCTAGTGCACTTAGCGGTAAAGAACTGTTTGCACCCGTTACAGTTACCAAAAAGGACAGAGAGCTGTTTAAGTTCAGTGGTGCAGAAAAGAAAGAATATGTTCAGCAGGCAATGGATATAAGCTCTGATGCTGTCAATCAGAAGGGTAGTGTCAGCAAGCAAGGTATCGATATGAAAGCAGATGATGTGAGCAAGCATGGTTTCGATATAAAATCAGAAGATGTGAGCGGGCAGGGTAACGATATAAAAACAGAAGATGTCACCCATCAAGGTATTGATATAAATGCAGATGATGTCACCAAGCATGGTAATGATCTAAAAGCAGATTGTGTAACCCATCAGGGTAACGATATAAAAACGTTTGATACTGCTCGGCAGACTGATGACGAATCAAATAATATCAGCATAACACCAGAAAGGCATAATCTTGGTAATCAGCATCATAAGCAAATTGACTATAATAAGTATAATTCAGTGATGCAGCAACAGCCCTCACAAGCTACTGATAAGCAAGTGACGGCACAGCTTCACGCACAATTGAGCAAGCTTAATGATAATAGTGTTGGACTAAGCAATTTGAATGTCAATGAAAACAATGTCTCGACCCAATCAATACAAATAGGGAATGCTGTTCGGCCTGAGCAAGCAGCTGTGCCGACACATTCTATAAGAGAAACGGATACTGATAAACAGCTAAATTATGGGCATGTACAATCAGTTCGAGAAAGCGACATTGAAAAAACGCTTATTCGTACTGAGCATGTACAATCATTGCACAGCAATGATACGGGTAGCGAGGGTTCAATACAAATTAGTAATAATAGTGCTATTAGCCACACAGAGACATTACAGCATAGCGTCGATAGTAATAATCTCTTATCAATGAGATATATAGGACAGGCCTTTTTCACATATATTTTACTTCAAAATGGCGATGAGCTTGTAATGGTAGATCAGCACGCAGCTCATGAGAGAATAATTTACGAAAGACTCAAGATCAAATACGAATCTATGGAAAACCTTACACAGCTATTGTTAGAGCCAGTGGTTCTCCACTTACAGCCTGTTGAGCTTATATGTGCAACATCCAACGAGGAGCTGTTCTCACGTATAGGAATGGTATTTGAGGATTTTGGCAATAATTCAATCATAATAAGAGGAGTACCATACGCCGCAGCAGAATGTTCTCCGGCTGAATTATTCCAAGAGCTGCTTAATAAGCTTCAAAGTAGTGCGAAACCTATTAATACGCCTGTTGCTGATGAAATACTTCATACAGTAGCCTGCAAGGCAGCTATTAAGGCAAATAAGAAGCTAAATGAAGCAGAGGTACAGCAATTACTTTTGGAATTAACAAGAACAGGCACAAGATATACTTGCCCACATGGAAGACCTACTGTTATAAGGCTTACAAAATATGAGATAGAGAAGATGTTTAAGCGTATAGTGTAGCCAGAACAGTCATATGTTCTGGTTACTGACTAATAAGTTCATAGTAATTTAACTGATAAAAAACTGAGGATACTAAAATGCAAAATGTTATAGTTATTGTAGGGCCTACAGCTTCAGGAAAGACTAGCCTTTCCATTGAATTGGCAAAGCATTATAACGGTGAGATTATATCTGCTGATTCAATGCAGATTTACAAATACATGGATATAGGAACTGCAAAGCCCACAACCGAAGAGATGCAGGGTATTAAGCATTATCTCATTGATGAGGTTAATCCTGATGAAGACTTCAACGTTGTTAAGTATACACAATTGGCTAACCATTATATTGAAGAAATATTAAAAAAGGGAAAGCAGCCTATAATTGTTGGTGGAACTGGACTTTACGTAAGCTCACTTGTGAATAATATTACCTTTAGCGAGACTGAGTGCGACCCGGAGCTTAGAAATAAACTTCAGCAGGAGGCAGAGGAGTATGGTGCACAGTATTTGCATGAAAAACTCAGCAGTGTTGACCCGGAAGCAGCAGAAAGCATTCATCCTAATAATATAAAGAGAGTAATAAGAGCACTTGAGGTTTTCTATCAGACGCAGAAACCAAAAGCCTTTCATAACGAGCAATCCAAGCAAATGCCTCCAAAATATAACTATATTTTGCTCGGTCTTAATATGGATAGAGAACTACTTTATTCAAGAATTAATAAGCGCGTAGATATTATGCAGGAGGCTGGGTTACTACAAGAAGTAAAGCACATAATTGAAATGGGGTATGGAGACTGTAATATAGCCATGCAGGGGATAGGATACAAGCAAATAATATCTTATCTCAATGGTGAAATCTCTTTTGAAGAAGCGATAGAACTTATAAAAAGGGATTCCCGCAGGTATGCAAAACGACAATTAACCTGGTTCAGAAGAATGGATGAAATTAATTGGTTAAATGTAGATAAAATTGGAAATAATGATAATGTTGTAAGCACCGCAATTGCTATTATTGACGGACAATTGAGATAATTTAAATTCTCTAGGGCAATAGGTGTTGCACGATGTTTAATTTTCCTGTAAAATTAAACCACAGATATAAAAATAACTTAAGGAGTGGATTTATTTTGGTGAAGAATACAATTAACCTACAAGACATTTTTTTGAATCAAGTAAGGAAAGAGCATATTGCTGTTACTATTTATTTGACAAATGGTTTTCAGCTTAAGGGTATGGTAAAGGGCTTTGATAATTTTACAGTTGTATTAGACAGTGATGGAAAGCAGCAGCTAGTTTACAAGCACGCAATATCAACCATTAGCCCAATGAAGGTTGTAAATCTTATCTTTAATGAGCAAAACAAGGAACAGTAATCTAGAGCAAGAACAAAACAAGGCCCAGTAATCTAGTGGCAAGAACAAAACAAGGAACGGTAATTTTAGTGGTAAGAATAAAACAAACAATTAAATAGAAATAAAAGATACATATAAAAATGTATTTAAAAAAGAGTCTCGGCTATTACAGCACGAGACTTTTTTACATTCTTACATCTTTCTATAAAAGTCTAAACTACATCTTTCTAAATACTCCAATAACCTTACCCAATATAGATAGCTCATCTTTTACAATAATAGGGTCCAGACTACTGTTCTGGGGCTGAAGTCTGTAATGTCCTTTTTCCTTGTAAAAAGTCTTGCAGGTAGCTTCATCTCCAATAAGTGCAATAACTATATCACCATTTGAAGCAGTAGCTTGCTGCTTGACTAGAACAAAGTCCTTGTCCAATATACCAGCTTCAATCATGCTATCACCTTGTATTTTCAACATAAAAGCATCACCATTTTGTACAAAATCAACTGGTAATGGGAAGGTATCGGTAATGTTCTCAACTGCCAATATAGGTTGACCGGCAGTAACTCTACCTACAACAGGAACATCTACCATTTCACGCGTGGTATAATAGCCCGCTCTGCTAGAATTGGCAGTAGGGAAGGTACTTTTATTTTTATTTACGATTTTAATAGCTCTAGGTTTGGTAGGGTCTTTCTGAAGTTGACCACTTTCAATAAGCTTTTCTAAATAGCAATGAACAGTTGAGGTAGATTTAAAACCAACTGCAGAGCATATTTCTCTGACTGATGGGGGATATCCATTTTCAACAACACATTTATTTACGTAATCCAGTATCTCTTGCTGCTTGTTTGAATTCTTTTTAGACATATCACACCTCAAATATGTATATTTTAATACCATTCTAACATGATTGACAGTAAAAAGCAAACTAATGTTCGAATATTTTCAATAGATATATTGACAACGGAACATATGTTCTGTATTATATAATTATAAAAAGAACATATGTTTGTTGCTTTGAAAGGATGAATACATATGAATAATAAGAAGAACAGTATTAAAAAGACAATGAAAACTACTACAAAAAGAACTAGATATGTATTAGCAAATAGGAAGAGATTTTTTACATTTCTTATGATACTATGTGTTATTATCTTTACTACTGTTTATACTACAACTGCTTTCGGTGCTAAGCCGGTTACATATGAGAATGTCTTTGTTGGCAAGGGAGATACCCTTTGGAGTATAGCAAGCAAATATACACATAGTGATATCAGGGGATACATACGCGAGATAAAAGCACTAAACAATCTTGAATCATCAACTATTTGTGAGAATACCGTACTTGTTGTGCCAGTTGAAAATTAATAGTACAAATCTAATATAAGTAAGCAGTTCTAAGCTTGTTGAAAATGAGTAGTATTGAATCTAATAGAAGAAAGTAGTTCTGAACTTGTTGAAATGAGTAGTATGGAATCTATTAGAAGTAAGCAGCTCTGAGCTTGATTTACATAAGTAGTACTGGTTCGTATCCAATTTGACAATTCAATTTACAGGTAGTATTATATTTCTAGTGTTATTGCTTGATTTGACATAATTTTATGTATTTTGGGGGCCTTTTGACAATGACATCAGAATTAATAATTAATACTTATTTTATCGGATGCATTTTATTTCTAGTTGGTGCAATAGTACCGTTTATTACATATAGAAACCCTAGTCACTCGAATATTATATCTGGGATAGCTAGCTCTTTAGCAAGTGCTACTATTCTTTTTGCTACTATATACAAGCTTATATTTCTACAAGACATTAGTATCAACTTTAATATTAGTACAAACATTCCATTTCTCAACGTAAGTTTCGCTATTGATAACTTATCTGCATTCTTTATATCTATTATAGCTTTACTATCATTGATTGTATCCGTTTATTCATTTGGATACATGAAGCACTACTATTACAGAAGAAACATATGTCTATTTTCTTTCTTCTATAATACTTTTATTTTGACTTTGGTATTGCTTGTTTCCAGCAGTAATTTATTACTATTTCTTATACTTTGGGAGCTCATGGCTCTTACGTCATATTTCTTGGTTATTTATGAGCACGACAAAGATGACGTTCAAAAGTCGGGCCGAATTTACATAATCATGACTCATATAGGGACTGCTTTTATTATTGCAGCCTTCAGTTTGATAGCCTATTACGGTGGTAGTTTTGAACTTGCTAATATCAATGTAGCTCAAATTCCTACTAGCGTGGCTACTGTTATCTTTATTTTTCTCACTATTGGATTTGGTACAAAAGCAGGAATTTTCCCGCTACATATATGGCTGCCATCGGCACATCCCGTTGCTCCAAGCAACATTTCAGCACTTATGTCAGGTGTTATGATAAAAATGTCAGTGTACGGATTATTAAGGGTACTATTTGACATATTTGAAAACAATGCGTATTGGTGGGGAATAGTGCTTCTTGTTCTTGGTTTTGTTTCTGCTATACTCGGCATTTCTTATGCAGTAGTATCAACAGTTAATATCAAGAGGATGCTAGCTTACTCAAGCATTGAAAATATGGGTATTATTTTTTGCGGAATTGGTATAATGCTTATTGCTAGGGCGGCAAACAACCCTTTTTTACTGGCAATCTCACTAACAATAACACTGCTACATACTCTCAATCATTCGGTATTTAAATCCTTGCTTTTTATGGGAGCAGGTGCAATTCAGATCTCAACAGGTACTAAGAATATAGAAAAGCTTGGCGGATTGATTAAAAAAATGCCGATTGCTTCTCTGTTTATTTTAATAGGCTGTTTGGCCATATCTGCTGTGCCACCATTCAATGGTTTTCTTAGTGAATATATGGTTTTTCAGACACTTATTAGCGGTATTACTTATTTTCTTTCTATTTCAAAGTTATATCTTGCGATTATTCTATTGATAGCTGCTATTGTATTGGCTCTTACAGGAGCCCTGGTAGCATATTGCTTTGTAAAACTATTTGGAATAGCTTTTCTTGGAGTGCCTAGAAGTACTTCGTCTGAGAATGCAGTTGAGTCAGATAAAGCAATGCTTACGGCACTAGGAGTAGGTAGTGTACTCTGTATTGTTTTAGGCGTGTTCCCAAAGACAATTATTTATACCATAGACAAGATCAGTCAGCAGTTAATTGGAGCAAGTCTTTTTGACAGCAGTTGGTCATTAACCAAACTACCTGTTTACCCAATTGGCAGTGGTAAACTTGAGGTGTCAGTACTGGGGCTTGCTGCAGTGTTACTTATTTGTGGTGCAATTGTAGCTTCACTGATACTTATTTTTAGAAAGAGGACCTCAATAACCCGCTATATTACATGGGATTGTGGTTTTCAGCAGCTAGATTCTAAAATGCAGTACACTGGTACGGGCTTTTCTAAACCACTTACAATTATTTTTAGAGGCTTATTTAAACCATCCAGAGAAATGTCGGTTATAGAAGGTGAAGGCCCTTATTTTGTAAAGAGCGGGGTATACAAGGTTTCTACTGTAAAGGTTTTTGAAAAGTACTTTTATATTCCTATTGTCAAATTCTTTATAAATTTCTCTAGGAAAATGAGATTTTCTGTACAAACAGGAAGTGTTCACACTTATTTATTGTACTTTTTAGCTGCACTTATACTGATGCTCGTTTACTTTATTATATATTCATAGGTTCGCTTTAAATATTTTGGTATTTTTGTTTGTAGTGCATTAGATTTTATGGTTTTGCTGTATTGAATTAATTAATACTTTTTATAGAAAAGGACTTTGGTTATGCTAGTTTCAATTGTTAAGCTACTTATACAGATGGTCATTGTAATACTGTTTTCACCTTTAGTTACGGGTATTATTAGAAAACTCAAAGCTAAGGTGCAGCACAGAATAGGTTCGCCTATTTTGCAGCCTTATTACGATATCTGGAAGCTTCTAAAAAAGGATATGGTTGCTTCTTCAACAGCTTCATGGATTTATTTTGTTGCACCTTATATATATTTCATTACTTCTCTAGCAGCCTGCTTATGTCTGCCTGCTATCAGCCAGCTTACGGGTTTTACTGCTTATACCGACCTACTGTTTATTGTTTATCTGCTAGTTGCAGGCAGGGTATTTATAGCACTAGCGAGTTTAGATACCGGCAGTACCTTTGGTGGGATGGGAAGTAGTAGGGAGATGCTGATTTCTGCTCTGATAGAGCCAGCCTTTTTTATAGTGCTAATAACAGTAAGTATAAAGGCAGGTTCAGGGTCAACCAACGTTTCAAACATTTATAGTTATTTACAAAACATTGATGTTCAGCTTACTGCGGTAAGTCCTGTAAATATATTATTGCTTGGTTGTATGCTTTTAGTATTAATAGCGGAGACTTCGCGGATACCCGTTGATGATCCCGCCACACATCTAGAGCTTACTATGGTTCATGAGGCTATGACACTAGAGTATTCTGGCAGGCATATGGCGTTTATTCAAATGGGTAGTTACCTAAAGCAGTTCATGTTTATGACGTTTATTGCAAATATACTCATGCCTTTTGGTATGGACGTGGGCAATGCTCTTGTGGCTTTGGCAATATTTACATTGAAAATACTGCTTATTACACTTGTCATTGCAGTAATTGAATTAAGCACAGTGAAATTCAGGCTTTTCAGTTTGCCTAATTTTGCTGCAATTGCTTTTATTTTGGGTGTTTTGGGTTTTATGTCGGGATTTATTTTTAACATATAGTAAAAGGAGATAGGTCGATGTATCAGAGCATTATCAATTTGCTAGCTATTTTAATATTGATATCTTCGTTTATTCTTATAGCAAATAAGCGCCAAAATTCATATATTTCTACCTTCAGATTGCAGTCTATACTGCTGGCGGCAATATCAGGCATAGTAGCAGTTACAAATACTATCAAACACAACAAATTTGACGAAATATTTATTATTTTTGCTCTTATTGTGGTATTCAAGGTAATTCTTATTCCAATGGTCATGCGTAGAACCTCTGAGAAAGTTGAGTATAAGGTTGAAAAGGACTTCTTTATCAACATACCTATATCAATAATCATTTGTGGTTGCCTCGTTATTATAAGTTGGTTTGTAATATACAATATTGATGGCATTACAGGAGGAGAGACCAAAAAATATCTGATTTACACGTTTTCTATTGTATTAATGGGATTATTCTTTATGATAAGCAGAAAGAAAGCTATTGGTCAAATTATTGGTTTTTTGGTTATAGAAAATGGTATGTTTTTAGCAGCAATGCTCACTACGGAAGGTATGCCTATGATAGTGGAGTTGGGCCTATTCTTTGATCTTCTTACTGCATTTTTGATAATGGGAATCTTTGTTTTTAAAATAAATAATGTATTTGAATCAATTGATATTAACAAGCTTAATAAATTAAAGGGTTAATACTTTATGGAGGAATATATGTTACTGTTTTGGCTTTTAATACCGGCTATAATTAGTGGCTTGGTATGGACGAATAACAATAGATATATCATACATTATACCAATCTTGCAGGCGCGGTTGGGCTATTTATAGTGTCTATAATTACATTTATAGAAGTTAGTATAAATAAAAGCATATCTGGTATTGGTATATTTAGCGGACTAATTTATATTGACTCACTTAACTGTTATCTGCTATTTATTACTGCCCTTGCATATCTTCTAGTGTCAATCTATTCTATTAGTTATTTTGGGGAAGAGCTTAGAAAGAGAAGCATCACACTTGGGAAACTAAAACTGTATTATAGTCTCACCAATGCATTTATCCTATCGATGGTGTTGGCACTTAGTACTAGCAACATGGGTGTCATGTGGATCGCAATTGAAGCAACAACGCTGGCTTCTGTATTTTTAGTTGGATTCTACAATAACAAAACCGCTATTGAAGCTGCTTGGAAATATATTATTATTTGTTCAGTTGGTATTGCCTTCGCACTTTTAGGAATAGTGCTTCTCTATTATTCCTCAACAGTCGCTCTGGGAAGTAGTTTTGAGGGGTTGAACTGGGAATATCTATTTAAAAATGCAAAATCCCTAAACGGTAGTATTCTCAAAATATCGTTTATATTTATATTGCTGGGTTTTGGTACAAAAGCAGGTTTTTCTCCTGTACATACGTGGCTACCTGATGCTCATAGCCAGGCACCTTCACCGGTAAGTGCATTGCTTTCAGGAGTACTGCTCAATACTGCTATGTATGGTATTCTCAGAGTAATGACGATATTGAACACAAATTTAGGAGACAACAAGTACAGTGGTAGACTGCTCATTATTTTTGGTCTGCTGTCTATTGGAACTGCTGCATTCTTTATTCTAGTACAGAAAGACTACAAGAGAATACTGGCCTACTCAAGCATTGAGCACATGGGCATTATTGTACTTGGTTTTGGAATTGGAACTCCAATAGCCGTGTTTGCAGCATTGTACCATACTTTTAACCATGCAATGACAAAGACCATGCTTTTCCTTTCATCAGGAAACGTATATCTCAAGTATCATACTAAAAAGATTTCGGGCATAAAAGGGCTGATAAAGACAATGCCGGTAACAGGTATAGTTTTTATGCTAGGTATATTTGCCATCACTGGGATGCCGCCCTTTGGTGTTTTTATGAGTGAGTTTAATACAGTTGTGGCTGCTTTTTTCGCAGAGAAATTCTGGGCGGCTGGCATTTTGCTATTCTTTATAGCTATTGTGTTTGCCGGGTTTATTAAGCAGCTGAGCAAAATATTCTTCGGAAGGTGCGATAATCCCGAAATTAAAAACGGAGAGATAGATTTGATTGGTCCTGCTGTATTAGTAGTATTGCTTTCGATTGTATTACTGATGGGAGTATATATTCCAGAGCCATTAAACAAAATCATGGAAGCATCAAGGGATATAATCCTAGGTATAGGAGGGAGTGGAATATGATAGCAGAGGCAATTTTAGAGACGCTAAAGAGACTTTTATCTTCGAACATTATTGATAATGCCATACTTAACGAAAATGAAGTATACATAGACATTGTACCTGAAAGTGTGAGAGCTTCAAATGTCAACGTATTTACCAATATAGATTGTGTTTTAGTATCGTTATTTGCTGTAGACGCTTCGGTTATAAATAATACCATGGACGTTTATTACACTTATTCCGTGCGTTCTTCCGCAACCCTATTTACGCTTAGAGCAAAGCTAGCGCTTTGTGAAAATATAGTTCTTGACTCCATAGCTAGAGACATACCTGCAGCAGCACTCTATGAAAGAGAAATTCAGGATATGTTTGGTATTAAATTCATTGATATACCAGATGGCAGGGAGCTAGTTCACCACGGAAATATTAACACTAATATACACCCACTAAAAAAGGATTATGATGCTCATCAAAAACCCGAATTTATTAAAAGAAAGCAGGAGTTTATAAACATCAGTGGTACTGGCGTCTTTGAAGTACCTGTAGGACCTGTTCATGCGGGGATTATCGAACCGGGACATTTTCGCTTTAGTGTCGCAGGTGAGCCAATTATTAATCTTGAAGGAAAGCTATATTATGTGCATAAGGGTACTGAGAAGCTAAGTGAAAATGAGCACTATATGAAGGTTCTCTTATTCTCCGAGCGTATATCAGGTGACGAAAGCTATTCAAATTCATTGGCTTTTTGTCAGGCTCTTGAAAAGATCAATGGAATAACATATATTCCAGAAAGGGCGTCATATTCCAGGGTAATATTTTCCGAGTTGGAACGCATCTATAACCATTTAGGGGATATAGCAGGAATATGCGTTGATGTTGCATATATTTTTGCAAATGGACAATTTGCCATGATGAGAAGATGGATACAGCTTTTGAACGAACAGCTTACTGGCAGCAGATTTTTGAGAAATACAAATAAGCCGGGTGGAATCAGAAGAGACTTTATACACAGTAATGAGAAGATTATTATAGAGTGCCTTGATAAGCTACACAAGGAGTTTACCGACACAGTGAATGTTGTAAAGCGTAACTCTATGCTCATAGACAGAGTAGAAAATACCGGTGTATTGACTAACAGAATTGCTATTGACCTAAATGCAGTTGGACCTGGGGGGAGAGCTAGTGGCATAACCTCAGATGTAAGAAAGGAATTCCCGTATGAGGCTTATTCCAAGCTAAAGTTTGAGGTACCTAAACATAGTAATGGCGATGTCAATTGCCGTATGAATGTAAAGATAGAGGAAGTATTTGAATCAATCAGCTTGATAAGGCAATGCCTCGATAAAATGCCTGAAGAAGGCTCTATCAGTACTGAAACGCTCCATTTTGAGCCCTATCGTTATGCATTTGGCATGACGGAGTCTCCTCGCGGTGAGAATATACATTTTGTTATGACGGGTGAGAATGATACTATTTATAGATACAAAATTAGAACTCCTTCATTTTGCAATTGGCCAGTCTTATGCCATGCAGTTAGAACCAATACACTAACGGATTTTCCTCTGGTAAACAAGAGTTTCAACCTATCTTATTCAGGTAATGACTTGTAGACAGAGTTTCAACCTCACTTACTCAGGTAATGACCTATAAGAAGGTTTAGCTGGTTTAACTTACTCCAGTAAGTAATTCTATTTGTGAAAGGAAAATGCACATGTATAACGCAATTAAAAAATTCATACAGCATGGAACTGTAACTGTAAATTACCCCAAAAAACCTATAAAGAGCTCCTTTATTACCGGAGATCCTGAATTTGATATGAGCAAATGTAATCAGTGCCAGACTTGCGTTAAGGTCTGTCCTACTAATGCAATCATTTTCGAGGACAGCCAGTTATCTGAAAAAGTGCCTGGGGTAAATGTTGATGAATGTATTTTTTGCAGATTGTGCGAGGAAAGTTGTCCCAAAGCAGCTATAAAAATGACAAACAGATTTGAATTGGCTCAAAAGGACCGACAGAAGCTCCGCACAACACCATTGTACGTCAAGGAAGGTGAGGTTGAGGGCCTTAGCTACGAACTATTGGGACAACAGCTAAAAGAAAATATATCAAAATACTTTGGAAAAAGCCTTCATATTCGTGAAGTTGATGCTGGTTCCTGCAATGCCTGTGACAACGAAATTCAGGCTTTGAATGGTCCGTATAACGATATTGAAAGATTTGGAATACACTTTGTTGCTTCACCACGGCATGCAGATATGCTGCTTGTAACAGGACCTGTTTCTCGTAATATGGAGGAGGCTCTTATCAAGACATACAATGCTACTCCATCACCAAAATTGGTTGTTGCTGTTGGTGCATGCGCCTGCAGTGGTGGAATTTTTAAGGATAGTTATGCAACAAGAAATGGAATAGACACTATTATTCCTGTAGATGTGTATATTCCCGGTTGTCCACCTCGCCCGCAGGCAATAATATATGGTATACTAAAAGCAATAGGGAGGAAGTAGCTGAAACAATTTTTTAGCGAATATAAATATGGCTGATAAATGTATACTTCAAGACAGAGATTGTATCAATTGTGGAGAATGTGACATATGCGATCTCGACCCAAATAAGAGATGCGACGATTGCGGGAAGTGTCTCGAGAGTGATGTTGATGATTACAGAAGTCTATATATAGAAGATTTTTTAAAGCAATACGTTGTAAAGGACGATCAGGGAAACATTAAAGTAGATGAAAGTTCTCAGGAATTTAATGATAAGGATAATGAAGAAACCGAACTTAATTATGAAGGTTTAGATCAGAACCTTGAAGATGATGAGTTTAATTTATATCAAGAAGATGAATTTAATCTTGATGATTTTATAGAAGAAGATTTTGATTTAGATGATTTTGAAGATGATCTAGATATAGATGACATTGGAGATGATGAATCAAGTATGCATTGTGGCTGCCATAATCACCATGAGCATGATAACCAACACCATAGTGGCTGTCATAACCACAATGAACATGATAATCATGACCAGTGTGGCTGTCATAACCATAGAGAATATGATAACCATGACCATTGTGGCTGTAATAGCAACCAAAAACATAATGGCCATGACCATTGTGAATGTGATAGCAATAAAGAACATGACGACGATAATCTTAAATAATTCATACTGATAAATATATTCTATAAAAAAATATATACAAGCAAAAATATATTTATACAGAAAAAAATATAACCCAAAATATATACAACTAAAAATATATACAACTAAAAATATATACAAATAAAAATATATACAAATAAAAATTTATACAAATAAAAATATATATGAACAATATATTTAATGCAGAAAATATTATATAAAATGAAATAATATACAAACAAAAAGTATTATTAAATTCTAATATTATATTAAATAATAAAAAAATAATGGTTGTTAGGTAACAAAGCCATGCTTATTTTATTTGAAAGGAAATGACAGGCAAATGCCTCAAGAAATATATCTCGATAACAGTGCAACAACAAAACCATATGATGAAGTTTTAGACTATATGCATGAAGTAAGCAGGCTATATTATGGCAATCCCTCATCGCTGCACACAAAGGGGATTGAAGCAGAAAACCTTTTGAAGCAGGCTAGGAGCCAAATTGCTGAGACACTAGCAGTTGATCCAAAGGATATTCTGTTCACATCTGGCGGTACAGAAGCGAATAATCTAGCTATCTTGGGGTACCTATATGGCAATCCTAGATCGGGTAAGCATATCATTACGAGTGAAATTGAGCACCCATCAGTACTAGAAGTGTACAAGTACTTGGCTACTAATGGTTTTAGGGTAGACTATATCAGAGTAAATAGCAATGGTACTCTGGATATCGATGATTTTAAGAGTAAGCTGGATGATGATACATCACTAGTAAGCTTGATTCATACAAACAATGAGGTTGGTGCAGTACTTGATATTGGTGAAGTTAGAAACGCTATGAATGAAAGAAGTCCTAAAACCGTTCTCCATATAGATGCAGTTCAGGCTTACGGTAAGACGTCATTACGACCTATCGACAGCAATATTGATTTATTGTCTTTTAGTTCTCATAAAATACATGGACCTAAGGGTGTTGGAGCATTATATGTAAGAAAGGGATTAAGACTTAAACCATTATTAATAGGCGGTGGTCAGGAACTCAATATACGCTCTGGTACCGAAAATGTTCCCGGAATATGCGGATTTGGTATGGCCGCGCAGATAATTCATAGTGACCTAAGTAAGAATTATGAGCATGCACTGGCATTAAAGCAGCACTTTGAAAGAAGCATAAAAGAAGAGTTTCCCGATGCCCTAATAAACTCATATGAGCATGCTTCTCCATACATTATTAACATTTCATTTGCGAATTTGAAAGCGGAGGTTTTGTTGCACCACCTAGAGCAAAAAGGTATATTTGTCTCCACCGGGTCAGCGTGTTCCTCCAAGAAGAATCACCATAGCCATGTGCTTAAAGCCATGGGAGTTAATTCAAAAATGATTGATGGTGCAATAAGATTCAGTCTATGTGCATCAAATACTATTGAAGAGATTGACGAAACAATATCGGCATTGAAGGAAATAATACCAGTAATCAGCATTAAGAAGAAACACTAACCTATAGAGTTGTACTATTTACTCCAATACTGAAAGAAGTTAACTACTATAACAGAGAAAAGTTTACTACTATAACAGAGAAAAGTTTACTACTATAACAGAAAGAAGTTAACTACTATACAGAAAGTCGCTACCACTATACAGAAAGACGCTAATCGCTATAAAGAACATATTCTAATATACTTTGGAAGGATTGAATAATTTGAAAAGAATAATTTTGGTCAGATACGGAGAAATAATTCTCAAAGGTTTAAACAGACCTGTTTTTGAGGATAAGCTGATAGGAAATATCAGAAACTCAATATACAAGTATGGCAAAGCTAAGGTATGGAAGTCACAGGGGAGAATTTATATTGAGCCTGAGGACGAGAACTACAACTTCAACGAAGTAATTAATAAGGTTACAAAAATCTTTGGAATTGTTTCTGTTAGCCCTGTTTGGAAGATTGATACTGATTTTGAACAGATAGTATCACACTCTATTGAAATGGTTAAAGAATTAGTTTCAAAAAATCAATTTAAGAAATTTAAGGTCGAGTCAAAACGTGGAGATAAACGCTTTCCCATGCAGTCACCTGAGATTAGCAGAGAAGTTGGTGGTGCTATTCTCTCAAATGTGCCTGGTCTATCAGTTGATGTAAACAACCCTGACTTTGTACTTCATATAGAGGTTCGTGAAAACTCGTATATTTATTCTGAAAAAATTCCTGCTCATGGTGGTATGCCAATGGGTTCAAATGGTAAAGCAATGCTATTGTTATCAGGTGGAATAGATAGCCCTGTTGCAGGCTGGTTAATGGGGAAAAGAGGCGTATTGCTAGAAGCAATTCACTTCTATAGTTACCCTTATACCAGTGAAAGAGCAAAGCAAAAGGTAATTGATCTTGCCCAGATAATGACTCAATACTGTGGTAACATCAAGCTACACATAGTACCATTTACTGAGATTCAGCTTGCTATAAATGATAATTGCCCAGAAGAACAGCTTACAATTATTATGAGAAGGATAATGATGCAGATAGCAGAAAAGGTTGCTAGAAATTGCGGTGCAATGGCACTTATCACAGGAGAAAGCATGGGTCAGGTAGCAAGTCAGACAATGCAGAGCCTTTACTGCACTGATTCAGCCGTTAATATGCCAGTATTCAGGCCTCTTATCGCAATGGATAAGGTGGAAGTAATCGATATTGCGAGAAAGATAGAAACGTTTGAAACCTCAATTCTACCATATGAGGACTGCTGTACAGTATTTGTAGCCAAGCATCCTCAAACAAAGCCAAAGCTTGAGAATATACTCAAATCCGAAGAAAAGGTAGACCTAGAACCATTGATAGCTAAAGCAATAGAGAATATTGAGGTAATTGTTGTTAAGCCATAAATGCTTATACTATAATGTAGCTATTTATCTTATAGCTATACTATCCCAGAATAAAAAACAATCTATAAAAATTAGTTGACAACCTGTCTACTTATTTAAAGCAGGTTGTTTTTTATTTTGTTACTTTAAATTAATAGTCCACAACCAAATTTGTCCTTAAAATTAGTATAAATATCTATGTATGATTAATATTATTTATATAAGACAAGTATTTTAAGGGTGGCCTTTAATATGAGCAAAATAGTCGTTCACTATAAAAAGTTAAGTAAAGTTAAAAAAATAGCTATCATATCCATTTGTATTTTTCTAGTGGTATTAAGCATTTTTATATACAACACATATAAAGCCTTGAATTCAGATAATTTCTATAGAGGTATATACATTGAAGGTGTTGATATTTCAGATCTTTCAATAGCTGAAGCAAAGAAAGTTTTATATGGTAAATTCATTAATAAGTTTGAGAATTCGTCCATAAGTCTTGTTTATAATGACAAGACATGGCCTCTTGCACTAAACGAAATCGATTATTGCTTTAATATTGATACCACTCTTAAAAGTGCTTATAAACTTGGGAGAAGTGGGAAATGGTATGAAAGGTCTAAACAGATTAACCTTTTAAAGATTAGCCCTGTTAACTTTGAGATGACAGTATCATATAATGAATCCAAGCTTACAGACAAGCTTGTACACATAAAAAAACAAATAGATTGTGACGCAAAATCCTCGTCATACAGCTACAATTATGGTAAAATTAATTATACAGACGATATTTACGGCAGAAGTTTTGACTTAGTAGCCAATAATTTGATAATTTCTTCTCATCTTGATACTAGGAATTTGAGTAGTATTACATTGGTTGTTAATGATATTAAGCCACGACTCACTGTTAGTGAGGTAAAGGACATAAAAGACCTGCTTGCAACTTTTACTACAAGTTTCAATGCTTATGACGAAAGTAGAACTCACAACGTAAAGCTTGCATGTCAGAAGATTAATAATATCATTGTTAAGCCTGGCGAGCAGTTCTCTATGAATACAGCTCTTGGACCAAGAACTGAGGCAAATGGTTATAGAAATGCACCCGTCATACTCAACAATGAACTTACCCCTGGTACAGGCGGTGGAGTATGTCAGGTTACCTCTACTTTATATAATGCAATACTGTTATCGAGATTAAATGTTGTGCAGCGTTCAAATCACTCTATACCTTTAGGCTATGTACCGCCTGGACAGGATGCAACCATTTCCGAAGGATACCTTGATTTGAAGTTTAAAAATAATAGAGATTATCCAGTGTGTATTGTTGCTTTTGTCAAAAATAGTAATCTTACTATACAAATTATAGGCAAAAAACGCGCAGATGATCTTAAAACACAGCTAAAGCCAGTTATTCTAGAAACTTATGAGGCACCTGAGCCTGATTACATAATTGATGACAGTCTTGCGGATTATCAGCAAATCGTTAGAAAGAATGCAAGGAACGGCATGAAGGTTGTTTTGTACAGGCAAACTCTAGATGAAAATGGCAATGTTATTAAAACGGAAAAAATAAGTACCGACGTTTATATGCCATTAAAGGGTAAGGTGGCCGTTAATCATAGAACTTACAACATGCTGAAAAACTCCACATGAAAAGGAAGATATTTATGAACGCACTGCTCTATAACAAAAAAGTAATTTGCCCAGTCTGTAACAAGGAGATTGAGGTCACTAAAGTAAAGAGCAAATCGATAAAGGTTAAGTCAAGAGATACTGACTTATGTGTGCACTACGAAGATTTAAACCCTCTATTTTATGATATTTGGGTATGCGAATTCTGCGGATATTCCAATTTTCAGGATAAGTTTGAGACTATACTATCAAGGGAAATCCAAGCAATAAAGGCTAATATTAGCGGACATTGGGCTAGTCGAAGTTTTAGCGGTGAAAGGACAATTGACACTGCTATAGAAACCTTTAAGCTGGCTTTATTAAATTATAAGGTTAGAAATAGTAAAAGCAGTGACATTGCTCGTATATGTCTCCGCCTAGCTTGGCTTTATAGATCTAAGAATGATACTAAGGAACTGGACTTTTTGAACTTTGCAGTGGAAGCATACCGTACCGCTTATGAAAAGGAACGTTTTCCTATAGATAAATTAGATGAATATACTTGTATGTACATAATTGGGGAGCTATATAGACGATTGGGCAAGTATGAGGACTGCCTTCAATGGTTTAGTAAGGTAATTTCTTCATCAGGTGCTAAAAATGTCCCAAATCTTCTTGATATGACTAGAGACCAAATTCAGTTGGCAAAGGATGCAATGGCTTCACAAAAATCCTGATTAAGTATATAATTATTCAATGATTGTGGTATTCTTTTTTCTAACTGGAGGCACAAATGAAAACGGGTAAAGTACCTAATGATATTTTAAATAAACTTATATTAAGCAAAATTAATAACTTCAGACAAGATGTTATATTAAGGCCTGGAATAGGTGAAGATTGTACTGCTATTGACTTTGGACAATTTGATTGTGTTATTTCCACCGACCCAATAACAGGTGCTATAAATGAGATTGGTCGATTAAGTGTTCATATCTCTTGTAATGATATAGCTTCTAGCGGAGTAGAACCCCTAGGGCTTATGGTTACTCTCTTATGTCCTACAACAATTACAGAAAAAGAACTTGAGTTTATTATGGATCAGATTTGTGCTACCTCAAAAGAGCTCAATGTTGAGATTTTAGGTGGACATACAGAGGTTACACCTGCAGTAAACAGAGTAGTTATTTCTACAACTGCAATCGGAAAAGCTCCAAAAGGAAGATTAATTACATCTAATGGCGCAAAGGTTGGAGACAGCGTACTTATTACAAAGTTTGCAGGATTAGAAGGCACTGCTATTATTGCGAATGATTTTGAACATGTTTTAAAACAATCGCTTGGTGCTGCTACAATACAGCGCGCTAAAAGCTTTATTAATCAAATTAGCGTTGTGAAAGAAGGTGTAATGGCAGGAGAATTAGGTGTAAGTGCAATGCACGATGTTACTGAAGGTGGAGTATTGGGTGCAGCATGGGAGATTGCTGAAGCATCGGGACTTGGAATAATTATTAATAAAAATGATATTCCAGTGGATAGTGCAACAGTTGAAATATGTAAACTATTTTCAATTGATCCACTTAGGTTGATATCTAGTGGTAGCATGATTATTGCTACGTCCAATGCGGACGAGCTATCCCGAATATATAACGAGCACCAAATACCGGTAGCATGTATTGGTAAAATAACTCCTGCTTCAGAGGGTAGATTTATATATGATAGTAATACTGGTTTAAAAGAAGAGCTAGTCCAAAGCGATTCAGATGAGTTGTATAAGCTAGAACATACATCATAAAACAATCGCCAAAATCTAACAAAACGGGAAGTATTAATTGACATATATATTCATATTTTATTATAATTTTAGTTGTGTTATTTACCTGTTTCTTAATGATATACAGTACAGAACTTATAGTGTTAGATTGACAGGATAATATAAATTTTTTTAAAAACGAATTGGGGGAAATAGCGGTGTATAATATTGATACTATAAAAAAATTCGACCCTGAGGTTGCTGAAGCTATTGAGCTTGAAGTTAACCGCCAGAGAAATAAGATTGAGTTAATAGCATCTGAGAATTTTGTTAGCGATGCTGTTATCGAAGCATTAGGCACTCCATTGACAAACAAATATGCAGAAGGATATCCTGGCAAAAGATATTACGGTGGATGTGAGCACGTTGACGTAATAGAGCAGCTTGCTATCGACAGAGCAAAAGAAATATTCGGTGCTGACCATGCAAATGTCCAGCCACATTCTGGTGCTCAGGCTAATTCAGCAGTATACTTTGCATTTTTGAATCCAGGAGATACAATTTTAGGCATGAATTTAGCTCATGGTGGACATTTAAGCCATGGCAGCCCTGTAAATGTTTCTGGAAAGTACTATAAAGTAGTTCCTTATGGAGTTCGTGAAGACAATTGCTACATAGACTATGATGAGTTGAGAAATATAGCAAAAGCAAATTCTCCAAAGCTCATTGTAGCTGGTGCAAGTGCTTACCCAAGAACTCTCGATTTCAAGGCATTCAGAGAAATTGCAGATGAGGTTGGAGCTATTCTTATGGTTGATATGGCTCATATTGCAGGTCTTGTTGCTGCAGGCGTTCATCCAAGCCCAGTACCTTATGCTGATGTAGTTACTACCACAACTCACAAAACCCTTAGAGGTCCAAGAGGCGGTATGATTTTATGTAAGTCTGAATACCAGAAGAAGATTGATTCTGCTGTGTTCCCAGGTACACAAGGTGGCCCTCTTTGCCACGTTATTGCTGCTAAGGCTGTTAGCTTCAAGGAAGTATTATCACCAGAATTCAAGCAGTACCAGCAGAACATTGTAAAGAATGCAAAAGCATTGTCAATTGCAATGATGGAAAAGGGCTTCAAGCTAGTTTCAGATGGTACTGACAACCACTTGATGCTTGTTAACCTTACTAATATGAACATTACTGGTAAGGAAGCACAGCTTAAGCTTGATGAGGTTTGCATTACTTGTAACAAGAATGGTATTCCTTTTGATACTTTAAGTCCATTTATTACAAGCGGTATCAGACTTGGAACTCCGGCAGTTACTGCTAGAGGAATGAACGAAGCTGATATGGCAGAGATAGCAGATTTGATTCATCTTACTATCACTGATTTTGACAATAGTCAGGACCAAATACGTGCAAGAGTTAATGAACTTTGCTCGAAGTATCCTTTATATAGATAATTTAGTAATCAGTATAAATACTTATGCTAGTATATCAGGAAATCAGTTTTATTCTAATACTAATTTATTAGGAAAGAGTTTTTATACTTATACTAATTTATTAGAAATCAGTATATACTTATGCTAATATATTAGAAATCAATTTTTATACTAATACTTAATTAGTTATTTCGTTAAGACAATTTATATGCTTTGTTAAAGTAATCACCTTCATATTGATGTTGCTTAAATAGCTACATTCGATGTGAGGGTGATTTTGTTATATTGAAATGTAAGATATAGACATTTATCTATTTCTATAATATAATTTTATATAGAAAAGTTTCTATATGTTTTAAGGAGATTATAGATGGAACAGAGAGCAAAGTTATCATTTCTTGACAGGTTTTTGACGCTATGGATATTTATTGCTATGGCAATTGGTGTGCTAGGAGGATATGCTTTCCCTGAACTAGGCAAATCCATTGAACAAATGAGCAGTGGAACAATTTCTTGGCCTATAGCCATTGGCTTAATCATAATGATGTATCCGCCATTGGCGAAGGTAAAATATGAGCAAATAGGAAAAGTATCAAATAACAAGAAAGTACTAATATTTTCATTAATCCAAAACTGGATTATCGGACCATTAATAATGTTTTCACTTGCAATAATATTTCTACCTGATTTATCAGGATTTGCAATAGGGCTAATAATCATTGGTTTAGCTAGATGCATAGCTATGGTAATAGTGTGGAATACACTTGCAAAGGGTGACAATGAGTACTGTGCAGCTATGGTAGCCTTAAACTCAATTTTTCAAATACTTTTCTATTCGGTATATATTTATCTGTTTGTGACCCTTATACCAAAGCTTTTGGGATTATCTTGGAGTGTACATAATATAGATATTTCAATGTGGGATGTTGCGAAGAGTGTATTAATATATTTAGGTATACCTTTTGCTGCAGGCTTTTTTTCCAGAGTAATACTTATTAGAAAAAAGGGGAGAGAGTGGTACGAAAATGTTTTCATACCTAAAATCTCACCGCTAGCACTAATAGCCTTACTTTATACAATAGTAATCATGTTTGTTACCAAGGGCGAACAAATAATTGAGCATCCTATAAATGTTTTAAGAATTGCAATCCCATTGCTAATTTACTTTGCAATAATGTTTTTTATAAGCTTTTTTATGTCATATAAGGCGGGATTTAAGTATGAAGAAACGGTGACACTAGCATTCACTGCTGCAAGTAATAATTTTGAATTAGCAATAGCTGTAGCAGTCAGTATATTTGGTATTGCGTCGGATCAAGCATTTGCTGCAGTTATTGGTCCGCTAATAGAAGTCCCTGTAATGATAGCCTTTGTAAATATAGCTTTAGCCCTAAAAAATAAGCTATATGATAAACCTTAATTTAACTGTTAATTTTTACAATAATAATTTATAAAATATAAATAATGTGATATAATGGCGATAAAGAAATGTGTAGAAGGACATATAGATAAAGACAATTGGCACGAGAGGAACTTTTGTATGAATACATATAAAATATACATAATGATTTCTTTTACCCATTCAGTTTTAGGTAGAATAATAAAAGCATACACCAAGGAAAGGTATGTTCACGTTTCTATTATTACAAACAAGGATGCAGAATACGGGTATAGCTTTGGAAGAAAAAACTTACATAACCCTTTTATTGGTGGATTTGTAATAGAAAAGTATGATGAGTGGTTTGAAAGATTCCCAAATGCTTGTTGTAGAATACTTGAGCTTGAAGTAAATGAGAAGTCATACTATGAGATACTCAATAAAATCAGTCATTTTGAGAAGAACGCTGAAAATTATTCATATAATATATTAGGGTTATTTCTTAGATTCTTTGGAAAGGGATTCTCTTTCAAGAACAAATATTTTTGCTCTCAATTCGTAAGCCATGTACTTAAAGAAGCACATGTAATGAATTTTGATAAAGAAGACACTTTAGTAACGGCAAAGGACTTTAGAGAAAATAGTCGTTTTAGTATAGTTTATGAGGGGTCATTATACCTAAGAAACATTTAGCAAATCAACATATAGAAATAAAACATTTGCATTTACATAAAACATTTAGTTTTTTAATGCTGGTTTTATAACATTTATTAACCATGTGCCAACTTTTTATTTCTTCATAAGCCTTTATAGTCATATTCACAATAATTCTTTAAATTTAAAAAACATATAATAAATAGCTATTTAATGAGTAATATTATTAATTAAATGAATTATTATTATATTATTAATTTGCGCACCATTAATTAGACCATTGTTAAATAAATTTATGAGGTATAAAATATGAGAATACTTGTTATCGGTGCTGTAGCAGCCGGTACTTCAGCAGCTGCAAAGGCTCGTAGAAACGATGATAGTGCAGAAATAATAATATATGAAAAACATCAGGATGTATCCTATTCCGGTTGTGGACTGCCGTATTATATTGGTGGCCAAATAGATAGTATCGAAGAGCTTACACCCAGAGATACAGAGTATTTTAAGAAAAAATATAACATAGATATCTTTACTGGCTGTGAAGTATTAAAAATAGATTCTAAATCTAACGAACTAACAGTTAGGAATCTTACCACAAACGAGGTATTCCAAGATAAATATGATAAGTTAGTTATAGCTACTGGGGCGCTACCATTTGTTCCTTCAATTAAGGGTATTGAAAATAAAAATGTTTTCTTTCTCAGAAATGTTCAAGATGCAAGGAATATAAAGAGGTTTATTGATGAGAATAAGCCTCAGAGTGCTGTGATTGTTGGCTCTGGCTTTATAGGGTTTGAAATGCTAGAAAACCTAATGGCTACAGGTATTGACGTTTCAATAGTTGAAAAGATGGACAAATTGACTCCAAATCTTGATGATGATATGGCTAATTACTTGGAAAAAGCTTTATTAAAGAAAAATATCAAGATATTTAAGAATACAACTATTATAGAAATACAAGATAATAAAGTTATATTTGAGGACGGAAAAGAACTTTCTAGTGATATGGTGCTAATGGCCACAGGGATAAAGCCTAATATAACACTTGCAAAGGATGCGGGGATAGAAATTGGTGCTACAGGTGCCATAAAAGTGAATACCAAGATGCAAACCAGTATTGACAATATTTATGCGTGCGGTGATTGCATTGAGACATTCTCTCTTATAACAAATAAGCCAATATACAGACCTTTAGGTTCAACAGCAAATAAAACCGGTAGAATAGCCGGTGATGTAATTTCAGGCGGGACACTAGAGTATAAAGGAAGCTTAGGCACTGGCATATTTAAAATATTTGATTTAGCGGTTGCTACAACAGGCATATCTGAAAAAGAAGCAATATCTGAAGGTTATGATATTGTTGTATGCCACAATATCAAACCCGATAAACCAGGTTATTTTAATGGAAAAGAAATGGTTATAAAGGCTGTTGCAGATAAAAATTCTCAGAAGATACTGGGCGTGCAAATTATTGGATATGAAGGTGTTGATAAGAGAATCGATGTATTTGTAACATTAATAACATATGGAGCAAAAGTAGATGAATTGTTTCATCTGGATCTTGCATATGCGCCACCATTTTCAACTACAAAGGATCCAATTCATTATACAGGAATGATTCTGGACAACGCTATTAATAAAAGCAGACCAGTAATCACAGCTAATGAGGTTCAAAACATAGAAAACACTCATGATAAAGTACAGATAATTGATGTCAGAGTCAGCAAGCAATATAATGAGGCTCATATGGACTCAGCAATTAATATTCCGCAGGATTCATTGAGAAAAGATTTAGAAAGCCTGGAAAAGGACGCTATAACCATAACATATTGTAATAAGGGTGTTACAGGAAATGCAGCTCAAAATATTTTGCTCAACCATGGATTTAAAAAGGTATATAATCTTTCAGGCGGACACAAGTTCTATAGGACAACACAAGATAAAAAAGAAAGCACAGGATAAATAAGACAACGCAAAATAAGTAAGAAACATTTCTTCGGAAATTAAAGTAATCTAAAGTTAATAATTTATATGTAATATTAATCTATATGAGATATTAATCTATATGAGATATTAATCTATATGAGTTATTAATCTATATGAGTTATGATTTGTGGAAGGACGAGCAAAACAAAAAAAGAAACGTTACGTTTTAATTATTTAGGTGATTTTATGATTTATCATCATTTTAATTAAAACGTAACGTTTTTTGATTTTAAATGGTATTTAGCTAATTTTTCGCTTTTTCCTCCTTCTAATTATACAAAATTTATATTTTGTATAATTAGCTTTAAAATTTTGCCTTCTCCCCTTAATAAAAATAGCAGGACTAAATATCAGTATTAAAATATCAGTTTTAATATTAGTTTTAAAATATCAGTATTAATTATCCAAGATTAAACTAATAGAAATAAAAATTAAAGACAAGATTCTTTAGTAGATTTCATCCTGTCTTTCTAAATAAGATAATTAGCATGTTTATTCAGTAATCATACTTATAGCATATAGAATTTCTATTGATCCTTTTGTCAATTCAATACCTATGGACTTGTTATAAACCCATAGCTAATAAAAATTGATAAATGTATCCGAGTACAATACCGCCTACAAGAATGTACCCAATATACAAAACTATAGCTCTTCTTTTCATAAAGGTTGTTATTCCTGCGATAACCCATGCACTGGTTGCTGGGCCAGTTATCATAAATGCCAACATAGATCCTGCCCCTGCCCCGCCGTCCATCAAAGCTTTAATGAGTGGAATTGCTCCTTCACCACTAACATATAATGGAAGACCTATTAATGCAGCTAAAGGGACTGAAAAAATGCTATCGCCACTGAATAATGAGATAATTAAAGAAGTAGGAACAAAGGATTGAATCAAATATCCTATTGCCACAAAAATTGTAAAGTAAAGAAGTATTTGCTTCAAGCCAACACTTATAAAGGCTTCTCCAATTTCCTTATATTTAATTTTCCTGTGAGTTCTCTCTAAAAAATTTGTGAAAAGGTTTGATTTTACAGCTTCTGGCATAATTCGGTCAGGAATAGAGCTCGAAGAACTACAACTACAGCTCTTTGAATTGTTCTGTGTTTTAATTATAGTTGTGGCACCAATTGTTGCACTACAAGCGCAGGAACTACTCATCGCGACTTGTTTTGACAATGATAATGATTGACAGCAACCACTCGAAACCTGAGAAATAGTTTGTTCAAATGCAGGCTTTGTGGTGTTACAGGCGCATGCTTGAACTTTTGATTTGTCAGTAAATCTCAACTGTCCTTTTAGGAAATCTGTATTTCTTTCAATTACATGCGTTAATCCACCTGAAGTAAACCCAATGATCAGAGAAGCAATAGCTAGAGCAATTGCAAATTTCAAATCGATTACACCCGCAATCATTATAAATCCATCAGGACTCATAAGTGGCGATGAGGTTAGGAAAGCCATAACCGGACCCCATGGGATTGCAGTACTGAGTAATCCTATGACGACCGCCGTAGTACCGCATGCACATAAAGGTGTAAAGGCTCCAAATGCAACACTTGCAACAATAGAAACTTTTGGTCTCTCTAGGAATTTCTGTTTTAGTTTTTCAGCATTAACATATACTTTCATTAGTACCGCAGTTAGTATAGCTAAACTTAATGGGAGCCAATTGTGATAAAGACTTGTTAAAACTGTTGCAATGGTATCTGCCAATAATGCCGATAAAGAATTAATTATTTTTTCCATATGTTTCATCTCCTAATAAATGATTTGGTTTCAAATATTAGGACGGCATATGATTGAAAAGGACTCAAAAATAATTAAATTATATTATCTAATTTTAGTCATGGCAGCAGCAGCAACAGGCTGGTTGAAAATTAATGATGGTTCCGAATTGATCAAGCTCAAAGTGACAGCATTTCATAAGGCTTTCTTTTAATAATTGCCGTCCTCGCTGTACTCGAGACTTTGCTCCCGATATAGAAATTCCTAATTTTTTTGCTAATTCCACTTGACTTAATCCTTCAAACTCAACTAAATAGAGTGCTTGGGAGTATTTTTCAGGAAGTTCCCCAATCATTCCTCTCAAGCCGGCAGCAACCTCCTGAGAGGGTCCTGATTCAAGCATTTCATCAATTGTATGTAGTGTTTCTTTATCTTCTAATGAAATAGAATCTATATCATCAAACTTAACTTTTTGCTTCCGATAATAATCAATGATTGTGTTACGAGTAATTTGATAAACCCAGCTTCGAATTGCAGCATTCTCTTTTAGAAGATGGATATTTGAATGTATTTTTATAAAAACATCCTGTAGGATATCCTCCACATATGATGTATTAGATACTTTTCGGGAAATAAATGCTTTAAGTCCCGAGCTAAATTCATTCCATATTTGCTCTGTGTCATAATTCATACTTTTACCCACCATATATCAGTAGTGACCCATCGTTCAACATAACATGTATCAATAGTTATCGATTAACCTGCCACTAGCTGTCTATATTTCATCTTTTAGATTTGCCATTTATTGTAACATGATATTGTCAAATAATAAAGTAGATTAGGCAAAATAATATAAAATATTTACCTAATCTACATATTTTCTCAGTATTCTTTAAGTAGCTCTCAACTTTTGGTATAATTCAGTATTATGACTCTTTCTATTTTATGACTAATTAACTTTTTCTCATTATTTTGACCAATTCATTTAAATCCCCAACCCAGCGCTATTGGCCCAATGATGGACTGCATATGCATTTGGGAATAGTTCGCCTTTTCTAAACATTTCTCTATATGAGTAAGGATAAAACAGCTCAGGTGCAAACATTGTGATATAGGATATTTCATCTTTTTTTCTTGTAGCATACATTGGACCAGCTTGATGGTTTATTGGATAATCTTTATACTTGTTTAGAGACTCTTCTAGGCCATCAACCAATACTCCATACGCTTTATATCCTGGAACGGCCCCCATAATGCCCATACTGAAAATGCCAGGATCTTCACAGGCTGTAAATCCTTCAATTCCAGCTATTAAATCATCAATATTCTTCAAGCACTCAAAATCACAATCTAAATATACTCCACCGATATTATATATTATCTCTAGTCTTGCTATCTCGCATTTCTGTACAACATGAATGGCATTATCAAAAAGCCTCTGATTCTTCAACGGAAACAGATTATCATCGGTCCATAACTTCATTTCCCAATCCGGATGCATTACTTCCCAAGACGTCCCATAGTCGATAAACTCTTGTGGCATTGGCTTTCCGCCCATCCATACTCGATGAAATATCTTTGGAATGATCAGCTTTGGTTTAGCTGTATAAATGTGCAATATTTCTTCTGTGCCAACACTTTCCCACCGAAATCTATTAACTCTGCTATTAGTCGTTAAATACTGCTCTAAATCCCATCTATTATAGCGATTATTAAAAATATTATCATTGTTATTAAAGTTTCTTAATTCTTTGTCATACACCGGCCTTAAATAAAATACTATCACTACTTCCCTGCTTGCTACTCTGATGGCTTCCTCTACTGCACGCTTGAAGCTTTGTAGGTGCTCTAAGAGATGCCTCATAAATAC
>JAEYTP010000070.1 GCA_023433945.1 Bacillota bacterium | reverse complement strand
CCTCGTATCGCTTAAAGAATCCATAGATACAAATACAAGTACAGGGAAACTTCTCTTTACCCTTATGAGTGCAATTGCTCAATTCGAGAGGGATACGATAGGTGACAGAACCAGAGAGGGATTAAAGGCTGCCAGAGCTAGAGGACGTACAGGCGGCAGACCCAAAATAAACGCTGATAACGTGAAAAAAGCCGTGAAGCTCTATAATACCCGGCAATATTCTATTCGTGGAATTGAGGAAATGACCGGAATAAAAAAATCAACGTTATATAGGAATTTGTGAGAATTGCTTTATACTCTTTTAAAAAAGCTTGCTTAAAATAAACGAGCTTTTTTTGTATCAATTTCACCTATTTATTATTAATAATATTAATTTACTAAAGAATATATAAATTTAATTTTCCTTATTTCCATACAAAAAGATACGTATTACAACAGTATTTTTAATGCAAGAATTTATACAAAAACTGTTACGGAAAGTGCGTGTAGAATCTTGCAAATATTACCATAGAAATGAGGAATATTTATGGTTAACTCTTCCCTTGGGAATCACACATTTACTCTATTTAAGACATTAACATTTGAAGATGCACACTCACTAAAAAAAGATTTATACAAATATATTGAAACAGGTGAAATTAGAATTCGTCCTCCTGGTAAAATAGATTCTTCTGAAAATACATTTATTAATAAACTTAATTCCACAATGCCTAAATATTACATTATAGAATATACCGAAAAATACAAAGGAATTTCATGGATATTGAGAATTAGCAACAACTCACCCAATTTCTTTAATAATGCTGCAGATGAAGATAAACCATGCAGCATTAAAGCGAAGATTAATCCGAAAGTATTCACTGGAATAAAAGACTATGTATCAGCTGCCAATGCCGGCTATTTAAACGATGTTGAAACTTTATTTAATATCGAAGCCAAAAAAATATCTCCCATATTAGGAGAATTTTCTTCCTATGGATTGAACCGTAATGATTATTGCATAAACTTTGACCTACAGGAATTAAATATTGGTTGTACCCCGGAACAGATGATACAACTAATGAAGCGTTCCTATTGCCCTGAATATTTTAAAGAATGGACGAAATATGATAAGGATTCACATAGAAAAAAGTCCAATAAATATAGCCTATATTTGAAAAACAACTCCGTTGATATTAATTGCTACTACAAATATAAGGAACTGTGTGAAGATTTTATTGACTGCCCAAGCATAGAAAACTCTCTTTTCGTAATAAGGTTTGAAGTCCAGTGTAAATACTCAAAAATATATTCCATGTCAAAAATCATCAGAAATAAATTAGGAGCCTTCAACGTAATAAATGAAATGTTATCCGATGATGTTTCCAGTGATATTATTAAAAAATACTTTAATCGAATCATCCAAAAAGGAGATTATTACACTTTGGAAGGGGCAAGAAATATCGTAGAATTTCAGCATTTCAAATATAAAAAAGAAAAACGGCTAATTGATACATTGAATCAAATTAATGAATGTCGAGGTATATCTAAAGCAAAAGATGGCCTTCAAGACGGTGAATTAGAGAACTTTAGACGGACTCTGAGAGAATTAGCTGAAATAGGTGTAAATCCTGTTACTATCCCGAAAGAATGGGGTATAAAGCAGATTCCGAATCTTATGAATGCATACTATAGAAAAATTGCGGATGAAAATTTTAAGGAAATGCTGGATAAAGATAATCTTTACAATGAAATGAACTATTATAAAGTACTTGATAAATAGTTTGTGAGAATTAGCAAGAGACTCAATGTAAAACATCCAAAAAATCTGTATGCCTGGATAGAAAAACTGCAAATCGAGGTGCTGGTGCTGGCGTGGTAGCAGAAAATGGTGGCTAATTTCAGCAGTGTCTTGACGATATGAACGCCTGCCTGAAGAAAACTGTGTGAGGGCAAGGCCTTCGACAATGATCTTGTTAGGAGGCTCTCACAGAGCGTTAAGGCTATCGAGTATGATCTGATAGAGATACAATTCAAATCAGGAATCGTGATGAACCAGCACGTGTCATACTATGATTAGGGCATGGAAGTGGGAACGACTGTGAAGGGTTGTTCCTACCAATATATAAAAAAATGGTAAATTTTATATGTTTTTTGTTGAAACAAATACTCTAAAGATATACAATTATAGAATATTATGTTTTTGATTTTCTGGAAGTTTAGGGCTACAGAAATTTTGTTCTAATGACAAGCAAATTGTTGTAAACTTGTAAAAAGGGGGTGTATTGTAATGTCAAATCATCAGGCTTCAGAACAAATGATAGGATATCTATATCAGGTTCGATATGCTCTCAGTTTATTGCTGAAAAATAATGATGAACGTGCTCAGATAAGTATAGAGAAATTTGATGATATAGCATTTAGTGATGATGATACACCAAAAATATTAATACAGCTTAAGCATCATACAAAGCATTACGGGGACTTAACCAATGCAAGCACTGATATGTGGAGAACAATAAAGGTATGGATTGATGCTATAATAAAATCTCCTGAATTGCTCGGTACAACCACTTTTATGATTATAACGACCGCTACTGCTCCGCACAAGACAGCGGCTTATTATCTTAAGAGCCATGAAGAGAGAGACACAAAGGCAGCATATGAGTTATTAAAGACGACATGCAAGGAATCTAGCAACCAAAGTAATACTGCATATTATAACTCTTTTAACAACATAGACGAGAAAATTGCGATACAATTATTGGACAATGTTATTGTGATTGATGGGAGCAGTAATATTATCGATGTAGAAAATGAGCTTAAAAGAGAAATTCGGTATAGTTGTTTGCCGAAATATCAAGATTTAATATGTGAGCGATTAGAAGGCTGGTGGTTAAAAAAAGCCATTGAAGCATTGACATCTGATGAACTGGTTTATGTTTCACAAAGCCAAGTACGATCTTATATAGTGTCAATGAGCAATGAATATGCTCCAGATAATCTTCCTATTGATATAATTGATCATGAAAAATTTAGCATAGAGGATCTTTCACCTGACGATAAAATCTTCTTAGAACAGTTAAAATTAATAAGCATGGGAAGTAATCGGGTGCGCATGGCACTGCGCGATTACTATCGCGCTTTCAAGCAACGTGCAAGCTGGATCAGAAATGACTTGTTATATGTAAATGAGCTGGATGACTATGAGAGAAGGCTTATTGATGAATGGGAGCATCACTTTTATGCCATGCAGGATGACTTAACTGAATATGGTGATGAAATTACTGAAGAGATAAAAATAAAAAGTGGAAAAGGGCTATTTTCAGATATAGAAAAAAAGGATATCAGGATAAGAGAAAAATGCAGCGAGGCTTTCGTAATGCGGGGCAGCTATCATATGCTATCTAATCAACTTAAAATTGGATGGCACACAGATTTTTATGAACGCCTTAAGTCCTTGATGGAATTGGGGTGTTTATAGTGCGAGGATGGAATAATCGTTCAAGAGAGGTTGCATATTTACTTAATCCAGCTTTTTGTGGAAGAATTATATATAATGCAATAAATACATATGGAGAGATAACTCATAGGGCATTTCCATTCTCTCTCACATATTTAGTATTACCATTAGTTTTACAAAAAAGCACAAGAGAAGTGATCAACAGCAGAACTCAGATTTTAATATGGGCTCAGCGATATCCTGAAGCCTTAATTGATTTTTCAAAAAGAGCAAGAGAGTTGGTTACAATCACGAATGAAGCTGTTGAATTGCTGCTACAAGCAGGTCAAATAAAAATAACAAACAATGGTGAACTAGAAGTTGTTCAAACAATAAAAGCTCTTAGTAAAACAAAATATGTTAATGATGAAATAAAGGATTGTATTAGCAAGAGTGAACATGTAGCCAAATGGTTCGCGGCAGCAGGAAAAGTTGAAACAATTTTCATTTGTTTGGGGGTAAAGCCATGATGCAGATAAGAGAAATCATAATATATGGTCTTAATGGGAAGGTGCGGCATTTGCCTTTCACATTGGGAACAGTAAATATTATAACTGGAAAGTCTAAATCCGGGAAATCTGCCGTTGGAGACATCATAGATTACTGTCTCGGTGGAGATTCTTGCAATATTGCGGATGGTGTTATTCGTGACAATGTAGCATGGTATGGTTTATTACTTCAATTTGAAAATGAAAGAGTATTTGTTGCACGTAAAAATCCAGATCCAGGACAGCAATCAACAGGCTATTGTTATATTGAAATAGGAAAAGAGCTTGAGGCTCCGGAAAAATGTAATTTTGTTTCAAATGAAAACGTTTCAGGTCTAGAGGAAACATTGTCTCGTAGAATTGGAATATTAGAAAATTTACATACACCACCTGATGGGCAAAGCAGGAGTGCGCTTACTGCAAATATTCGGCATGCGCTTTATTATTGTTTTCAAAATCAAGATGAAATTGCTGCTAAAAACTTTCTTTTCCATAAGCAATCAGATGATTTTATTACACAGGCAATAAAAGATACTCTTCCCTACTTTCTAGGTATAGTGAATGAGGAGGCACTAGCCTTTGAAAATGAAAGAAGTATTTTAAGGCGGCGCTTAATTATTGAAAAGCGTAGGCTTGAAGAGAATAGAGCTTTACAGGGCGGAGGAATGGAGAGAGCAATATCTCTTGTTTCTGAAGCAAAGCAAGTAGGAATGATAGATTATAAAGCCGAAGTTGATTATGACAACTATACAGAATTATTTAATTTACTTTCAAGCATAGAAGAGTGGACCCCTAGCAGTGCTTCTGAGGTTGGCATGGACAGGCTCAGCTATTTACAAAGTATACTGGAAGGTCGTAACGGTGACATAGAGGAATTAGACATAAATATTTCTAATGTGAAAGCATTTGCAGGAGAAACAACAGGCTTCGTAGATGAAGTATTACATCAAAAAATGCGTTTGGAGTCAATTGGTTTGTTTGAAAAACTGGATTTCAAAGCAGGTGTTTGTCCGCTATGTTCTGGCGAGTTGCCAAATCCGCTTCCAGAAGTAGAAATGATGAAAACCGCTATTATGAATCTGGATAAAAATATTGAGAATGTTACTCGAGAAAGGCCTAAACTACGAAGATTTATCGACGGCTTGGAACAGGAACGGCAGAAGCTTAGAGAAGAAATTACAAATTTGAAAGCTGAGATTGATGGTATTTACAGCCAGAATAAAGAAGCTGAAAGAATAAAAGACTTAAACTCTAGACGAGCAAAGGTAGCTGGTAGAATAAGCTTATGGGTGGAGAGTGTTGAGAAGGATTCTGAGTCTGGAAATAAGGAAATGCAAATAAAAAGATTGGAAGATCGAATTAGTGAAATTGATGGCCTCTTAAATCGAGACACTGTAGATGAAAGGCGTCAATCTGCTTTGTCACGAATTGCAGTTGATATGAGTGAATGGGCTAAAAAGTTAAACTTGGAACACTGTGATAACCCCTATCGCTTGGATATGAATAAAGTTACTGTTATCGTTGATAAGGCGGAACGTCCAGTTCCTTTAAAACAACTAGGAAGTGGATCAAATTGGGTTGGTGTTCATCTGATAACTTACTTTGCATTACAGAAATATTTTATTAATGCGAATAGACCAGTACCACGCTTCATATTCCTTGACCAACCGTCACAGGTATATTTCCCTTCAGAACTAGATGAGAAAAAGACAGATTGGAATATGGTGTTTGATTTATATGATTTTATTATTGATAGAGTTAACGATTTGAAAGGCAAGCTACAAATAATAATTGTAGATCATGCTGACTTAAAGAGTGAGAAATTTCGGAAGTTAGTTACTGAGGATTGGTGGAATGATAATAATTTAATTCCAGAAGATTGGTACAAATAATTGGAGTTATCGAAGTGAAACTGTATTATGAAAAAATTCTAATATGCAATTATTTGCTGTTGAATTTTGGGATACCCCGGATGTAAAAATGCCGAAAACGTTTTCCCAAGGCGTTCCGGTAATAATGGGAAAGCTGCACATTTCAGCTATTATCCTGGTTCTACGCATGCAGGCATAATATTATAAAGCTGCTCTCTGAAAGAGAGCAAAAGGTCATTAACCTGAGATTCGGGTTATTAGATGGCAAGGCCAGAACCTTAGAAGAAGTCGGAACTATAATGGGAGTTACTCGAGAGCGCATAAGGCAAATCGAAGCTAAGGCAATTAAAAGATTGCGGCATCCGACGAAATCAAAATACTGAAGACTTATATTTAGAGTTTTCCATGGCATGGACAGGTATTGCTCGTAATCTTTAAGAATTAGAGCTGTTGAGAGCAAGAGTTGCTGTTAAAAAAATAAGGCGAAGCATTTGGTGAATTTACCAAAAGACGTCGCCTATTTTATTATGTCCGTTCCTCTTAAATAAATAGCTAAGTTTGCTGATACACATAGACAAACAATAAAACGATACATTTTGTACCGCTTTTACAATTAAATTGACAATTCTAAGGTATAGTGATAACATTATGGTGTATACTTATATTGGGAGGTGTAATAAATGAATAATTCAATTGTTCGGATAGAAAGTATTTCTATTCGCAATTTCAAAAATGTCGTTGATGGCGAAATATCTTTAATTAATAATAGAAAAGAATATGAGACAAGTATTGTTGGATTGTATGGACAAAACGGTTCTGGAAAAACAGCTCTTATTGATGCTATTGAATTACTAAAGCTTACATTGTGTAGTCAACCAATACCTATCAAATATGCTGATTATATAAACGTTGATGCTCCATATTCAGAGTTGAAATATGTTTTAAAAGTTAACAATCCAAAAGAAAATAGCGTGTATACGGTATACTATGATTTTAGTATCAAGAAAGAACTAGACACTTCATCTCAAAATACAGAGACAACTGATGTTGATACTGAAAAATTCAAAGTAGCAGTATTTAATGAAGTTCTTAGTTATTCATTTTCTTGTGAAAAAGGCAGTAAAGATGATAATAGAAAGCAAAAAGTAATTGACACTCGAACCGACGATGTTTTTATTCCAAAGACAAAATATGACTTGTTAACGAATAAAAATAAAACTGTTACCACTGATTTATTAGTTGCAAAAAAGCTAGCTTATGCAACTTCGAGGTCCTTTATTTTTTCTAAAGAACTTTTGAGCGTCTTACGTAGTAATTGCAAAGTAGATTGGCATTTATACTTATTTGAAAGTTTGGTTTACTATGGCAATTTCAATTTATTTGTTATAAATACTTCAAATTCTGGACTTATTAGCATGAACGCTCTTCCCCTAGCTTTTAAGTACGAGGAAAAGAATATGGGTATTGTAGGCAATCTAACAATTCCATTAGATGGTACAGCTACCATTCCGCAGGATGCGGTTGATCTTGTTAAAAAGCTAACTCAAAATATGAATATTGTCTTAAATCAACTTGTTCCAGGATTAACAATAGGCATAAAAGACTTAGGTCCTCAAATATTAAAAAATGGCAAGATTGGTTGTAAAATTGAATTAATATCCCATAAAAATAGCAAGGAAATTCCTCTAAGATATGAGTCTGATGGAATTAAAAAGATTATTTCAATTCTTCAGCTACTAATCGTAATATATAATAAGTCGTCTATTACTGTCGCAATTGATGAATTAGATGCTGGTGTATTTGAATATCTATTGGGAGAACTATTACGAATAATCTCTGAAAAAGGAAAAGGACAGCTAATCTTTACTTCGCATAATCTCCGACCGCTGGAAACATTAGATAAAGGCTTCATAGCTTTTACAACAACTAATCCCGCAAATAGATATATCCGGCTAAATAATATTAAAACCAATCATAATTTGAGGGATTTCTATTATCGTGACATCGTCCTTGGAGAACAAAACGAAGAAGTGTACGAACAAACGAATAACTATGAAATTTCACTTGCATTTAGGGAGGCAGGTGAATTTAGTGGCACGTAAAAAAATAGTTTTTATTATTGTAGAAGGACCGTCCGATGAAGAAGCTTTGGGTGTTATTTTAAGTAAAATATATAATAGCAATACAGTTTATGTTCATATAATGAGATGTGATATTACTACCGAGAATGGCTCTACACCATCAAATATAATTACCAAAGTATGTAATGCAATAAAGCAATACGCAAAGGAGAACCATTTTACCCAAGTTCACTTTCAGGAAATTATTCATATCGTTGATACAGATGGAGCCTATATTCCTGAAGAATTGGTTATAGAAGATAATGCATTGTTGGATCATGTGTATTCAACGGATAACATAAGAACTCCAAACAAACAAGGAATCGTAAAAAGAAACACCCAAAAGTGTTCAAATTTGAATAAACTATCATCAATAACCCAAATGTGGAAATTACCTTATCAGATTTATTATATGTCGTGCAATTTAGATCATGTACTTCATAATAAAATAAACAGCACAAATGATGAAAAAGAAAGAGATTCATTTAATTTTGCAAAACAATATAAAACTGATGTAGAAGGCTTTATATCTTATATTTGTCACTCGGGTTTTTCAATAATGACCGATTACAAACAATCATGGGACTATATAAAAATGGATTCTAATTCATTAAAACGACATACCAATTTAGGGCTTCGTTTTACTACCACACAACAAAATTAACACGGCAAATTTACTCCCATAGACAGTGACCTTTGTTATGTAAAAGACATTTTGTAGCTTGGTAGAAATAAGAGTTTATTTCATGGCCTTAGAATTGTAGATTGACAAAATAAAACCATATTTTAACAAACAGTTTGATGGACTTACTACAAAAAACAATTGGGTACTATTTGGGTACTACTCCAATAAAATCATACCAAATAATATAACATCTTACATATAGACTGCCTATGAAAAACCCTTAAAATACACGGTTTTGGGATAGCTTTTAAATATACAAAACAACTAGTAAAGTCCTGCAAAACCTTTATCCCCAATCTGGGTGGGCGATAGAAGTGGCAAACAAGAATGTAGCTTTAACAAAGTGAAAGCTAGCGCTTTTAGGCGCTGGACGATAATAACAAATAACTTATATTGGGGCAGAATAGACCATCCGTTTTTTACGGGTGGTCATAATTTTAAAATTTTGCCTTGTGTTTTTGAGAGAGTGAAAAATAACAGTATTCTATTGCAATTAAGCGTTTGGCAGGTGGCTTGTCCTTGTCGTTTTTTCCCTTTGTTGTTCTTATGCAATCGTACCATCTGCTGCTAAGTCCTCTGTCAGGTCTGCAAATACATCGCCCTTTGACTGGAAGTAAGTTGCTGTAAATGGTGAGCCAGAAGCAGCAATTGGATAGAGTGCGGTTGTATGATCTACAAAGTAAGTATCAAAGCCGCTTTCCTTAATCTGATCAATAGTAAGATTACGAGTGAGCTGATACACTATAGCACAAACCATTTCGACATGCCCTAGCTCTTCTGTACCTATGTCGGTGAGGATACCCTTTGGTATGTTGATGAAACGGATAGAGGTTGATAGTTGAGTAATTAACCATTTTATCAAATATGTAGAAAATTATAGCATAAACTGGAATAAAGTTGGATTATATGATATTATTTGGAAGTAGATGACTCGTGTTTTTCTATTGTAGCAAGGTCAGCAGATATTTTTTCTGGTAAGACTTTTAGAGAAAGCAATTTTATAAATACTATTGATTATTTTTAAGAGTACCACAAAAGGTCTAAACTAAAGCTATTCAATTGTTACAGCAAAAAAGCAAAATGCTGATTATTTCTGGTATATGTTCCTGAAGGGGTTAGGCTATATGCTGAACAATCACTTAACATGATTTCTATATATTAAAACAGTGGGGTTATATATGCATAATGATTTTAATGAAATTAGTATTCAAATTAATGAGAAGTATAAGTTTGACAGTGAAAATATTAAACCGTCATTTTATGATTTTAAGTATAAAATTTTAGATTACTATAAAAAACAATATCCAATGAAAATTATATCAAATACTATTTAAATAAGTTAAGCCTTCAATTTGAGAAAGCAGTTCTATTACCAAATTTTAATGAATACGAAACTATAAGCCGTAATTGTGAATTATATGATACATTTATACAGATCCATATTATTTTACGTGAACAAGAATGCCTACTGAGAATACCATTTATAATTAATATAAGCTATTTGGCTCGTTATATTGAAAAAGCAAAAATAAAGAAAGTGACTTCTCAGACGAAAGAATTGACCACTCTAATAAATGATGAATATTTTGATACTTATGATAATGATAACTTTATAAGATTACAAAAAAGTGATATCTTGGTGGAAGAAAAAGCAAAAATTACAATAATCATAATGAATGGAGACAGCTTTGTTGATACCACTATTATTAATGGGAATCATAGAGTTATATATATGGATAAGAATTACAAAATAGAAATAGAGGGTTATTTGATTTCTTTAAGTGAATGCAGCAAATTTGCCATAACAGCCGATTTTAATAAGTTATACATGAGTTTTCTCAATTTAAGTAGTAAAATATATGGATTTAATAGATTTTCCCTTTACAGATATAATCCTTTTACTAAACTTATTTAAAATATCTACCCATCAGTGAATCAGCAGCACCCTGTTGTTCAAAAAGCCACTGATTAAATGCACTAAATTCTGCACTATCTTTTTTTACAGAATTCTTTCTCCTCTTAGCTTCTGTGCAAAAAACTTTAAACTTAAAACATAAAAATTCTTTTTCATCTGAGGGTATTGAAATATCCTTGTTAATCTAAGTCTGTTGTACCAGTACATGTATACTCTTTTGTATTCTGACTCATATTCATTCTTCTTTGCTCTTTTGTTGGGGGTAATTTTATTAAGGACAAGCTAAAGGTTGCTGCGTATTGTCGTGTATCTACAGATAAAGAAGACCAGACTAATTCTTTGTCAAGCCAGATTAAGTAATTTAATGAGTATATATCTAGTCACAATGATTGGGTAATGTGTGAGGTATATTATGACGAGGGTATTAGTGGTACTTCAATAAAAAACGTGCTGGTTTTAATCGTATGATACAGGATGCTACTATTGGTAAAATTGATTCATTTCTTACAAAAGAGGTAAGTCGTTTTGCGCGTAATACAGTTGACACTCTGACATATACCCGCAAACTCAAAGAAATGGGAGTCGGTGTACTTTTCATGACTGATAATATAGATACACGAGATTCAGATGAAGAACTACATCTTTCCATAATAGTAAGTTGTTATACCTAACAAAAATAGAAAAGTATGGAAAAATATACGGATAAATAATATAATAGTATTAAATAGCTCTAGGATTGAATAATACTAATTACTTGAGATAATTGTATATAGTGACAGGAGATTACAATGCTTGATAATGTAGATAATAACAAATATGGTAATATACTTTTGCTGCAGTCGGAATTTGTAGACATATTAAAAGATTTGAAATCTGTAAATATAAGTTTGCCATCAAATCAACCAGTTTCTAAAATTGATTTGCAATCTGTTTTGTTTTCTACCAATGGACAACTAACAACTCCTATTGAAGAAATAAAAGCAATTAACTTAAATCCTACAGTTAATATAATTAAAAATAAAGAAGTTGTTGCTTATGATGAGTCCATTGTAAAGTTTTCTTGTTTGGAGGGTATAGCTTATCTTACAGCCCACTCAATGGTTTATATTGGACAAAATGATTACATTCCTACAGGTTATTTAACATTTTATTTTTACACAAAATCAAAAGACATTTTACAAAATACCAATCATTTAAAATATTCAAGTGATCCTGATATTGACTCCAAAAAAGATTACATAATAGATAAAATTGAATTTTTGACAAAGTATTGTCCGCCTAATTCTATTCTGCTTATTGATGGTCCACTTATTGGTGGGGATGTATATACTTACATGATAAGAGCAATAAATAATTTTCTTGAAAAAAATATTATTCCCATTTTCTTTGTAAAAAACAGTTCCAGTAATTTAGTTACGGATAGTATAAGCGATCTTTCAAATAAATATAACTCTGATTTGCATTGGGCATATAGGTTTTTAAATAGTGGGCAACGAACTAATTTTTTTAAGTATACTGATAAAAACAATCCCAATAATTCAAAAATATTTTGCTATCTTAAATGCTTTGACTTAAGTCCACAAAGAGTTGAGTTTCATATCGATACATTTAAGGCATATCGAGAGGAGATTGATAAGATACTTGATATGGTCTATTACTTACTTTTAGTTCAGGGAGATAAGCAGAATCCTCAAGTAAGACCAATTGCTATAGCTGAGAAATTTGCTAGAGAGTTTATTAGATTGACAGATATCAATAAGTATTTTTATGATTTTGGATTAATGCCTACAATGAATCAAGAAAGGTTTGGGTGGAAATGATGAAATGGGTAGTCATAGGAGAAGAAAAAGGATATATAAAGTTAGTTTCAAAAAACAATACACCTGGCTTATTGCCTAAAGGATCTTATTTAACAGTAGAAAGGGGACAAAATAAATTTATACTAAGGGTTGATGAAAGCTTACAGAGTGAGCCTTATACACCATCACCAATGGTAATAGATATGAATCTGTCCCCCTTAAGGCAAGATCAAAAGTGCCAAAATATTATCTATGCTAAAAGAGTTAGGGATCTTAATGAAAGGGAAGATGGACTAATAGACTTTATCCCATCGCAGTCAATTGCAAGAAGGGCAAATCAAGATGAAATTGAATTTGCATTAGGAAATGAAAAAACAAAAGATGGACCAATAGTAATGTTATCAACCATTTATTCAAATAGATCTCAAGTATTAACAGATGAAGAATTAAAGACTATAACTGTAAGATTACCTATAGATATGTTTTATCATCAAATGTTGATATGTGGTAAAACTGGTAGTGGAAAAACTGTTGCATCTAAATACTTAGCTCAGTATTTTGTTGAAGAAATGAATGGTGCTGTTTTAGCGGTTAACGTTAAAGATGTAGATTTTTTAATGATGGATAGGCCAACAAAATCATACAATAAGGAAGTATTGAATGAATGGCAAAATTTATGTTTTAAACCACGAGGTATAGATAATTTTACAGTATATTTTCCAGCTAATATTGGGTTTGAAACAGCTCCTGATATTACAGTAAGTAAATGTAGAAGTATAACTATGGATGTAAAAGAGATTGATCCGGAAGCATTATCAGGCTTAATAAGGGGAATTTCTGATATCGGGGCACAAAATCTACCAAATATTTTTAGATATTGGCAAGAAAATAAAAAAAGAAATAATACAGATTTTACTTTCAACGATTTCGTTAATTACTTTGCAAGAGCAGAGGAAGATGGAAGACATTTTAGAACAATGAACAGCAGAGGTGATGAATCTACAGATATTACTCTTCATAGTGGCACTTTCAATAACCTTCTAAGAAATCTTGTAAATGCTAGTGAGTTTTTTGATAATAAACAGGCTATTACAATCGATTATAATGATATTCTTTATCCTGGAAAGATGTCCGTTATTAACGTGTCTGGCAAAAAAGGCGTTGAATTTGGCTCAATCCTATTAAGGCATTTACTCCATAGAATAGTAGATGCAAAATCACAGAAGAAATCAAATGTTCCAATTCTAATAATAATTGATGAAGTCCATCAGTTTTATAATACTGAAAGTTCTAAAGAGACACTTGGTGATATTGATACTATTTGTAGGACGGGGAGAAGTCAAGAAATAGGTGTTATATTTTCATCTCAAAATCCCTCAGATATTCCTACCGGACTTAGTAGTGTTATTAATACTAAAATATTTTTTAAGACAGACATTACATCCCCAAAAGTGCATGGTATTAACTTTTCTCCAGATGAAATTGAAAATTTACGAACTGGTTATGCAGCAGTGTCAATACACAATCTTTCGCAAGTTAAATCTGTGAAGTTTCCACTATCGCTTTCGGGAGTTTTAGAAAAGGAGAATAATAATGGTTGATACAGATTTAATGGGTTTTTATTCAAAAATAATTGGTGATGAATTGGAAATACATATAATTAAAATGCTTGAAGAAGGACTTGATTACGAAGAAATATTTACAATTATTTTGGAGGGGAAATTAGATGAACGGATTGATTAAGTATCAATACCATATAAAAAGAAATGAGGGAAATGAAATAGTAGTTTTTGAACCTGGAGTTATTCCAGTTGAGCTACCTTCATTAGTTTATATAGAAGGACCCAATTCTTCTGGTAAAAGTACATTGTTAAATTTAATAGCTTTAGGAATGAACGGATTAAATAGAACAGATATTGAACAATCTCTAAAATCAAAAATGCAATCTCTGATGGATTCTAGCTATCAAAACATTGATTTTTCCATTGAAATTAATACAGGTGAAAACCATTTACTACTTACTAAAGAAATGTATTCACAACAAATTTTAAGTTATGAAATAATAGGTGAAAAGAAAAAAATTATTTCACCTGAGCTACTGGAGGAAAAATACAATTTAATATATGATATTCCTGAGAATCCAATTCAACGACTTAACGAGCTAACTAATGCAATACGTGATAATCAAAAGTTTATCTCAGTTAAATTAAGTGGGTTTAGAGAATTTGTACTGAGACAGCTCAATGAAATTAAGAATTCAAAGAATCCTCAACAGATAATACAAGATGAAAATGAAATAGCAGACTATAAGGAAAGATTTAATAAACTTAAAAACCAACTTTATGATAAAACACAATACAAAGAGATATTAGAAAGGTATTCATATGTTAAATTATATAGGAGTTATTTGTATGAGTTAAACAATATAACTAAACATATTGATGAACAAGAAAGTGAGTTAAAAAAGACAAAAAAGAGAATAACATTTGAACAAGACAAAAAGTTCTTACTTGCAGAAAAGTATGTGGACGAATTAATAGATATACATACTCAGTTATCAAGACTACTTACTAACGTAATAAGTGGAGAAAGGGACATTATTACCTTATGGTCAAAAATCGACTTTAGAGATATTTTACTAAATAAATCAGTAGATACTAATGCTAAGAAAACTATTAGTGCAGTTCAAAAATTATTAGTTGATAAGAAGAAAAAAGTTATATCTAAGGACAAAGTCCAACAAATTGATATGTATAATAAAATCATAGAATTACTGAATTCTTATCACAATAAAGATACCCTTATACCAGGATTTAATAAAAATATTAGTGAGATAATAGATATACTAAAAAAAGAGTATTCAAAGTATGCGGACGAGGTTAAACTTGCAGATGACACAAAATATTGCATTGAATTAATTAGTGAAGTAAACAAATCACTCTCATTAGTAGAAACTGAAATTTTACCATTATGCTTAAAGGTTAATGAGAAATCACAAGACTATACTATAAGTGAGACATTTATTACGCAAGATTTAAAAAAATTATATTACAAAAAGGAGGAAGTTCTTAAGAAATTAAAAGCATATGAAAAATTATGCTCCACAAAAGCAGTTAACCTTTTAAGTAATGAGGATATTGAGTATGCATTTAAAGAAGTTAAGAACATACCGGATTATGAAGATATAAAATATATGTCTGAGGATAACTTATTAACTAAGATAGACGTGATAAAAGAAATGGTTGAACAAGAAGAAAAGCAACTTGCTAAACTAGGAAATATAATTGAGTTTAAGGAATATGAATTAGGTATTTCAAAAAATAGGAAACCACATAAATATCAGGCGTACGTTAATGAGGTTACAAATATAGTAAAAGCATGTCAGAATCTTGATCAGAAGTATACGACATTTAATAAATACATTTCAAAAATGATTGATGGTAAACTAGATGCTTCCCAACAAGAAACCAATAGGGATAATTATTATGAAGCTGTTTCATTATATTTAGGGAAAAAAATAGGTATAATTAGGCACATTAACAAGATATATAAGGTTAGTAATGTTGATATAATAAATAAGTATATCTTAACTGAAGAAAAAAAAATTATTAGATATGCTGATATGGGAACTGGACAAAGTCAGTGCGCCTATTTAATGAGTAAATTAAATTCAATAGACAATAGGAAAGTTATTGCTTTATTTGATGAAGTAGCAATGATGGATAAGTATTCTTTGGAACCTGTATTTAAAAAATTATCTGAATTATATAATGAAGGGAAGCTAATAATTGGAATTGTTGTTCAAAAAGCCGATTCATTGTCTATACGAGAAATCTAGGGGGGGATATTATGAAGAGTTCATTTGATATTATACATATGCTATATAATAATTTGTTTACAAATCTTGTTATTGATAAAAAACTGAAAAAGGATTCAATTCTTATATCTTTTCTTGATTTGAAATCAAATTCTAGGTATAGGGTTTTAAATGATTCTTCAGAAAATCTAATCAATGAAAATAGGGAGGAATTGTCCTACTTGATCAATAAAGGATTAATTAGAAATTCAGAAGAAATCAACCGGTATGTGATAACGGCTAAAGGTATATGGGAAGTAGAAAAAGATAACGTATCAATTCATGATGTAATAGGTTTTATTGATAGTAAGTATTTTGATATTTCTTTAGGGAGTTCAAGTATTAGAGATAAAGAAAAAGTGATTATTATGTGTTTTATAGCAGCTCGTGCTTTTTCTCTTAATTCAGCCATAGATTTGCATAAAGATGATTATACTTTAGATTCCTGTAAGAGAATCATCGATAAGTGTTATACTGAATTAAATAAAGTAGGTTTAGTTAAAAAAATGAGTGAATCAGAATTATATCCTAAAAGTGGAAATGAACATATTGTAAGCAATTTGATAAGGCATACTGATAGTTTACCTAAAAAAACTAAAGGTATCTTCAATGCTGCTGGATCACAGAAGTATTATTTGGATGTAATTCAAAACAATCATATCGATATTGAAAAATTATCTTTCTTAGTTAAGTGTGTTTATTCCGAAAACTTAGATATTAAATATGAGGACATTAGACGAGCATATAACTTATGTTCAGAAATAGCATACCAGGAAGCTTCTTATCTGTTTGATGATATAAGTTGCACATTCACAACCCCAGAATATGATGATGTTATATTTAGTGCGTTTAAGCAAGCTATATTATTATAATTTGTACAGATGAAACATGAAATACGCTTATAGTAATAAATAAACAGATTACATTTTATTAGCAATATAATAGGCAATATTGTTACTTCGGTACCTATATCGTTGATGTTTAAGAAATTGATAGAGATGGTAGAATGTAGTTTATTAGTCAATAAGGACTATAAAGATTGTATATTATCTTATTCCTGATTATGACAGATAATTGAGAAAAATAATCATTACTTGGGTTAATTAACGGTACTGGTTTACTGGCTGTATATTTGATGAATGAATGTTTTTAGATAAAGCATATGTATGATATCTTAGATATAGAAAATAAATCAAGGGGTTGGCTTATCCTACATAGTTATATAAGAAGTTACTTTGAAACTGTTCAAGCAATCTACAGGAGAAAATACTAAAAGTGTATTATTGCAAAGCTTTACGGCAAGGAGTAGGATGTCTTTCGTATGGTGGCCCTGAATATAGTGGAGGAAAACTTTTGAAATGAGGACAGGACATCTGTATTTGCGAGCAAAGAGTTCTTGCGCTTGTATAAATTTGCAAACATATGTAGAATTTGCAAAGATAACATAGCGTATATTTGCCTTTTATGGTACTATTTAGAGGGTGTGTAGGCACGTCAATAATATAAATATAATAGGGGCTTTATTATGTTTGAGGATATATTAAAGAATAAAAATATGCTTGAAGGAGCTTATAGAAAATTAAAGAGCTATTATTTTTACAACAAGAATTTCATTGTAATGCGTGATAAAATATCATGCTTTGAAAACGATAGTAAGTCTATGGATAAAACACTTGAATTATTAGCTTTGTATTTATCTAGACCAGGGACTATAAATGCAAAGATTTATTTTGATAATTTGTACAGTAAAATAGATTTTTACATAATGCCCAAAAAGTTTGACTCAGTAGATATTGAAAACAAGAATAGACCTGTATCTAATACAATATCTAGAGACAAAAAAATGAAAACCGTTAATTTTTTAATAGATATGCCAATTGAACTTCATATCCTTGATACTTTATGGACTTTGTATTTAGGTAAATTTGTAGAAGATAATCATATGCTTTCTACTGATGTTTATGGTAATATCATAAAGAAAAGTGTTGTTAGTGACTTTAATAATAATGAAGGGATTGATTATCAAACAAATCAGCTATTTAATAACTACTTTTATCAATATAGTAACTGGAGAAACAAAGCATTTGATGCTCTTGAACAAAATTACAAAAAAGGTCAAGATTCTATACTAATTTCTTTAGATTTACAAGCATATTATTATTCTATCAAGTTTTCGTTTAGTAAACTGAGAAAACAAATGAAAGTAAGTGGATTATGGAATGAGATTCAACCTCTTAATTCTATAATGGAAAAAGTATTTTCAATATATAAAGAGTTAATTTCTTCATACAGAAAGGATTTAGCTTCTCATTCCTTAAGTGAATATCCTCTTCCAATTGGATTATTTTCATCCATGGTTCTAGGTAATTTATACCTTTGTGATTTGGATAATAAAGCCAAGAATTTAAATAATATTTCTTACTATGGAAGGTATGTTGATGACTTGTTATTTGTATGCAAATGTCATATTACTATTGATGAAATTAACGATGATGTTGTGAAAAGAATGTTAGTAGATAAGGGACTTTTTTTGATAGGGAAAAATGGTTACACAGTAATAAATTTGCCTAATTTAAAAATACAGAAAGATAAAGTCAAAATTATATATTTAGACCATACTGAATCTAGAGCACTGATAGATATTTATAATAGCTCTATACGAATTATTCCAAGCCAAATAAATCCTATACCCGATTTCGATTTAAATATCTCTTCATTTGATGAAAATGCTTATAACATAGAGCATTTTAATAAAGAAAACAAGTTAAGAGATATAGGCCATGTTAATATTGACTCTTACAAAGTTAGTCGGTTTTTTTCTACACTAATAATGAAATTTTCACATATTAATTCATTTGATAATAATTACATGGAAATAAAGGACGAAATTACTAACAATATTCAGCAAGTTGAAAAATTTTTCACTGGAAGTCAATGTATTGAATATTATTCAAACTGGATGAATTATATGTATTTTTTAGTTATCACTCAGCGTTGGAAAAACTTAAAATCATTTTATAATCAAGCTAAAAAGAACATAAATAACCTAGAATATAACCATTTAGATAAGGGCCAATATAAAAAAACTGAACGGCTAAATAAAAGAACAAAAAAATTTTTGATTAATCACTTAGATGTATGCCGTGCATCTGCATTAAGTTTAGACATAGTTATGGTAAACAAACATTTTTCATCATTAAAACAATCAGTATTAAAGTATATTAATTCTAATATGTTTAATCATTCGTTAATTGCCTTTCCTCTTGCTAATTATTTGACCTATGATAAAGATACTTCTTATATTAAAATGGATATTAAAGATATTGGTAAAATTTCAAAATTAGATGAGAACATTAAGTTTAAATGGAGTCCTAGATTTATACATTATGATGAACTATTAATGTTACTCTTTTATGACAAACATAAAAAAAATCAGAAAAAAATAAAAGTAAAATTTCAAAACAATGATTTTGTTAAGGAGGAAATTGTAAAAAAATATATAAAAGTTAATCACCTAAATTGTGGAGAGAACTCACCGTTTGAAATTGGATATAATGATGGAAAGATTATACATACATCAAACAATGAAAATTGTAAGTATAATCTTCAAGAACTAATAATTCCGGTAGGAGTCCAGAATTGCCAACAAATGCTTAATATAGCCGTAGCTAACATTAAGCTTCAACCAGAAACTATAAAATCAGCAAAAGACGATAAGTATAATAGATGGAAAAACATAACGCTGGATTATAAAGCCGTTATACAAAATATTCTAAGAGAAACTTATAAATATAATACTACTTTTGGTAAACATTGTCCTAAAATTCTTGTATTTCCTGAACTAAGCATACCTATTTATTGGTTTGATGAGGTAATTAGGTTTTCTAAAAAAACTCAGACAGCTATTGTTTCAGGAGTGCAGTACATTTATGATGAGGATGGAAGAACATACAATTATATACTTACGATACTTCCTTTTGAAGCTGGTAATAAAAGGTATAAAAATGCGTTTGTGTATATTAGAGAAAAGAATGATTACTCACCGATAGAAAAAATTGAATTAGCTAAAACTAATAAGTATTGTATTGATACATCTATTGCTGAATATCAAGTATTTAGCTGGAAGGGTATTAGTTTAGCGGCTTTTCTATGTTATGAGTTTACAGATATTACTGCCAGGGCTCTTTTAAAAGGTAAATGTGATATTATAGCTGCACCTGTTTTTAATCAAGATACAACATACTTCTCAAACATAATAGATACTGCAGTTAGAGACCTTCATGCTTTTATTGTTCAAGCTAATACATCAATATTTGGTGACTCTCGCGTAACAGGACCATACGATAGAGATAATAAAGATATTTTTAAAATAAAAGGCGGAGATAACGATAATGTTATTATTGGAACTCTTAATTTTGCTAAGTATGCAGAGTATCAAGCTTCATATTACAAAAACTTAGAGAAAAAAATTATAAATGCAAAAACTTCTCATAAAAATAAAAAGGTTAAGAAAAAACGTAGCAAACCAGAAATTAAACCATTGTCTGCTAGATTCTGTAATAAAAGAACAAATAATGACGAATGATATATTATGCTGATGTAGATAAACAAATATTATTATAAGAGGCATATTACCCCTTCGCCCCCCTATAAAACATATCATCATAGGACTTATCCAGTAGGTTCCAGTCAATGTAGATATCCTTGATCTGCTTACCAGAATCGTCAATAAGGGTATAGGCCTCAATTTTATTGATAACCTTTTTAAGAAGAGCATTGTCAATTTCATTAAGGTCAACTTTTTCAATAAAGTCAACGTAGTTTTGGTACTTTTGCTTTGCATGAAGCTTGGCTTCGTCAAGCTTTTTGAGCTTTTTGAGGTCGGCTTCTAAAGACTTTCTATTTGATTGCAGCTCATCATTTTGGAGCTTATATTGATCATCATCAATTATATTTTTTGTATAGAGCTTGAGATTTGCAGAAAGCTGCTCTTTAATATCAGCAAGGCTTTGCTGAAGCTCGTTGATCTGGCTCTCAACTTCTTCCTTAGTGTAAAAGGATTTTATGTAGTTGTCAAACATTACATCAAGTTCAGATTTATTTGACCTGAGGCTCTTGATTTCACTCACAACTCTTTGAAATAGGGCATCTTCATGCCACGAGTTTCGATGCTCACATTCAGCATTGTGGAACATATCATGAGTAGCACAAACCCATTCAACGTCGTATTTCCTTGTTCCATCTTTCTTTTTCCAGCCCCACAGCTTTTTACGACGCATAGCCTTTCCACAGTTTCTGCAATAAAGAAGATTGCTGAAGATATTTGCAGAGCTAGGGCGATTGCTTTGTCCAAAAAGTTCTTTTCTTTTCTTCAATTCAGCCTGAACAGCAGTAAAGAGCTCATCGGATATTATTCTTAGGGCTTCATTATTTGTTACAATCCAGTTATCTTCATCAACGGGCTTCTGACTCTTATAAACTGTCTGTATTTCACCCTCAGTATGAACAAACTTGTCCAAATTGATATCAGTATTTACAACAGTATGTGTTATTTGGCGACCAATGTATATTTGATTATTTAGAATATCGTATATTTGAGTTTGAGCCCATCTTCGGTTCTTCTGCGTAGGTATGTTTCTGAGATTTAGCTCTTTTGCGATTTTAGTTCCACCCCAACCTTTTGAGTACCAGTCATATATCATTTTTACAGTTTCAAGCTGCTCAGGTATAGGCTGCATAAAGCCATCCTTGGTATAATATCCATAAGGCGTGGCGCTTGTGAATTTACCTGCTTGCTGGGCTCTTCTAATTCCAAATTGCACAGCAGTGCTTTTAGCTCTGCTTTCCTCTTGAGCCATAACAAAAAGAATATTAATTGTTGCCTCATTTGCAGGATTAGAGCTGTCAAGCCAGCCATCTTCAAATATAACCTTGATGCCCATTATTTTAAGCTTTTTTAGAATGCCAGCACCATCCTCGACATTTCTGGCCCATCTCTGGACATTTTTAACCAATATTGCATCGAATTCTTTCCTATAGGCACATTCGAGCATGTACTTAAAAGCACCCCTGTTCTTCAGTTTGGTTCCAGAGATACCCTCATCTGCAAAAATGGATGGTATATAGCTTATTAATTCTTTTTTCCCTTCCTTTGAGTAGTACATGCCACACTCGGCACCCTCAAAGCTATTTTTCTTAAAAAGTTCTGAATAATGTTTAATCTGATTTTCCAAAGAAGTGAGCTGTTCTGAGTTGTCGGTTGAAACTCTACAATAGGCTACGCATTTCATAATATTAATCCTCTATCGTTAAACTGAGATTATTATAGTTATATAATAATACATAGGGCCATGAATGCGCAATGAGAAATTATAAATATTTTCCACTAATACCTGATTCATACGGTTTACAAAGTGAAGATTGCTCTATAAATGCTACCCAACGGTGATACAGCTCTTTAGGAATCTCCTTCTTACCATATTCGTAATAGAGAATATCGTTTACTGTTATTTCTAGCATTTCTGCAAGTTTTTTATCCGTAATTTTTGTGTCACGGACTCGCAGCAAATATAATTGGCGACCTGATAACATATGACCTCCTGCTACTAATACACTTTGATACATACTATTGAAAAATGTTATTTTTGGTACCAACAACAGGAGACCTATCACTATCCTGCTATTAGCAGCTGATTAATTCCTTCTTGAAATGAGTTAATGAAATTAAGTTAAATATTTTAAAGAATGTTTTTAAGTAGTTCTTAAGTTTATGGGTATTTTATTGGCAGTTCATATGAAAATCAAATTTTCAGTACAATTATTTTTAGAAGTTTAGAAAAAATTCCTGATTGTAGCAATTTCGGCCATGGACGGCCTAGTGAGGCCATTTAAGGCCTTGAGTGGCCTTATTTATGTGCTTTGCATTATTTGGTTAAAAATGCTGGAATTGGCCAGCGCTGCGGCTTTGAGAAAAAAGCAGATAGATGATAGTATTTATTTCAAGAAATAATATTTTTAAGGAGGATAACATTTTGATTAGTAAAAAACTCAGAGACTATATTGCACTGAGTCCATCAAAAAGTACACAAATGGTTGCTATTTCGGAATTGATGGACCGTTGTTTGGAAAATGACATCCTATTACCAGAATTCCAAACGACATTGAGATGGGTATTGCACAAAAATGTTGATTTGCTAAACTATCAGCTTTCTGCTAAGGCTCCTGTTTCAGCACTGAGTATGCATGAAATCCGTGAAGACGAGGATGTTAAGCAGATTAACTTTATGAACAGAAAAAGAGTCGAAGGTAATCTTGTAAGGAAGCTGTCAGTTATTGATGGACAGCAACGAATCAGCTGCAATTTGAAGGCATATATTAATGATCCTGAATTTGAACATATCGTGCTTGACTTGCAGAAAGGTAAATTTATAATTAACAAGGAAAAAATGAAGAAGAGCTATCAAGTCCCTGCAGGTATTCTTCTCAATAGGTCATCTGTTGAATTGGAGAAATACGCCATATCACGTCAGCCTCTAAGTGATAATTTTCAGATTCTTTTATTTATTAGAACAAAATTGCTATCCTATAACTACATAGTTAATATTGGCAAGGGGATGAGCAAAACAGAGCAACTTAGCTGGTTTGAAAGGCTTAATAATGCTGGGGCACAGATTCCAAAACTACAGCTTAAGCTGACACATCTTACAGAAAAGCAGATTGACATTTACGACGAGTACATCAATAAATTCATAGATATCGTCAATGTGAAAAAGCTGTACAAACTAGTGAAGATGAAAAATACAGAGGTGAGCATTCCTATTGCCTTACTAAATCCTGCAATTGAGATAATTAACAGGAAGTCACACGTCACTAATTATAGCCCAATAGCCTCTGATATTCGATTTAGAGACATTAATGAAATGAGTGCTGAGAATTTACGAAGTGCATTTACAATCACCTTGGATTGCTTAAAAAAGTCTATTACTTTTCTTGAAGAGAATAGAATAAACTATAACAGGTATGACTACATTGCATACGTTACTGGCTTCTTTGTATATCTTGAAAATGATGAAATGAATGCTGCGCATAAAAGTGCATTAGTGGAATGGTGCAGCACAGTATCTTTTACAAACAAATCCAACAAGGCAAGAAGGGAAATATACAATCAAGTGCTTGGCTTTAGGTATATAATATAGTTTTCCTCCGTGGAACGGCTACTTTAGTGGCACCTTCTTATATTTCAGGTATATTCTTGTTATTTCAGCCCTGTGATGGCCGAGCTGTTCACTAATGTAATACAGGAGGTCTTTACCATGCAGTATATTTTTCTTTTGATTGTAGAGGTTATTGCTATAGTAACTTCTCAAACCATGAAAATTTATTGTTTTCTTAACAGGCTTTAGATTACTTAAAGCACTACCAGATTTCTGATTTCTAAAGGCCTCCTGAAACTTATCACGATGATTGCCAAGCCAGTTTTGAATAGAGTCTTTTCTTTTTTTTGTTGCATCCTTAATATTATCTACAAGGATTTTCTCACATTTGAGTTTTTTGAGGGTATCAGCATATTTTAATATTTCAGCAAGTGCAATGAACTGAATAAGTGTATCAACCTTAATAAATCGGGTCTGACCACCTTTTCCTTTAACCTCTAGTTCTCCCGTGTTAACAGCAACAAGTACCTTGTCAACCGTTAAACGACAGCATTCTTCAAGCCGTAGACCGAAGTTCTCAGCAAGAGTTATAGCAAAATATACGTCCATACGCCCCATTTGCTTACTTAATTGTTTAGCCATCTCAACCTCTTTGGTAGTCCAGGAGTTATCAATTTTGTTAGTTTGACGCTTATCCAGACACAGAATGGAGTTGTCTACAAGTATATTTTTAGAGCCACAGTGGTGCTGAAAATATCGTATGGCACTTACATCAGTCTTAATTGTGGATGGCGATTTACCGTCCTGCTTCATTTGATTAACATATTGGATAAGATGCTTACTGCTTATATTTGTTATTTTCTGAAGACGGAATTCACTTGCAAGGAATACGACAAATCGTTCCATTGCAGCCTTATACCGCTCACGGGTTTTAAAGCTACCTTCATTAAAATGCTGAAATTGGGTATCTAACTGAATTTCTAGGTTTTTAACCAAACCTGATGAAGTGCTATTTGATGATTTGCTTCTCATTAAGTCACCTGCTTTCTAAATTATTTAAACACTATAAGCAAGAAGTTTATGAAAATCAAATTTTCACAGACTTTTTTTATGAGTTTATTAAATATAATTAATGGGTAAGCAAACAATCGAAATTGATTGAAAATGGGTAAGACTACTTTGATAAAAAATATAAAAAGTAATATTTAGTTCTGAATTATTCATAATGGGTAAGATGACTCTTAAAGTGTAATATAATCATAGTACAAATAAAGCCATCTGGCCAACTATGTCAATTAAGTGTATTTTGGGCATAGCAAGGCCTATGAGCAACATTTGTTTCTCACATTTTCCAGATGTAGTTTTGTTTTAGGGTGTTGCTTTTCAATAGTTGTGAGGTGTGCCATACCGCCGTCTCTATGGAGTCCTATAGACTCACATAGAGACGGCGGCCTCACTTTTGCGGTTTTCTAAAAGTTAAGTAGAAATCCGAGTACATGCTATTGCATGTGCCAGCATAGTACTGGCTTCGGCTGCCGATTACTGACATTGTCAGCCCTATAAAGGTGCGGCAAGGATTTTTTTAATAATATATATCGTAAAACATTAACTCAATTTTTATGGTGGTAGAGCTACCACGCAATAGTGTTTCTGAATAAGATTCCTTCGTCTCATATCAAATACTCCTTTCAAATAAAATTCCATTGGGCCAATCTATATAAAATACCTTCAAGGTATGATTATGTTATAGGGGAAGATTGATGGGGATTTCAAGTGGGGGAGAACTTAGGATGTTGAATTGTAAGTGTCGGCTAGATACAAATACAGTAATGCTACATAATGGACAGATATATAATTAAATATTTAATTTATTATTTACTTTTATTTCAATATATGATAATATACAATAAAAGAACATATGTTCGTGAAGAGGTGAGCTATGGGGGATGTTTTCTTTGAAAATAAAGTTTCAAAAATTGTCAATGATGATTTTATATCTACAGGTTTAATTGCAGAAAATAGTATTGATTTAATTGTTACATCTCCTCCGTATAATGTTGATATTAGTTATAAAAGTCATAATGATGCAGTTCCATATGAAGAGTACATAAAGTTTTGCAGTAGGTGGCTAGAAAAGTGCTTGGTAGTACTAAAATCGGATGGCCGATTTTGCTTAAACATACCTCTAGATAAGAATAAAGGCGGACATCAGAGTGTGGGTGCCGACTTGACTGTACTAGCAAAAAAAGTTGGTTGGAAGTATCACTCAACAATAATTTGGAATGAGGGAAACATTTCAAGAAGATCTGCATGGGGATCATGGATGAGTGCTTCTGCCCCTTATGTTATAGCTCCGGTAGAACTGATTGTTGTTCTCTATAAAGATAGTTGGAAAAAGACAAGCGGGACAAGGGTTTCAAATATTGAAAAGTATGAATTTATTGATTGGACAAGTGGAGTTTGGACTTTCTCAGGAGAAAGTAAGAAGAAAATAGGACATCCTTCTCCTTTTCCAGTAGAACTTCCCCAAAGATGTATTAAGTTGTTTAGTTTTGTGGGAGATACAGTTTTAGATCCTTTTATGGGAAGTGGAAGTACTTTAATAGCTGCAAAACATAATGGTAGAGTTGGTATTGGTGTAGATATTGAAACGGAGTATTGTGAACTGGCAAAACAAAGGCTCTTAACCGAGTTGCATAAGGGTGATAAGAGAACTGTAAATTCTGGCTAGATATTCGGTATTAGGCTGTTTATGAGCAATTAGCTTAGACAAGCTTTTATCTGTGAATTTATTTTCTCACTCCCAACATAAAATAATTTTTAGCCTCATTATTTTATGTTGTTATTTCCTTGATTTGCGTTCTGTGTTTCATTGATTTTATCTTCCAAAAAAGTTATTCTAGGTTTATGATTATGAGAAAATATTGATATACAATGACGGTGTTAAAAGCACCCATGAATGAATATTACAGTTTGTGCATTTTGGTAAAACGATAATGGGTTTACCATTCGTCTTTTATCATATTAATATATACAGACCTGTGAGCAAATATATGCTTGAAGTACAGTTGCATAATCCTATTCAGTTTATATTGAAGTAAAGTTGAATATGCTATATAATTATAGCTTCAATATTATAAAGGTTGGTGATGGTTTTGAAACAATTTACTTATATTGACTTATTTGCTGGCCCAGGTGGATTGTGTACAGGATTTAAAAGTGCGGGCTTGAAGCCGTTGATTGCTGTTGAAATAAGTGGAAATACAGTTTTAACATATTCATCTAGTCATGATGCTGAAATATATGAACTAGAAAATCTAAAGCAGCATATGGGTAAGCTGGAGTTGATTTTGCAAAAATCTGATAAAACTTGTCTTATTCATGGAGACATAAATGAAGTTTCAAATGATTTGATTAGAGAAATTCTTTTGAAGAAGTTTAATGTTTCAAAAGTTGATATTGTTGCAGGAGGACCTCCTTGTGAAAGCTTTTCAATGGCAGGAAAACGTTTAGAGGATGATGATAGAAATGACTTGTTTTCAAACTTACTCAGAATAGCGCACGCAGTTGACAGTAAATTTGTGTTCTTTGAAAATGTACCGGGATTACTTACTAAGAAGCGAGAGGGAATAGACGGTGGTCAATTTAAATATATATTAAATAAATTTGGTGAAAAGTCAGAACAATCAGGAAATAGCTATATTTTAGCAAGTGATAAAATCGAGGTAGTTAAGTGCTTGGCATCAGATTATGGAGTACCACAAAAGCGTGAGAGAATATTTTTAGTTGGATGCAACAGCAAATTTGGTGAGAACCCTTTTAAGTACCCTGAAAAAACGCATGGCCCAGGAAGAAAGTATCCATATGTTACTGTTGGAGAAGCACTTTCATACCTACCTGAAATCAATAGTGGAGAAGGTGGAGATTGCCTTAATTATACATGTGAATATGTAAAAGATTTTAAAAATGGGAAAATATCAGAGTCAATGTATGAATTTATGAAGTTTATTCATGGTGATGGTTATTATGTCCCTAATCATTTAAAGTATGATAATAATAAGGTGATGTTCCACAAAGCTTTGAATCATAGACCTAACATGGTTGAGAGATTTAAGTATATTAAACAAGGTGAAGGTATGAAAAAGGCAGCAGAACGGTTATTAGAAGAAGGTAAAGAAGATGTTGTTAAACAGGTTTTTCCTAACAAGCTTTATGCTGCAAGGAATAGAAGATTAAAATCAGATGAACCATGCTTTACAGTTACATCTCATTGTTTAGATGAAATGATTCATCCGTTTTTAGATAGACAGTTGACTCCCCGTGAAGTGGCTAGGTTACAATCATTCCCAGATTGGTACATTGTGGAAGGTCCCTATGTGAAGTTTCATAGTGATCCAGAACAAGATAAATATGAGCAGATAGGTGATGCTATACCAGTTCTTTTAACAAAAGCATTAGGAGAGAGTTTATTTAATGCATTAGTAGAATTAGAAAAAAATAATATGTAAAGTTTATTTCTAATAAAGTAATAAGGGTAGAAGTCAATTATCGACATCTACCCTTATTTTAACAAGTTACCCTTTAAATTGAATTTTATGCCCTTTTGAACCTGTTGCATAGGTCCACGATAACCCTGTTCCAAAACCGCCTTTTTTTAGTTCCCCATTATGATTATACATTATATGTTCAACATATTCGTCGGAAGTATATATTGCATATTTGTTAATTATATATGTATCTCTAGCTAAATCAAACTTTAAAATGATTTTAGGGATTCTTAAGTCGCATGAGTTATGTGGGCATCCTGTTGCAACCCATTTAACAAAATTTTTGCTAATAGGCTGTAGTTTATCTGTAAGTAATTGTTTTTCAGAAGAGGAAAATTTTTTTGCAGAAGCATCTGTTTGATGTTTTTTTAATAGATTAATCAGTTCTGTATCTGTAATACCAACTTCCCTAACAATAGTATCAACATCAAATTCAGCAAATGCAACTTTACTTGCAGTAGATTGCTTTACGCTTATAGGGACTTGGAGCCTGTTTGTATCAGATAAGTATAAGTCCAAAATTATATCAGTTTTTGGTAAGCCCCCCGTGACTCTTGATAGTACATCATTAGTAGCACATATCTCTTGTATATTAGTTTCTGGGGGAATACCATACTTTAGTAATGTAGTGGCGAAAATTGTGTATTCATAGCTTCCGTTTATTGGAGTTCTTGCATTAAAAGCTCTCAAATAATCATCACGTTGGAAGATATATATGCAATAGTCTTCAAAAACGTCACCAAGCTTATCACCGACAATACCATGGGGAAGATCATAAATTCTATAATCATCATAAAGTTGTTGTAGGTTTTCTGAAAAATATGCCATTTTATCAACTCCTTTTTATATTAAACTTTTCTTATAAATGCACAAATTATAAAATCAAAGTAAAAATAATTATCATTATTATAATTTAAGCTATTCTTACTGGAATAATTTATAGGGCTCAAGTTCAAGGGCTTTAGCAATTTTATCAATATTGCTTAGTGAAATACTTCTTGTGCCTCTTTCTACAGAACTTATGTATGTTCGATGAAGACCAGAGATTTCTGCAAGCTTTTCTTGTGATAATCCCTTTTCAATTCGATATTTTTTTACTACAAGACCGAACTTCTTACAAATATCATCCAATTGTTACACCCCCTAATTTTTAGTATTCTACTAAATCAAATACAATAAGTCTACATACAATAAGTAACAATGGAAGAAATGTGTAAATCCCCATTGTAGCATAAAAGCATATGAATTCTGGAACATATATAAAAGTAAATAATTATATAAAAACTCTATACAATATCACAACATACCCTTAACCTCCTTATAAGGCATAGAATAACGCTGACTTAAATACCTGTTGGCAGCAGCAAGCTCACCGTCCGGCCCGCCGAATTGCGTTATAATTACTTTTGCGAGTGCCGGATTAGGTCTCTCAATTTTTACTGGATACTGAAGCATTTTCTCATACGTCCACATAACTATACCTCACCTTCTCTTTCCCAAGGCCACGGATTATCAATCCAGTTCCAGGTTGTAAAATCATAATTTGTTGTACTTGTAGTAATAGGGCCATAGCTGCTGGTGAACTCTCTTTCAGCCATATCTTTTAATTCACCATACTTTTTAAAGTATGAAAGAGCCACTTTGTCATCTGGATGAGTATCTAGGAAAAGTGCGACTTCCGCCATAGCAAAATTATATGCTTGTAAATTATGCATTTTAGCTTCTCTGTCAGTCATCTGTTGATTCATAATCTTATAGCCTCCTTCCCAATGAATGGTTTATCTAGGGATGGGAACATTGTACCTCTTTCGAATCCTGTTTTTACGTCATATGGTGTCTCCCAATCCTGAATAGGCACATATGCCATTGCAAGAGGCAAGCTATCAAGTTCATTTACACACTTGTTTTCATTGTTATTGTTTCCTTGCATTATTACCCTCCTCACTAAATTGTGATTGCTTACTATACATAAATATGAATAATTTAGGAATAGGGTTACATAAAAATATAAAATGTTGATTTACGAGTACTTAGAAGCTCTTTTATAAGCAGTGAAAACCGTAAAATTGTAAAACAAGATATAAGGAATCATTTCATGTGATTGATTGATAAATATATAGTTTTAGACGGTACTCTAAACCCAGAAATGTAAAGAAAGAGGCTCTTTAATAACTATTTACAAATATACATAGTTTTGCATAGCCATTTTATATTATAAAAGGTAGCAGTTATAACAAATATTGAATATAAAGAATTTTAGTGATAAAATGGTATTTAATTCAGCGACTTCGTTTACCTAAATTATGGTAGGCGTTTGAGCTTATATTATATATAATTTTATTTTTTAGGGATTTTGAGGAGGAGTAGAGAAAAATGAGTAAAATGTACAGAATACTTACTATGCTACTTGTAGTGGCATTTACATGCTCAAGTTTAGTAGCATGTGGATCAGGGGAATCAGCAAAGGATAGAGCTAAAGATACTATTATTTATGCTCAGGGAGCTGATCCAAGAGGACTTGACCCAGCACTTATTGATGATGGCGAATCAGCTAAGATTGTTGTTAATATTTATGAAGGCTTATTGAAGTACAATAAGGATTCAACAAACGTTGAGCCTTCGCTTGCAGAGAGCTGGGATACTAGCAGTGACGGACTTACATATACATTCCACCTTAGGAAAGGTGTAAAATTCCACGATGGCACCGACTTTAATGCTGAAGCTGTTAAATTTAACATCGACCGCCAATTAGAACCGAACGTAACAGAAGATATGGGATATGCAGGATTTGTATTTGGTTCGGTTAAAGATGTTGAGGTTGTAGATGAGTATACCGTAAAAATTAACATGAAGAGTGCTAGTACACCATTTTTAAACAATCTTGCAATGGCTCTTGGTGCTCCTATTGTTAGCCCAACTGCGTTAAAGAAATATAACAACAATGTAAATGAAAATCCATGCGGAACAGGTCCATACAAATTTGTAAGCTGGACAAAAAGCCAGAATGTAGTTCTTGTACGTAATGATGACTACTGGGGTACAAAGGCAGTAACAAAGAATGTTATATTCAAGTTTATTTCAGATAACTCTGCTAGAGTAGTTGCCCTCAATAATGGTGAAGCAGATATCATTGATGGTATTGATGCAACTGTTGTTCAGCAGATTAAGGATGCTAATAACAATATTTATGAAGCTCAAGGCATGAATATAAACTATATGGCATTTAACACAACAAAGGCTCCTTTTGACAAGAAAGAGGTTCGTAAAGCATTATCTCAAGCTGTTAATGTTCCTGAATTAGTTAAGAGCTTATATCAAGGATATGCAGAACCAGCAACTTCAGTAATGCCTTCATTTATGCCTGGATATGACAAGAGTATAAGCCAGGCCTCATTTGATGCAGAAGGTGCTAAATCAGCACTTCAGGCTGCAGGCGTTACAACTTTACACATGATTACTTACACAAATCCAAGACCATATAATTCAGCAAACGGTCAGGCACTTGCAGAAGCAATTCAAGGTTACTTCAAGAATGTTGGTGTTACTGCAACAATTGATTCCTATGACTGGACAACCTACAAGCAAAAGATTAAAGCAGGAGACTATGATGTTTGCTTCTATGGTTGGATTGGAGACAATGGTGATCCAGATAACTTTATGAATTTATTGTCTGACAGTGATCCTACCATGAACGTAGCTCGGTGGGACTTTGCAGATTTCAAAGCATTAATAAATAAGGGTCTTACTACCCCTGCAGGGGACGAGCGAAACAAGATTTATACTGATCTTGAGAAAATGGCAGCTGAAAATTCTGTTTGGTTACCAATTTCACATGCTAAGACTTTAGTAGGATATAGCAGTAATGTCAAGGGATTCAATTATCATATGACAGGTGTTATATTCCTTGCTGAAACAGCTAAAGGTTAGTATTATCCAGCCGAAAAAAGCATAAGTTTATTCAAAGCTTAGTTTCTGCCGTAAGTTGATTTTTGTAACTTTCGGCAGAAATTGTTTTACAAAAGCCCAAATGAAAGGTTGTTTTTCAGAATGTTTAAATTTATAGTAAAACGAATTCTTATGTTAATTCCAGTTCTTATAGGAGTATCTATTATTGTATTTTTAATTATGAGAGTTTTTTCACCAGATCCAGCACCAATTGTTCTTGGTCAACATGCTACAATTGAGGCTGCTAATGAGTGGCGTGAAGCTAATGGACTGAATGACCCCATATATATTCAGTATTTTAACTTTATTAAAGGGGTTTTATCTGGAGATTTGGGAACATCATATTATACAAAAACACCAGTAATAGAAGAAATTATGTCAAGATTTCCTGCCACTATAGAACTGGCAATTGCTGCAATAATTTTTGCATCATTAATTGGAATTTTGCTTGGAATTCTTGCGGCAGTCAAAAAAAATACTATAGTTGATCATACAGGTATGGTTATAGCACTAATAGGCGTATCTATGCCTATATTCTGGTTAGGAATACTTATGATTATTCTTTTCGCAGGAGTATTACATATCTTGCCCTCAGGAGGTAGAATAGATCCTCTGTTGCAGCCTTTCGGAGGTAGTGGGTTTTATATAATCGATACTTTGTTACTAGGTGACACTGAGGCGCTAGTCGATGCATTAAGGCATATAATTCTCCCTGCACTTGCCCTTGGAATGTATTCAATGGCTATTATTGCCAGAATGACAAGATCAAGTATGCTTGAAACATTAAATCAGGATTACATACGCACTGCCCGAGCAAAAGGAATTAGCGAAAGAAAGGTAGTTTCTCACCATGCACTGAGAAATGCCATGATTCCGGTATCTACAGTTATTGGGTTGCAATTAGGATCGCTTCTTGGAGGAGCAGTTCTCACCGAAACTGTTTTTTCCTGGCCTGGAATAGGTAACTACACTGTTCAATGTATTTTAAAATCAGATTTCCCTGTAGTACAAGGTGTAGTTATGTTAATAGCTTGTACATTTGTATTGATAAATCTAATAGTGGATATAGTTTATGCATTTATTGATCCACGAATCAAGCTGGCAAAGAAGGAGGTGTAGCTACATATGATTATTGAAAATGATGAGTCTTTAGAAATACAGTCTTCAATAGGGAATAATGATCTCCTTGAAAAACCAGAGTCACAGTTAAAAGAGATGTGGTATGCACTTCGTGAAAATACCGCTGCTGTAGTTGGTTTATGTATTATTGTTTTTCTTGCATTAATTGCTGCGTTTGGGCATTTTATAACGCCTTATGATCCTAACCTTTCTGATATGACAAAGAGCTTTATTCAACCAAATGCGCAGCACTGGTTTGGTACAGATCAATTGGGACGTGATATATTCAGTAGGATTATAGCGGGAACACGCATCTCTCTTACTGTAGGGTTAAGCGCGGTTGCTCTTGCGCTGACAGTAGGCATAATTTTAGGATCTATTGCAGGTTACTTTGGTGGTAAGCTAGATACAGTTATAATGCGTATTATGGATATGATGCTTTCTATACCATCCATTTTATTGGCTATAGCCTTCATGGCTGCTTTAGGAAAAGGCATTGATAAAGCAGTTATCGCAATTGGACTTGTATCAATCCCAGAATATGCACGAATAGTGCGAGGTAATATACTGTCTATTAAGGAAAATGATTATGTGCAGGCTGCACGTGTAATAGGCTGTAAGAACAGCAGAATTATTTTTAAGCATATTTTACCTAATGTTCTTTCATCAATTGTTGTAAGAGCTACATTAGGTATTTCGACAGCAGTACTTGATACATCTGCTCTGGGTTTCCTCGGACTAGGTGTTCAGCCTCCTATTGCGGAATGGGGAGATATGCTGGGACGTGCTAGAGGTTTTATTTTTACTGCTCCGTATACTCTTATTTTCCCCGGTATTGCGATAACAATTACAGTATTAGCATTCAATCTATTGGGGGATGGTTTGCGAGATGCACTTGATCCTAAATCCAGAAAGAAATAAGAGGTGTAACATATGTTGCTGGAAGTTAAAAACTTAAAAACAGAGTTTAAACTAAAACGTGGTATTGTAAATGCAGTTGATGATATAAGTTTTAGTCTTGATAAAGGAAAGATTCTTGCTATTGTAGGTGAGTCGGGTTCAGGAAAAAGTGTAACATCCTTGTCAATTATGAGATTGTTGCAAGCTCCTGGTAGGATAGCACAAGGAGAAATTCTTTTTAATGGTGAAGATTTATTAAAAAAGAGTGAGTCTGAGATGCAGGCAGTTCGTGGCGATAAGATTTCTATGATTTTTCAGGAACCTATGACATCATTAAATCCAGTATATAGAGTCAAAGATCAAATTATGGAGAGTATAATGACGCATATGAAGGTTTCCAAAAAGGAAGCTTTAGAGCGTACTATTAAAATGCTTGATACTGTAGGAATACCTTCTCCTGAAAGACGAGTGTACGATTATCCTCATCAAATGAGCGGGGGTATGAGACAAAGGGTTATGATAGCAATGGCTCTTATCGGAAGCCCTGAATTACTTATAGCTGATGAACCAACTACTGCACTAGATGTAACAATTCAGGCACAGATATTAGATCTTCTTTATCATATGAGAGAAAAATTTAATATGGCTGTACTTTTGATTACTCATGACCTTGGAGTAGTTTCTGAAGCAGCTGATCATGTTATAGTAATGTATTGCGGGAAAATAGTTGAGGAAGCGGATGTAAGAGATCTCTTTGATAATCCTCTTCATCCTTATACTTTAGGTCTGCTTCGTTCTATTCCAAGGCTAGAAGATGATAGCGAGGGCCCGCTTTATATGATAAAGGGTATGGTACCAAATCCTTTAAAAATGCCGGCTGGCTGTCCATTTTCAGATCGTTGTGACAGATGTATGGAACGTTGCAGGCTTGAGATGCCAGAATTGATTGAAAAAGATGGGCATAAAGTACGTTGCTTCCTTTATGACTCAGAAAAGGAGGCCATTTCCCAATGAGTGAAGTTTTAGTGGAAGTTAAAAATTTAGTAAAGCATTTTGCTATGGAACATGACTTTTTCGGTCGCCCAACACAATTTTTAAAAGCTGTGGATGATGTATCCTTTTCGGTCAATAAGCGTGAAGCATTCGGCCTTGTAGGAGAATCAGGTTGTGGAAAGACTACTATTGGTAAAATGCTTGTAAACCTTTATGAACCAACTAAAGGCCAAATAATTTTTGAAGGTACGGATTTAACGGCTTTGTCAGCAGCTAAGCGCCGAGAATATTGTAAAGATATACAGCTTATTTTTCAGGATCCTTATGCTTCACTTAATCCAAGAATGACAGTGGGGGATATTATAGCTGAGCCTATTTTGATCAATAAGCTGCTTCCAAAAGACCAAATAGAAAAAAGAGTAACGTATCTTTTGAATTGTGTTGGTCTTGCAAATCATCAGCGTAATCGTTATCCTCACGAGTTTTCAGGTGGGCAAAGGCAACGTGTAGGCATTGCTCGTGCTCTTGCTGTTGAGCCAAAACTCATTGTTTGCGATGAGCCGGTTTCCGCACTCGATGTATCAATTCAGGCACAGGTGCTCAATCTGCTTGGTGAATTAAAGGACGAGTTTGGTCTTACATATATATTTATTGCTCATGGATTAAATGTTGTAAAACATATCAGTGATCGAATTGGGGTAATGTATCTAGGTAAGCTGGTTGAAGTAGCACCTAAAAAAGAGCTGTTTTCAAATCCTCTTCACCCATATACAAGGGCTTTGTTGTCCGCTATTCCATCAGTTGATCCATCAAAGAAAAAGCAGAGAATTATTTTGTCAGGAGATGTACCAAGCCCAATAAATCTTCCTGATGGCTGTCGTTTCTGCTCACGTTGTAATGATAAATTGAACAATTGTGACAACCAGGAACCGATTTTGCAGGAAGTTTCTCCGGGCCATTTTGTTTCATGCTTTCTTTATAAAAATAGCGTGTGCTTAACAAAATAAATAATAATTAATCACCTCCGTTAATAGATTTTTTCAAGCTAATATATTAACGAAAGGTGATTTTTTGTTATATTCATGTTTAACCTTCTCACTAAACATATTTTTTATTAAGAATTACAAAACTAGAGACAAATTATCAATAATTTGGTATTATATGTATAAATAGCTTAATTCTTTTCATTTTCTTTCCTGAGAAGCTTCCTATGTTTCAACTTCACATGTTTCACATGTCTCATGCTTAATATGTCTCATGTCTAATATGTCTTATGTTTCACATGTCCCATGTTTCACTTGTCTCATGTTTAATATGTCTTATGCTTAATATGTCTTATGCTTCACATGTCTCATGTTTCATAGATTTTTGTCCAAATTCGTTAGAAGTAAAGGAGGTCATAATCATTACTATTATTCAAGTTTTAGAGGTTATCCCACTTCTTTTATTTGCAACTATTTCAGACATTAGCAGCTACAAAATAAAAAATTCTATTATTATAAGCTTTATTATTATAGGATTGGCCACAAACATATTTATAAATACCAATAATATATTGGACTATCTAGTTGCAACTATACTTCCAATTGTGGCACTATTTATACTGTTTGCTCTGAAAATGCTTGGGGCAGGGGATATAAAGCTGTTTTGTGCAATAGGCTCAATTGTGGGTACTTTTAATGTAGCCTATTGTATTATTTACTCTTTTTTAGCGGGAGGTGCAATAGCTTTGGTAGTGATTATTAAAAATAGAAGTGCTATGATTAGCTTGCGTAACATTAGTACTTATTTTAAATGTTGTATACTTACTCAATCCTTATTACCATATAAAAATGATGCAGGGGATGCAAATGGGTGCTTTCATTTTTCTATAGCAATAGTGTGTGGTACTATGCTTATGACATTAATGACCTGTGCATGAACCCCAAATAGGGCATACACAGGTCAAAAAAACATAGATTAATACTTAGGCTAATATATTTATAGTTTTGCTCTTTAGGCATTCTACATAGATTAATGCATGTTATAAAAATTAGAAAATTATTTCTCCAGGAAAAAGGTCGCTTCCATATCTGCAGTAGCCAGGGCAAACGCTAAAGGAAACATTTCAAAGCTTTCTGAAACAGCTCGTTTATCCTCTGTTCCTGAAAAGCCCATATGGTATCTTATAGCAAATGCTTCTTCACGAGTAAGCTTCATGTAGCCTGTAATAATATAAACGGATTTTTCACCATGCCCATATGGTAGCTTATCCTCATACTCAAAGGTAGGTACTGACTGCCATATACCATTTTCATCCTTAACATTTCTAGTACCTGGCTTATAGCAATTTACCTTACAGATATCATGTAGCAGCGATACAATCGCGATGCTTTCCATGTCATAATTCATTTTATAGTCTGTCTTAGCCTTTTCACGGCTCAAATAATCACAAAGGCATTCGAAAACATTGAGACAGTGTTCAACAAGGCCTCCAGGGTATGAGCCATGAAATCTTGTACTTGCAGGTGCTGTAAAAAAGTCACTGGATTTCGATGTCAAAAATTCCAGTAGCTTATCTGCACCTTCTCTTTTTATATATTGATTATAAATAGCGATAAACTGATCCTTCATTTTAATCCCCCAAAAATCTTAATAACAATATTTTAGCATGATAACAACTGTTGGTCACAATATTTTATAAAATTTTTGCGATAACTAATAATCTGAAAAAGTTTTTTAATGGACGTGCATCATTTGATTTTTTTATCATATATTAAAACGGACACTATTTTTTCGGACTGCTTAAAGGGCAGGAAAATAAATAGCCGTTTTATTAGTAACCATGCGCAAATTATTTTTTTGTGTCATGGTCTTTCTATCACTTTCTTAGGGGGTGGCTTGCTTGATAGAATATTTGTTATCAGCAATTTTGAATGGTCTTGACAAGATGTTTTTTTTACTGGGCTATGTCTCAAATGTAAATTCGTTTCCACAACCATTAAACCCCGAGGAGGAGCAGTATTATGTTGAAGCGTACAAAAATGGAAATGAAGAAGCTAGAAATATACTGATAGAAAGAAATCTGCGGCTTGTGGCTCATATTGTAAAAAAATACAGTACACCTGGGAGTGAGAGCGATGACCTAATATCCATAGGTACCATTGGCTTGATTAAAGCTATATCTACTTATAACATGGATAAGGGAACAAGGCTTGCTACTTACGCAGCACGTTGTATTGAAAATACAATACCTACACTACGGTAACATAAATTGAAAATCCAATACATACGCTACAGCAAATTAATAAGGTTAGTGCGACAATGAAAGCAGAAAAGATGATATCTTCATAAGCGTGAAAATCTGATGACTGGAATTGATAATACTGGTAAGTGTATATGGACCAAAATTAATAAAAATGTAGCAATATATGGGATTGAGATAGATAATTTAACTATTTTAGTCCCTTCTCATTGGGCACAATCAATATTTTAATTTAGGTGATTATTTGATATAATGACTCTGTTTTAATTTATATAGCAAGGGGATAGTAAAATGGGTGTAACGGTAGTTGATATAGCAAAAGCTTGTAATGTTTCAAGGGGAACTGTTGACAGGGCTCTAAATAATAAGGGCGGTATTAATGAAGCAACCAAGGCCAAGATATTAAGTACAGCAAAGCAAATGGGATATAGGCCCGACTTACTGGCAAGAAGCCTTGTTAAGGGTAAAACTATGAGTATTGGCGTAGTGGTTTTTGATATAAGAAATAGAATTTTTGCTCAACTCTTAAACTCTATAGAAGCTACTGCAAGAAATAATGGATATTTCTTAAATATTATGCTACAGGAAGAAGATCCGGAATTAGAAGTGCAGGTAATAAATAATCTTGTTGACAGAAGAGTGGACGGGATAATCGTTTGTCCTGTAAATAAAGGAAAGGATTTTTGCGAATATATAAATAAACTAGGAACCCCAGTTGTAGTAATAGGAAATAGACTATCCCTTGAAATCCCCTATATAGGAATAGACGAATTCAGAGCTGCAAAGGATGCCACTGAGTTAATTATTGAAAAGGGATATAAAACAATTTTCTTTGTTTGTCCTGCATTAGAGTACAAAGAAAAAGATAACATTTATTCACATGAAGAAAGATTAAAGGGCTTTATGAGTGTAGTTGCCAACAATAATGAAATAACTTACCAAGTAATAGATAATAATGATTATTTAAAAACGATTGAGAGCAGAATAAAAGAGTCTTCAGATAAAATTGCAGCATTTTGTTCAGGAGATATTTATGCTTTGGAATTAATTAAATATTTAAGGAAAAGAGGAATTTCTGTACCAAGTAATATTGGGATTATGGGGTTTGATGGAATAGATACTTTAGAATATGTTGTTCCAGCTCTTTCAACAGTATATTATCCTGTTGAGGAAATAGGGGTAAAAGCAGTTGATACATTGCTAAGGATAATTGGTGAGGAAGAAATTCAGAATAACATACTTGTCGATTATAAAATCATTTCTGGTGATTCTCTTTAATTTTATATATCTAAAAATATACTAAAAAAAATTTAAAAAAAACTACAAAAAATGTTTACATAAAATTATTAGTATGTTATTATTTAATTGCGTGAACGTGCACGATAAGTAATAATTATTAAAGGGGGATTATTATGAAAAACAAAGTAGTTAAACTAGCAGCTGTATTTATGGCAACA
>JAEYTP010000043.1 GCA_023433945.1 Bacillota bacterium | reverse complement strand
TTTTGGCCAAAATCCAGTTATAGGTCCCAAATTCATTGGTATGGCATGCAACGTTGCTTAATTTGGACTGAATTTGGGACTTTATTTGCCGAAAATCAAGTTTTAGGTCCCAAATTCATTGGTATGGCATGCAAAGTTGCCTAATTGGGGTTGAATTTGGGACTTTATTTGCCGAAAATCCAGTTATAGGTCCCAAATTCATAAGTAAACAAGTATAAGTTCCCAAGAATTGAGAATATAAGTAAACAAGTAATAAGAAATATATAAGTGCCCCAAGAATTGAGAATATAAGTAAACAAGTAATAAGAATATATAAGTGCCCAAGAATTGAGAATATAAGTATAAAAGAATAAGAAATATAAGTCATATATGTAGAAGAAACTGAAAAAATATGCAAATAAACTAGCAAAACATACCGACGAACATGGATGAGTTAAATGTTAAATTATATAGTTAATAGGAGAGTGTGAAGATAAGTCTGTAAAATGACCTTCTATGAAAATTGATGTTAAGAATTCTACTTAGGTTGTAACTTTTTATGCGTATTACATTGATTTTCCAATGAATATAATGTACAATAAATGCATAAAAAAATGGCAGAGTAGATTTTTGCGCGTCAAGTGCTTAAGGGACGGGAAGTTGCCTTTAGGACGAAAAACATTTTGTTTGCGGTGCAAATGTCGCATTCCGCTGCCACAAAGAGAGCACGAACTCTTTTATGTGGCTTTTTACAATTTATAACATTTAAGAGGAGGTCGTGCTTTATGCGTCATAATACACGAGGTGTATTACTTGTGGGCTTGTTTATAGCCTTTGAAATAATTTTAACCAGATTTTTTTCTATTGAGAATTCAATTCTGAGAATATCATTTGAACTCATTCCTATCGCTATTTCAGCAATAATGTTTGGACCAATTACAGCAGGAGTTGCCGCTGCTATCGCAGATGTACTTGGGATGTTTATTTTTCCAAAGGGGGCTTACTTCCCTGGATTTACTTTTAGTGCGTTTGTTTCAGGATACTTGTATGGTATTTTCCTTTATAAGAAGAAAATAACTTTACTTAAGGTTTTTCTAGCATCATTGAGTGTTATTCTAGTAGTCGAGCTGCTGTTGAAAACCGTTTGGCTTACAATTATTACACAGAATGCTGCTATTGCCATGCTACCTGCAAGACTGATTAAGAGCGCTGTATTCTTACCAATTATATCATTGAGTGTTTATTTGGTATGGAAGTCCCTAGCGCCAGTTTTCCGCAGATTTTCACATATTGATATTTTATAAATTAATTCATTGCAGACTTTTTTTTGCTAGCCCCGTACATTTAAATGAAAATAAAAAACAGGAGCAGCGAAATAATATGAAAAAGATATTTAAAAGACTGGTTATTCTTTCAATAATTGTAACAATGATAGGTTCTCTAAGTGGATGTGGCGTCAGCATAATGGGGAAGGAGTATACATTCTTTGAAACGCCAAAAAGGACTGAGAGCTCAATATTTGACGGTGTAGGTTCAGAAAACTCAGGAGAACAGCAAATCTCTGCAGAAAACAATATTTCTTCCATTTCATCTGAAATCCCTGCCGGAAACATTACAATCAGTAAATCTGAAACTGGTAAGATTGAGATTAGAGCTGATATAAAGGTTAAAGGTAAAAATGAGGATATTAAGAATGAAATACTTAATAACTCTATGGTTAAGCTTGAAACCAATGGGGATAGAGCAAAACTGGAACTTCAGACAAAGGATGGCAATGACTTCTGGAAGTGGCATAAAAGCAACTACAGTGGCTACCTAATAACCATTAATTATGATATTGAAATACCTGAAAGAATGGAGTTTGATCTTTCAACAGGGGCTGGTAATCTATCCATAAGTGATATAGAAGTAGCTTTGACTGCTTCAACTGGCGCTGGAAATATTAGTATGAGCAATACAAAGCTTACTGATGAGATTGAGATTTCGACTGGAGCAGGCAATGTCAATATAGATGGTGAGTTCAAAGACTTAGACAACATTAGAATTGATAATGGCGCAGGGAATATATCTTTATCATTGCCAGCAGCCACTTCAATGGAGCTTAGTGTTGATACAGGAGTAGGAAATGTTGGCGGTTCTATCATTAAAGATAGCGGTATGAAAAATCATTCTAAGCAGGACGTTAACGGTGGAGGACCTAGAGTAGAGCTTAACTCAGGGGTTGGAAATATTAGTGTAGATGGATACTAAAGTTAAGCTAGACTAGTTAAGACGCCTGGTCAAGATTAAGATGTTGAGCTACAACAGTTAAAAAGCAAAGCTAGATTAATTAAGACGCCTGACCAAGATTGAGATGTTTAGATACAACAGTTAAATAGCTAAGCAAAACTGGTTAAGACTCTTGACCAAGATTATAAGACAATGATTTACAATAGTTAAATAGCTAAGCGAATATAGGTTCGACGCCGCTAAACTAAGATTGTCCAGACGTTGTATAAAAATAGTTAGACAGTAAAAGCTCCACTTTGTAATGTCAGTTGATTTAAACTGCTACTACTAGGTGGAGCTTTATTAAATACTTCTATAGCCATAATTATGTCAAGTATTGCCTGTTTGGTTCATGGCGTAGGACATACTAATTCTAGGCATACAACACAACATTGACAGGCAACACTACAGGTAACATTAGCAGGCAACACTACAGGTAACATTAGCAGGTAACACTGCAGTTAACATTGACAGGCAACATTAGCCGGCAACACTGCCGGCAACATTAATAAGAAACATTGTCAAATAACATTATAGTAATGCCTTTACAGATTCCCAGAGTACCTGCACTAAGTCACTTTCTACATTATTAGGGTCATAGTTACCGCCTGCACTATCATGCTTACCAATATCGCAGGTATAATCTCCAATAGTAGCAGTTAAATAAAAGTCTCCCTGGCCGAAGCCCTTTCTATCCAGTATGTCAATCATTTGTCCTATATCAAGTAGGGGCAAACAATCCTGCTTTGAAAAGGATGTTGGCCTTTGAAACTCGAATACGAAGTCTTCTTCCATAAAATCTTCAGGCAAGGAGAAATCTTCCTCTACTTCAGGTTGTGTGCTATCCAATTCTTCAGGTTCTGCGCTATCCACAACCTCGATATCATCTGATTCTTTGTCTTTATCATCGGGCATATACTTGAAATCAAATAGTATCATACTGTGGTGTCTGACAAGTTGAATGCCTCCGACAACGAAAGTTAATTTTTCATATACTTCTTCTTCTGCATTAATACATAAGTTTGCTACAGCAACATCGTATACATGCGGAATCCATAGTTCGCACAAGTTTTGCATCTGCTCGAAAGTTAGCTCATCCAATTCCTTTTGTGTTATTCTAAGTCTCATATGTACCACCATTTCCGCCTTAATGGCTATTATATTAGGTATATAATATTCTATCATACAGGTTCTGGTTTTGTTAATATTTTGTTGGTTAACTTTTCATCGGACAGGGTCTGGTTTTGTTAAGAATTTATTGGTTAACTTTTTATCGGTCAGGGTCTGGTTTTGTTAATATTTTGTTGGTTAACTTTTCATCGCCTCTTGACACGAACATTAGTTTGATAAATAATGTTTAGTGTGAATATTGATGATTTGGAATTTTGGAGGAAGTAACAAATGACAAAAATGGCCAAAAAGCCTGAATACGGAAATGAAAGCATATCTTCACTCAAAGGTGCTGATAGAGTCAGATTACGTCCCGGTGTTATCTTTGGATCAGATGGCCTCGAGGGATGTCAGCATTCATTCTTCGAAATACTATCAAACTCAATTGATGAGGCTCGTGAAGGGTACGGTAATGTAATTGAGGTTACTCGCTATAAGGACCATTCTATAAAGATTCAAGACTGGGGAAGAGGAATTCCTCTGGATTACAATCAAAAAGAAGAAAAGTACAATTGGGAACTGGTTTATTGTGAGTTGTATGCAGGAGGAAAGTATCAAAACAACTCAGGAGAAAACTACGAATATAGTTTAGGTCTCAACGGACTGGGTGCGTGTGCCACTCAGTATTCATCCGAGTTCTTTAATGTTACAGTTCTTAGAGACGGATTTAAATACGAATTACATTTTGAAGGCGGGGAGAATATTGGCGGGCTAAAGAAAAGCAAGTGTGATTATAAGCAAACCTCCACTATTCAACATTGGAAACCCGATATACATGTATTTACCGATATTAATATTCCATTAGAGTATTTTCAGACAGTGATGAAAAAACAAGCGGTAGTTAATGCCGGTCTTCGCTTTATCCTAAAAGATGAAGAATCAGATGCTACCTTTGAATATATCTATGAAAATGGTATTGTTGATTACATAAAGGAAATCAACAAGGATTCCGGATTTACAGAGATTCAGTTTTATGAAACATCTACAAAAGGTAAGGACCGTGAGGACAAGCCCGAATATAAGGTAAAGATGCAAATTGCCTTTTGCTTCAATAATACCACTAATCTTTTGGAATACTACCATAACTCCAGCTTCCTGGAATACGGGGGTGCACCTGATAAGGCCATCAAAAATGCTCTGGTCTATGAAATTGACAAGTGCTTAAAAGCTCGTGGCAGGTACAACAAGGACGAATCCAAAATTACTTTTGCTGATATAGAGGACAGCCTTATTTTGGTTGTTAATTCTTTTTCTACTATTACTAGCTATGAAAATCAGACAAAAAAGTCTATTACTAACAAGTTTATACAAGAAACAATGACAGAGTTTATGAAACAGCAGTTAGAGATATATTTTATCGAAAACAAGGTTGAAAGCGACAAAATCATTGAGCAGGTTCTAGTAAACAAGAGAAGTAGAGAAACGGCAGAGAAAACCAGAATAAACATTAAAAAGAAACTTTCGGGATCTGTTGATATTTCAAACAGGGTTAAAAAGTTTGTTGATTGCAGAACGAAGGATATTACGAGAAGAGAAGTTTATATAGTTGAGGGAGATTCAGCATTAGGGGCCTGTAAGCTCGGAAGAGATGCGGAGTTCCAGGCTATAATGCCTGTAAGAGGAAAGATTTTAAACTGCTTAAAGGCAGAGTATGATAGCATATTTAAGAGTGAAATTATTGTGGATCTTTTAAAGGTGCTAGGATGTGGTGTTGAAATCAAATCAAAGCACAACAAAGAGTTGAATACCTTTGACTTGGACAATTTGAGATGGGCTAAGGTAATAATTTGTACAGATGCTGACGTTGATGGATTCCACATTAGAACGCAGATATTGACTATGTTATATAGGCTTGTGCCTACTCTTATTCAACTAGGGAAAGTATATATCGCAGAGTCGCCATTGTTTGAAATTAATTGCAAGGGCAAGACTTATTTTGCTTATTCTGAAAAAGAGAAAGCGGATATACTTGCAAAACTTAGTGGTAAATATACAATTCAGCGTTCAAAGGGACTGGGTGAAAATGAGCCGGATATGATGTGGCAGACAACTATGAATCCAGCTACGCGTAGGCTAATTCAGGTATTGCCTGACGAAGCAGAGGCTACAGCAACAATGTTTGATGTACTACTTGGAGATAATTTGCAGGGAAGAAAAAATTTCATCGAGGAAAATGGTGACAAATACCTTGAAATGATTGATGTTATGTAGGAGAAAGGACTTTCTATGAGTAACAAAAATGTAATTGAGCAGGGGATTGTTTCTACCCTTGAAAGCAACTTTATGCCTTATGCCATGAGCGTCATCGTGTCTCGTGCGATTCCAGAGATTGATGGTTTTAAACCGTCGCACAGAAAGCTACTGTACACTATGTACAAGATGTCTTTATTGACGGGCGCAAAGACAAAGTCCTCAAACATTGTTGGACAAACCATGAAGCTTAACCCGCATGGTGATATGGCTATCTATGAAACCATGGTGCGTTTAACCAGAGGTAATAATGCGCTGCTGCATGCTTTTGTAGATTCAAAGGGTAACTTTGGTAAGCAGTATTCCAGGGATATGAAGTTTGCTGCTCCAAGGTATACAGAGGCAAAACTTGATAAGATTTGTGAAGAAATATTCAGAGATATAGACAAAAACAATGTCGATATGGTGGACAATTATGATGGCACAATTAAAGAGCCGGTACTTTTGCCGACTACTTTTCCGAATGTTTTGGTGAATGCAAACCAAGGTATTGCGGTAGGTATGGCCAGCAACATTTGTAGCTTTAATCTTTCTGAGGTGTGTGAAGCCACCATTGCAATTATTAACAACGAAAATGCTCCAGTAGAGCAATATATCAAAGCTCCTGACTTTTCATCAGGAGGACAGCTGATATACTCTGAAAAAGAAATGAAGGAGATATATGCAACTGGTAGAGGAGGCTTTAAGCTTAGGGGGAAATATAGGTTTGACAAGGAAAATAACTGCGTAGAGATTATAGAGATTCCTTATACTACCTCAGTTGAAGCAATAATTGACCAGATTATAGAATTAATAAAGGCAGGAAAAATCAAGGAGATTACTGATGTCCGTGATGAGACTGACTTAGAAGGCTTGAAGATAGCACTTGATGTTAGAAGGAACACCGATCCTGATGCTTTGATGAATAAGCTCTTTAAGCTAACACCACTGCAGGATAGCTTTAACTGTAATTTCAACATACTTATAAACGGTAGGCCCAGAGTAATGGGCGTACCTGAGATAATCAGGGAATGGCTTAAATTCAGAATAGAATGTATTAAACGCCAGACTTTATACGATATTGAAAAGAAGAGTGATAAGCTTCACTTGCTGATGGGTCTTAAAAAGATACTGTTGGATATTGATAAGGCAATTTCTATAATCAGAGGTACAGAGCAGGAGACAATGGTTGTTCCCAACCTTATGACGGGGTTTGAAATAGATCAGCTCCAAGCAGAGTACATTGCAGAAATAAGGCTCAGAAACCTTAATAAGGAATATATTCTCAATAGGGTAAGCGAGACAGATGACCTTGTTAAAGAGATTGCTGACCTCAGAGATATATACGGAAGTGAAAAGCGTATTAAGAGCATTATAGCAAAACAGCTTAAGGATATTTCAAAGAAATATGGTAAACCTAGAATAACTGAAATAATTCATGAAGACCATATTGAAGAGATTACTACCGAGCACCTGATAGAGGATTACAACCTTAAGCTATTCCTAACAGAGCATAATTATCTCAAAAAGATTGCACTGGTTTCATTGCGTGCAAATCCGGAACATAAGCTCAAGGATGACGATATTATTGTGCAGGAAATTGATACACATAATAAAGCTGAGTTGTTGTTGTTCTCAAATAAGTACAATGTATATAAGACAAAGATTTATGATATTCCTGATTGCAAGGCGTCTAGTTTAGGGGAGTATCTCACAAATCTACTGGGGCTCGACGCTGATGAAAAAATTATATATATTACTGCCACTGATGAATATACAGGACATATGCTGTTCTTCTATGAGAATGGAAAGGCTTCGAAGATCCCGCTTTCCAGCTATGCTACAAAGACCAACCGCAAGAAGTTGGCAAATGCTTATTCGGATGCGTCACCGCTTATAAGAATGTTCTATATGGGTGAGGAATTAGAGCTTATAGCAGTGAGCAGTATAAAGAAGGTTCTAGTATTTAGTACAGAAGGCATCAATCCGAAGACTACCAGAGACTCGCTAGGGGTGCAGGTACTTACGTCCAAAAAGGGCAGCACGTTGATAGCAATAAAAACTTTAGATGAGATGCCGCTCGCGGATTATGATTATTACAGAACAAAAAATATTCCTGCCATTGGCTGTTATATGAAGGAAGAGGACAAGGCTGATAACCAGTTGACGCTTGAATTTGAGTAATAAATGCTTTAATATTTAAGCATTAAAGAATTGAGCCTTAAAGAATTGAACATTAATAATTGAGCAATCAAGGATTAAATAATTGACCATTAAAGACCTGAACAATCAAGAATAAACATAATGAATTGAGCATTAAAGAAATAAACAATATAGAGTTGAGCGGTAAATAATTAAACACTGAGTAATTAAACACTAAATATAAACACTTAAATAATTAAACACTTGAAGATATATGATTAGAATAGCAAAACATTTGCTTGAATTATAACGTAAGATTCAAGATAATTAAAGTTAAATATCAGTGAAAGTATAGACCAAGAAAAGTAAAACCATAATGAAAGTACAAGCTAATATATACCAAGAAAAGTATAAATATAGAAAAGTATAATCCAAGAAAGGAATATGAAAAATATGAGTCAAAATCCAATAGTTACAATTGAACTTGAAAATGGGGGAATTATTAAAGCTGAGCTTTACCCTGAAATTGCACCAAATACCGTTAACAACTTCATATCATTAATAAACCACAGCTTCTATGATGGTGTTATCTTTCACCGTGTAATACCAGGTTTCATGATTCAGGGCGGAGATCCAGAAGGTACAGGTATGGGTGGACCTGAATATTCAATCAGAGGCGAATTTTCAATGAATGGCTTTAAAAATAATTTAAAGCATGACCGTGGAGTACTTTCTATGGCGAGAACAATGAACCCTAATTCTGCTGGGTCACAGTTCTTTATCATGGTAAAGAACTCACCACACCTCGATGGACAATATGCTGCATTTGGTAAGGTAATTGAAGGTATGGAAGAAGCTGATAAAATAGTTAATGCAAAAAGGGATAGTCAAGACAGACCTTATGAAGACCAGAAAATGAAGAAGGTTACAGTAGAAACCTTTGGAGTACAATACCCTGAGCCAGAGACTATATAATTGTTTTTCAATTTCACTATTAATATGTTACGCAAGTCCATAAACATAATTTAATAAGCATGACAGAACATGATTTGGGACCTAAAATACCAAAAACGGAGCATTTAGGTCCCAAAAGTTATGATTGAGCCATGTAAGTAGCAGATAGAATAATAAAATTGGGACCTAAAATGCCAAAAACGGAGCATTTAGGTCCCAAAAGCTATGATTGAGCCGTGTAAGTAGCAGATAGAATAATAAAATTGGGACCTAAAATGCCAAAAACGGAGCATTTAGGTCCCAAAAGTTATGATTGAACATATAAATAGCAGTTAGAATGATTAGCTGGGATAATTTATTTATTCAATATCCTATCAACAATTGTCCTCGCAACCAGTACTCCGCTTGCGCTTGCCTGTGAAAGTCCTCTGGTTACTCCTGCACCGTCACCTATAGCAAACATGTTTGATAGCTTCGTTTCAAGCTGGCTAGTAAGCTCAAGTCTTGAACTGTAAAACTTTACCTCAACACCATAGAGCAGTGTGTCATAGTTTGCTGTTCCAGGAGCTATCTTGTCCAATGCATAAATCATCTCAATAATATTATCAAGATGTCTCTTTGTGAGAACAAGGCTCAGATCACCAGGAGTTGCCTTGAGCGTTGGATGGGTAAAGCTCTGACCCAATCGGTGAGCATTTGTCCTCGCACCCTTGATTAGGTCTCCAAAACGCTGTACTAGAACACCACCACCTAGCATATTTGAAAGGGATGCAATTCTTTTACCGTACTGGTAGGGTTCATTAAATGGCTGAGTAAACCTATTACTTACTAAAAGGGCAAAATTGGTGTTTTCGCTTCTCAAAGAAGGATCGGTATAGCTATGACCATTAACTGTTATAATACCATCTACATTTTCTGAAACAACGTGACCGTAAGGATTCATACAGAAGGTTCTAACAATATCACCATACTGCTTTGTACGATATAAAAGCTTTGATTCATAAACAACGTCTGTTATGTGTTCAAATACCTTTGCAGGGAGCTCTACTCGTACACCGATATCAACCTGATTGTTGATAAGGTTAAGATTCAAGTCCTTACACTGCTGTGAAAACCATTCCGCACCTGAACGACCGGGAGCAGCAATAAGGTACTTACACTGCAATTCAGTACCATCGCTAAGTGTCACGATGTAATCTTCATTATGCTGAGCGATTTGCTTAACCTGTGTATTGCATTGCATTTCCAATCTTTCAGTAAGATAGTTATATAATCTTTTCAGTATTTCCACATTATTCTCTGTTCCAAGATGTTTAACAGAAGCCTGCAGAAGGTGTAAATCATTCTCCAAGGCTCTTTTTTCAATAGCTTTAGCTTCTGCAGAGTAGGTTGAGAAAACCTCATCGGTAGCACCAAACTCCATATTTACTTTATCTACATAATCAATAAGCTTCATTACTTCTTCATCAGGAAGATAGTCATTGAGCCAACCACCAAATTCGGTTGTAAAATTAAATTTACCATCCGAATACGCTCCTGCACCGCCAAAACCTCTCATAATATCGCAGGTCTTACACTTAACACAATCCTTTATTTTATTACCAATTGTAGGACAATTTCTCTTAAATATGTCACGTCCTTGTTCAAGCATTAATACCTTGAGCTTAGGATTTAGCTTGGTGAGCTCATAACCAGCAAATATACCTGAAATTCCAGCACCAATTATTACTACATCATAATTTTTGTTCATTTTGCCCTCCATTTGCATAACAAAATTTTGTATAGTTAGATTGTTTTAATATCGAAACAATTTTGTCTTTCCAAATTTCATATTATATATTAATTTAACTTCTATGTAAATGAATATTTTATTTAATTTGATAATTTTACCCGTAAGATTATCGTATGATTATTCACCCTATCATAAATAATGGTAATCTTAGGGAATGATATATACTATGACTGATAAGGAACTAAAAAAGTTACATGTTATCAATTGCATTATAAAAGAAGAACACAGTTTCAGAGGCTGCTAATGCACTGGGGCTGTCAGACCCTCGCGTCAAACATTTGAAAATGTATTAATTATCAAATGTTTAATTTAAATTGTATGATACTTTAAAATATATTTTATAAATTGATTGAATTACATTTATTTAATGTATTATATAATCTAGTTGTATTTAGTAATGGAACAATGATATAATTTGATATAAATTAATACCAAAAGACAGTTCGTGACCATCCTGTCTATAAATAAAACTACGGCACGCTGCCTACACTAAGTAGGGCAGTATTTTGTTTGCAAAATAATCTGCACATTTATAGCAAAATTATCTGCACACTTATGGCGAAATTATGTCAACTTATTGACGGCGTAGCCTACTCGAAAGAGGGAAAGGATTGTATGAAAAGAAATAGTATTAGATCAATTGTAACAGGAGCTTTTATAGCGGCAATATATGTAGTAATTACGCTAGTTTTCGGATTTACAAGCTTTGGACCGGTGCAGGTTAGATTTTCGGAGGCATTCACTATTTTACCGGCAGTTACTCCTGTAGCTGTCCCAGCAATTTTTGTGGGATGCTTGATTTCAAATATATTCGGTGGTAATGGGATATGGGACATTGTGGTAGGGAGCATAGCAACCTTATTATCTGCATATCTTACCTATAAATTAACTTATAACAAGCCTACACGAAAGCTTCTGGCACCACTACCACCAGTTATTGTAAATGCAGTAATAGTAGGTCCAATGCTAAGTATTCTCTATAATTTACCTTTTTTTATTACAATTGCCAGCGTTGGCATAGGGCAGATAGTAGCATGCTACTTCCTGGGGTACCCTTTATTAATGCTTATTGGTAAAAATAAACGGTTAAGCGAACTATTTGCTAGAAATTTTTAAGAATGTTCATTTTCCTACTTGCATTTTTATTTTCCCTAATATACAATAATTTTGTCGAAATACTCGACATTAACTTCATACGATTCCAAAGTTGCTAAACTTTGGTATCCCGTATATTTTCGGCGATATGGGCCGTCAGTCTCTACGAAGCCGCCATAAATGGCTTTGCTACGGGTGTTCATCTTTGACATGAATGTTGTCACAGAATATTTGAACTCCCAATCTATCTGATTGGGAGTTTTTTAGTTAATCTGGTCGGTCAATTTTAGTTGAACGGCGGCATGATTGTTATGACTTTTTTTGGGGGATAAAGATGGAACTATTAAAGCAGAGAATTATTATGGATGGTGTTGTAATCGGTAACGACATCCTAAAAGTTGATTCGTTTTTAAATCATCAAATGGATGTTAAGCTTTTCAACGAAATCGGTAAAGAATTTTATAGGCGATTTAAAGATGATAATATTACAAAAATTCTTACTATTGAGGCATCTGGTATTGGTATAGCTTGTATTGCGGCTCAATACTTTAATGTTCCAGTTGTTTTTGCAAAAAAAACTGAGTCCAGAAACCTGGATAGTGATATCTTTCAAAGTGAAGTGTATTCCTTTACAAAGGGAAAAGCCTATATTATTAGAGTTTCAAAGAAGTATATAGATAATGATGACAGAATATTGATAATTGATGATTTTCTTGCAAATGGGAAGGCAGTTTTAGGGCTATCTGATATTGTTGGACAAGCTGGTGCAACGTTATGTGGTGCAGGAATTGTTATAGAAAAAGGATTCCAGCCAGGGGGAAGTCTACTGAGAGAGAAGGGCATCAGAGTTGAGTCTTTGGCAATTGTCAAGAATATGGAAGATGGCAAGATTCAGTTTGCATAAGGTATATTATTTTAACTTATAAATAATTAACTTTTAAAAGTGCGGATGACAAAAATCAGATTGTATAAAGCATGATTAATTTATATGGTAAATGGTTTTGCTGACAACAAAAATCATTTTGTATTAAGCATAATTAAGCTAATTGATAAGTGGTTTTGGGGACGGCAGAATTCAATTTACATAAAAAATAATTTGTTTTACTTGTTAAATGTGTAGACGGCTAAAGTCAGTTTCATGTAGTAATATTTTTATTCACTTGTATTAATGTGTTCAGGACGGATAAGTCAGAAACATTAAGATATATTTTAAAAATAGGGGGACTTAAAGATGAAAAGGATAGTTGCATTAATGTTAGCGCTTGTAATGATGTGTTCAGTTGCTTTAACTGGATGTGGATCATCTAGCACAGGTGATTCTGGAGAGAAGCTCAAGATTGGTTACATTTATATTGGTGTTCCTGGTGACGTAGGATACACATATGCTCACGATTTAGGACGTCAAATGGTTGAAAAAGAGTTGGGTGACAAGGTAGAAACAAAGGTTGTTGAAAATGTTGCTGAAACAGCTGACTGTGAAAAAGCAATGAGAAACCTTATTGATCAGGGTTGCAAGGTAATATTTGCCACTTCATACGGTTATATGGATTACGTTGCTAAGTTGGCAGAAGAGTTCCCAGACGTTAAGTTCTTCCATTGTTCGGGTGAAAAATCAAACGGAAAGAACTTTGTTAACTACTTTGGACAGATTGAACAGCCAAGATATCTCGCAGGTATTGCAGCAGGCTTAAAGACGAAGTCAGGAAAGATAGGTTATGTTGCAGCAATGCAGATACCAGAAGTTGTTAGAGGAATTAATGCATTTACTTTAGGTGTAAGATCTGTAAATCCTAATGCAACAGTAAATGTAAAGTGGACAGATACCTGGTATGATCCACAGAAGGAAAAGGATACAGCTACAGCTTTATTAAACGAAGGTTGTGACGTTATAGCTCAGCATCAGGATACAACAGCACCTCAGCAGGCAGCTGAAGAAAAGAACGCATTTGCGATCGGATACAACTCAGACAGCCCAAATGCAGCACCAAAGGCATACATGACAGCTCCTATCTGGAATTGGGGAGTTTACACTGTTGAACAAGTCAAGAAGATAATTGATGGCAGCTGGAAAGCAGAAGACTACAATGGAGATATGAAGGACGGCGTAGTTAAGCTTGCTCCTTTAACTGATTTGGTACCTGCAGAGGCAAAAACAAAGATTGAAGAAGTAGAGAAGAAGTTCATGGACAGAAGCTTTGATGTTTTTGCTGGACCAATTAAGGATCAAACAGGTGCAGTAAAGGTTGCTGAAGGCGAGTCAGTAAGCTTGCAGGATCAGAGAAGCATGCTTTGGTTTGTAGAAGGTGTAGTTGGAAAGATCGATACTAAATAATAGGATAATAGGTGATTCCGTGAATAATGAAGTGTATATAAAAATTGAAAATCTCACAAAGACCTTTGGGGATGTACGTGCGAACAATAACGTGTGCCTTGAGGTTAAAAAAGGAGAAATACATGCACTTTTGGGTGAAAACGGATCTGGAAAAAGCACCTTGATGAACATGCTGTCAGGAATTTATAAGCCTGACAGCGGTTCTATTTTTATCAAGGGCAGGGAAGTTTCCTTTAGAACACCCAAGGACTCTATGAATATGGGAATCGGTATGATTCACCAGCATTTTAAACTTGTAGAAGTATTGACTGCAAAAGAGAATATCATAGCAGGACAAAAGGGTAGCTTTTTCCTAAATAATAAAAAACTATCACAAGGAATAAAAGAAATATCAGAAAAGTTCGGGTTGATAGTTGACCCTGATAAAAAAGTGTACAACATGTCAGTAGGGGAAAAGCAAACTGTTGAAATTTTAAAGGTTATTTATAGAGGTGCTGAAATACTAATACTTGATGAGCCTACAGCTGTACTTACACCACAGGAGACAGACGCCTTGTTTGCCATACTGAGAAGGATGAAAGAAGCTGGGTCTTCAATTATAATTATTACTCATAAGCTAAATGAGGTTATGGAAATTTCAGATAGAATCACTGTGCTCAGAAAAGGTGAAACTGTTGGAACACTCAACAAGTCTGAAACCAGTGCTACTGAGCTGACTAATCTTATGGTTGGCAGGCCAGTTGACCTATCAATTAATAGAATTGAAAATAAGGATAACAAGGTTATTCTGGACATAAATAGTTTAACTGTAACCGATCAAGAAAAGGTGAAATGCCTTGACAATATTTCATTTTCTTTATCAACCGGGAAAATACTAGGTGTTGCAGGGGTTGCAGGTAGTGGACAAAAGGAACTATGCGAGGCTATAGCCGGACTTTATCCTATTTCCAATGGAAATATTATATACAAGAGCGAAAACATAGTTGGCAAGAATCCACGTGATATCATCAAAATGGGTATAAGCATGAGCTTTATACCGGAGGACAGACTCGGGATGGGACTGGTTGCTTCAATGGGAATGGTGGACAACATGATTCTCAAAGAATACCAGAACCAGAAGGGCATGTTTATAGAGAAGAAAACTGCTAAAAAGCTTTCGGAGGATTTAGTAAAAAAACTTGAGATTAATACCCCATCCATTATGCACCCTGTTAGACAACTTTCAGGTGGCAATATACAGAAGGTGCTATTAGGCAGGGAAATTGAATCAAACCCCAATGTTCTTATTACAGCATATCCTGTAAGAGGCTTGGACATAAATTCTTCTTATACAATATATGACTTACTCAATGAGCAAAAGCAGAAGGGTGTAGCAATACTTTATATCGGTGAGGACTTGGACGTTTTAATAGAACTCTGTGACGATATAATGGTACTTTGCGGAGGTAAGATTACTGGCATTGTAGATGCCAAGAATGTTACAAAGGAGCAGCTTGGCTTAATGATGGCTGGCGAAAAAATGGAAAAGGTAATGGGGGTGGGTGCATAATGAGAATTGTTAAACGTACTGATTTGACAAAAAAGCAATCCATTGGCTATAGATTGCTGGCAATACTGCTTGCACTAATCACGTGTGGTATTTTCCTTTTAGCCTTGGGTTATAATCCCCTTAAAATATTCGGATCCATCATAGATGGCTCATTTGGCTCATTATATAGATTCAGACAGGCAATTGTAACAACCATTCCATTGGTTGTAGCATCATTAGGTGTTTCTATTGCTTTTAGGATGAAATTCTGGAATATCGGAGCAGAAGGTCAGATAATTATTGGTGCTATAGCGGCAACGTATTTTGGATTATTCTGGTCGGATTTGCCACCTTACGTACTACTGCCATTAATGATAATTGTATCTATGATAGCTGGCGGAATTTGGGCATTTATTCCGGCTTATTTTAAAGCCAGCTTCGGCACAAATGAAACTCTGTTTACGCTTATGATGAATTATATCGCTTTAAAGCTAGTAACTTATCTTCAGTATGGTCCATGGAAAGACCCAACGCTCAAAGGTGCAGGTCAAATGGCTCTGTTTAAAGAGAATGCATTGCTGCCCAAGGTTTTTGGAATTCATATTGGTTGGATTATTGCTATAATTCTGGTAGTTGCAATGTATATTTTCATCAATAAAACTAAGCGTGGTTATGAAATACAGGTTGTTGGTGAAAGTGAGAATACCGCTAGATACGCAGGTATGAATGTAAAGAAAATTATTATATCATCATTGTTTATAAGTGGTGCTCTATGTGGACTTGTAGGAATGTTCCAGGTTTCTGGAGTAAATGGTACTCTGAGCTATCAGGTAGCCAACGGAATTGGTTTTACTGCAATTATAACTACATGGCTTGCAGGACTCAGCGCTCCAATAATTGTAATAGTTTGTTTCTTGTTTGCTGTATTAGAGCAGGGCGGAATCTTTATTCAGACTGCATTTAGTATCAGTGCTTCTGTTGCCGAGATTATTCAAGGCTTGATTCTATTCTTTGTTCTTGGAAGTGAATTTTTTATTCAATATAAAATTGTACGAGACAATCGTAAACACCAAAATAATAACGGTAAGGAGGCTGCATAATGGAGACTTTTATTAATATTTTAACTTTTGTTTTAACTGGTGCAGTCACAGCAGGAACTCCGATATTGTTTGCAACTTTAGGAGAAATACTGACCGAAAAGGTTGGTAATCTGAATCTTGGTGTTGAAGGTATGATGCTTATGGGAGCGATTATGGGTTTTAGTGTTTCATTAACTACTCAGAATCCAGTATTGGGAATTGCTGCGGGGCTTATAGCAGGCGCAGCAGGTGCTTTTATCTTTGCATTCCTTACAATTACACTTAGAGCAAATCAGGTAGTATCCGGTCTTTCACTTACCATTTTCGGGACGGGCTTTACCAGCTTTTTTGGGCAGAAGCTTGCAGGTCAATCGTTAAGTCAGACTGTAAGAGCCAGTTTTGTTCCCGTTAAAATCCCATTGTTGGGCGATATACCAGTGATAGGGGAAGCATTTTTTAATCAAAATATACTTGTATACGTGGGATATCTTTTAGCCATCGTATTGGGCATATATCTATTCAGGACACGAAAAGGGCTTAATTTAAGGGTAGTTGGAGAAAATCCAGGTGCTGCAGATACTGCAGGTATAAATGTAACTGCATATAAATATATTCACATTCTTTTGGGTGGAGCACTCTGCGGCTTTGGTGGAACATATATGTCCCTTGTAACAGTACCATCCTGGCAGGAAGGTATAACAAGCGGAAGAGGGTGGATTGCTGTTGCCTTAGTAATATTCGTTACATGGAGTCCTCTTAAGGCTATGGTAGGGGCGTACTTTTTTGGTGCACTCAGTATTTTGGGACTTTATCTTCAAAGTTATGTTCCAATACCACAGAGTATATTTGACATGTTGCCGTACCTTGCTACAATAGTTGTTCTTGTAGCTATTTCTATGAAAAAGTCAAAGGAAAACTGTCCTCCAGAATCTCTAAGCGTACCGTATTTCAGAGAAGAAAGATAAATATAGCTACCAGCATATTTTTATGCCATAATAGACATAAACAATTTGCTGGTATTTTATTGTGCATTGTATAACAATGCAGTATTTCTACGAGTATGGCATAACAATGCAGTATTTCTACGAGTACGGCATAACATGCTGGTATTTTTATGAGTACGGCATAACATGCTAGTATTTTATGAGTACGGCATAACACATTAGTATTTTTATAAATATGCATTACGATGCTGGTATTTTTATGAGTATGGAATAAAAATTGAAGTACTTTATAATATGGACAAACATTGTAGGTATTTTATGGGGAGAAAAAGTATGGATAAAATAATGCGTTTTGGCTTTGCATTCTTTACAATAGTTTTATTTGGATTTTCTGCACTCAAGTTTGTATCAGGAAGACAAGCGAGCGGAATATATTATTTTATAGCGGGTTTAGGTTTTGCTATAGCCTATATTGGATATATTAAAAAAAAGGATAAGGGTTGTTAGTAGAGCTATTCAATGGTAAAATCTATTGTTAGAAAGGAATGGGATAATATATGGAGCAAAATGTACAGAAAAAAAGAATATTTAGTGGGGTACAGCCTTCCGGAAATCTTACAATAGGCAACTATCTAGGTGCTATTAAAAATTGGATACCTATGCAGGACGAATATGACTGCATATATTGTGTTGTAGATTTGCATACACTTACTGTCAGACAGAAACCGGCAGAGCTTAGGCAGAGGAGTCTAAATCTTTTGGCTCTTTACATGGCATGTGGACTTGATCCTCAGAAATGTATACTTTATCTTCAATCACATGTAAGTGGTCATGCTGAATTAGCTTGGATATTAAATTGCTATACTTATATGGGTGAGTTGAACAGAATGACTCAGTTTAAAGATAAGTCACAGAGGCATTCAGACAATATAAATGCTGGTTTGTATACCTATCCTGTGCTTATGGCAGCAGATATACTTCTATACCAAACTGATCTTGTTCCAATTGGTCAGGACCAAAAGCAGCATCTTGAGATTACAAGAGATATTGCTGAACGCTTTAATAATATATATGGCGATACATTTAAGATTCCCGAAGCATACATTCCTAAGATTGGTGCAAAAATAATGAGTCTTCAAGAGCCAGAGAAGAAGATGTCTAAGTCTGATGAAAATGAGAACGCTTATGTATCAATTCTTGACCCTCTGGACGTTATTCTACGTAAGTTTAAGCGCGCCGTTACTGACTCCGAAAGAGAGATTAGATATGATGAGGAAAATAAACCTGGTGTAAGCAATTTAATAAGCATATACTCAAGTACAACAGGTAAAACCATAGAGGAGATTGAAAGGCAGTTTACAGGCCTCAGCTACGGCGATTTGAAGGAAGCTGTAGGTTTGTCAGTTGCTGATGTTTTGAAGCCTGTTCAGCAAAGGTATAATGAGTATTCTTCAAATAAGGATTTTTTGAATACAGTGCTTAAAGAAAGTGCAGAAAAGGCGTTTTATCTTTCAAGAAAGACTGTATCAAAGGTTTATAAAAAGGTTGGATTAGTTCCTAAAACTTAATAAATTAAATTGACGTTTTAAAGGGCGGCCTTGAGATATTATCGGGGGCGTCCTTTTGTGTGTGGTGCGTCCAGCGAAGCAGTACACTTACCAAAGAAATCCAAACATATGTTTGATATGCATGAGTTTTCATGATAAAATGGAAATAATTTATTAATTTAAGATAAAAATATTATAAGTTAATTTAATAAATTAACCATTTTGCGACAGGAGAAATTTATGAATAAGTTTGAGGTAATATCTGAATATCAGCCTACCGGTGACCAGCCAAAAGCAATTGCTGCTTTGTCAGATGGAATACTAAAGGGTGAAAAGCATCAAACACTTTTAGGGGTAACTGGTTCAGGAAAAACATATACAGTGGCAAAGGTTATCGAGCAGGTTCAAAAACCTACACTTGTAATAGCACACAATAAGACACTTGCTGCTCAGCTATGCAGCGAGTTTAAAGAGTTTTTCCCAAATAATGTTGTTGAGTACTTTGTTTCCTATTATGATTACTATCAGCCCGAAGCCTACATCCCAACTACAGATACCTATATAGAGAAGGATTCCTCTGTTAATGAAGAGATAGATAAGTTGAGACACTCTGCTACAGCAGCGCTTTTTGAAAGAAGGGACGTTATAATAGTGGCTAGTGTGTCTTGCATATATGGTTTGGGTGACCCGGAGGATTACACTGACCTTATGCTATCACTTAGAGTGGGTATGCAGAAGGATAGGGATGATATTATTAGGAAGCTCGTTGAAATACAATATGAAAGAAACGAAATTGATTTCAGAAGAGGACGTTTCAGAGCAAGAGGAGATGTTCTGGAAATCTTTCCTGCAAATAGCTCTGAAATGGTACTAAGGGTTGAGTTTTTTGGAGATGAGATTGAAAAAATTACCGAGGTTGATTATTTAACTGGGGAAATTTTGGGTACAAGAAATCATATAGCAGTATTTCCTGCATCTCACTATGCTACCACCCGACCTAAAATGGAAAAAGCCATTGTTACTATTGAGAAGGAGCTAGAGGAAAGAATAGAGCAATTCAAAATGGAGGGAAAACTGCTTGAAGCACAAAGAATTGAACAGAGAACCCGATACGACTTGGAAATGATGTCAGAGATAGGCTTCTGCTCAGGAATTGAGAATTATTCCAGGCATATAAGCGGAAGAGAACCTGGAAGCTCTCCATTTACATTAATAGACTACTTCCCAGATGATTATTTGCTTGTAATAGATGAATCCCATGTTACAGTTTCACAGATAGGTGCGATGTATAATGGAGACAGGGCAAGAAAGCAGTCGCTGGTGGAATATGGCTTCAGACTGCCCTCTGCTTTTGACAACAGACCGCTGATGTTTAAGGAATTTGAAGAAAGGGTAAATCAGGTTGTATATGTAAGTGCTACGCCCGCTGCATATGAGAGGGAGCACTCAACAAAAATAGTTGAACAGATAATTAGACCAACCGGACTTGTTGACCCTGAGATAATAGTTAAACCAGTAAAGGGGCAGATAGATGACTTAATAGGTGAGATTAATAAGCGTACCGAGAAAAATCAGAGAGTGCTTGTAACAACGCTCACAAAGAAAATGGCCGAGGATTTAACTGATTATATGAAGGAGCTCAATCTGAAGGTCAAGTATCTTCATTCGGATATTGCTACCTTTGAAAGAATGGAGATTATAAGGGATTTAAGACTGGGTGTATTTGATGTGCTTATTGGTATTAACCTTTTGAGAGAAGGACTTGATATCCCTGAGGTTTCACTGGTTGCAATACTAGATGCTGATAAGGAAGGCTTTTTGCGTTCTGAAACTTCATTAATCCAGACAATTGGTAGAGCTGCTAGAAATTCAGAAGGTCAGGTCATAATGTATGCTGATA
>JAEYTP010000025.1 GCA_023433945.1 Bacillota bacterium | reverse complement strand
TGTATCAAGAAGATGGAACCTACTTCTTCTGGAAAACCAATATCAGAAAGACTAGAGAAGAAATGGTTGACTATTGGGCTGACCTTGCAAACAAGTATCCTATTATTTCTCTTGAGGATGGCGTATCCGAAGAGGATTGGGAAGGTTGGAAGCTATTAACTGAAAAACTCGGCAAGAAGATTCAGCTTGTTGGGGACGACCTATTTGTTACTAATACAAAGAGACTATCAAAGGGTATTAATATGGGCGTTGCAAACTCAATTCTCATAAAGGTAAATCAGATCGGAACACTTACAGAAACACTAGATGCTATCCAGATGGCAAATAGAGCAGGATATACTGCTGTTACCTCACATCGTTCAGGTGAAACTGAGGACGCAACAATAGCGGATATAGCTGTGGCAACAAATTCTGGTCAGATTAAAACTGGTGCGCCTTCACGTACAGACAGAGTTGCGAAGTATAACCAACTTTTAAGGATTGAAGAGGAACTAGGGGAGATTGCAGAGTACCCAGGACTTAAGGCTTGGTTTAATCTTGAACAATAAAAAGTGAAGTTAATCTATAAGTAGTATAAGTTTTATCATTTAAAGAAGCCTAAGCAGTTAATTGTGTCTAGGCTTTAGAAGAACAAGGACAGATTCCATCAGAATCTGTCCTTGTTTGCTTATGCAAAAAACAATAAAAATTTATTGTTTATCAATAAAATTATATTGCTTTTTAATAAACATGCTGTTATAATTTGGTGTGTATGGTAACTATGTAATAGGCGAGTAACTAAGAGTACTTTGCAATAGGCGAGTAACTAAGAGTACTTTGTAATAGGTGAGTATCTATATTTAGCCTGGGTAGTAACTATGAACTAGTAAGTATAAAACTATGAATCTTATGAAATTGTATATGGAGGTTTACTTATGTGGAACAAACCCAGATCTATTTTATTGTCTTTTATTTTGGTTAGAGTGCTATTTTTGTTAGCGGTGGCATCTATATTTACACTTCCGTGGCTTGTTGACGTTTATATCAATTTCTCACGAAAGGATACAGGTATTTCAACTCCATTGCTTGTAACACTCTATTCATGCTTAGTGCCAGCGTTTGGTGTACTTATATGCCTTGACAGGATACTATTAAACATAAGAAAAGGGTTGGTTTTTGTATCACAAAATGTACAATACCTTAGAATACTCTCTTGGTGCTGCTGCGCTGTTTCACTTATTTGCTTGTTATCCGGATATTACTACGTACTATTTCTACTAATCGGTTTTGCGGCTGCTTTTTTTGGACTAATATTGAGAGTTCTCAAAAATGTATTTGAGCAAGCAGTTGAGTTGAAAGAAGAGAGTGATTTTACGGTTTAATACAGGAGGATTACTATATGCCAATAATAGTTAATTTAGATGTTATAATGGCGAAACGCAAAATTTCATCAAATGAGTTGGCTGAGAAGATAGGAATAACCCAGGCGAATCTGTCTATTCTCAAAACCAATAAGGCTAAGGCCATCCGATTTTCCACACTAGAGAAGATTTGTGAGGTATTAGAATGCCAGCCTAGTGATATCTTGGAATATGTAAAATAAAAGCAAGGTTATCTATAATAGCTTTATATAGCTATTTATATAAAATAACGGTTTAAGGAGTGTGATTTTATGTCTAGCATTGAAAATAATGAGCTTCCATACAAGCCAGAACCGATAGGGGGCATTAACGAGGGCTTGACCAATAAGACCTTTACTAAAGTACAGGTGGTATTTGCCGCTATTTCTATTATACTGGGCTTTCTCTGTATAAAGTTTGTGCTTGCAGGCGGGCTTGGTATTGCTACAAGTGTTTTCTTTGTAATGAGTCTAGCCAGCAGTATAATATTCTTTAGATACCATAATATAGAAATATCCCGATTGGACGTGTTCTATATAATAATTTTGCTAGCATTTTCGTGCAGTTTTTCAATTTATCCAAATACTATAATAAAAGGTCTTACATTGATTTTCCTTTTCATAGTTTCCATGGGCTGGTACTTTATAGTTTGTGAACGAAGCCACAAGAATTATTATACTGGTAATATGCTTTTTGATGCTATAAAGGCAATAATTATAATGCCGCTATCTTCAATGGGGGAATGTGGTTCGGCTCTTAACAGTGCTGGTAAAAAGTACTCTGCAGGAAAGAATCTGCTTTATGTCATTACAGGGCTCATCATAGCAGTACCTACTACAATGACAATTGCATATTTACTGATGCAGGCAGACGACGCATTTAATAATATGTTTTCATACCTATTTAGCAATGCCTTTTCAAACATAGTAATATTTTTAGTTCAGGTTGCCGTAGGCATTCCTTTTGGATTCTATATTTATGGAACATGGATGTCATACGCAAAGGGCACTAATTCAGAGCTATTAACCCAATCAAGAGCTGATAATATCGTCACAAAGCTTAGATTTGCACCTAATATTGTAATTTGTACAATAACTATTCCAATCTGCTTGCTATATACAATGTTTTTTGCCTCGCAGTCAGCATACTATTTTTCAGCCTTTAGCAATATCTTACCTCAGAGCTTGACATATGCTGAGTATGCACGCAAAGGATTTTTTGAATTATGCGCGGTAGTAGTGATTAATATAGCAATAATATTTGCAATCTCCGTGTTTACAAAGAGAACAAGTGAAAAACCACCCAGACTTCTAAAAATATTTACTGTTATTCTCTCAACCTTTACACTTCTGCTGATTGCAACAGCTGTAAGCAAAATGCTGATGTATATTGACAATTATGGTCTCTCACTTTTGAGGGTTTACACAACTTGGTTTATGCTACTTACAGGACTAATCTTTATCTTACTTATTTTAAAGCAATTTATCCCTTCTTTGAAAATAATGAGAAGCAGTGTTGCTGTATTTGTTTTAATGTTTGGATTACTTACATTCAGTGACGTTGATGCTCAGATTGCAAAGTACAACGTTGATTGCTATACCAGTGGTAAATTTGAGACTGTAGATGTTAATATGATGTATAATTTATCTGATTCTGCTGTAAAGTATATTATACCTTTGGCACAGTCAAAGGACCAAACAATTGCTAACTCTGCTCGGGAGTACTTGGACAATAAAATTAACTATTTTAATAGCCAGAAGTTTGATTGGAGAAGCTTTAATTTGACTTCACACCAAGCCAAGAAGCTGGTTAAAGAATACCAAGCTACACGCTAATGGAATTTGTTGAGTTCACGATACTTTCATTTAAACTCCAAGCTACAAGTTGCTGAATCATACCAAGCTACATATTGGTGTACGCCGTGTTGTTAGTAACAGGGTAGCAAAAGATATATACATACTATTACTTAGCTACATGTTGGATTTCGCTGTGCTGTAAGCTTATATAATTAACTCATAAAATCAATTTGAAAATGAAAACAATGGCTTGTATTTTTGGAATATGTATGTTAGAATGTTACTTGTCTATTTTAGGAGGTGTTATCGTGGAAGTTGCAAAGTGGATCGTTAACATATTACACATTATTTTCGCATTGTCCATAATTGTCATAGTATTGCT
>JAEYTP010000022.1 GCA_023433945.1 Bacillota bacterium | reverse complement strand
CGTCCCGGCGGCGGCGATCACCGAGATGCAGAAAGACGGAGCGGGCTTTGCCGGTTTCGCCACGTGGCTCGACATGACACCGGCGCATCCCGACATGTTCGGCATGCCGGATCCGGCCGGTATGATTCAGTTGCCCTGGAAGAAAGAAGTCGCCTGGGTACCCGCCGACTGCGTGATGGAAGACAAGCTCGTCGCGCAGGCGCCTCGCGTGGTCCTGAAACACCTCGTCGCCAGAGCAGCGGCGCTCGGACTTCGTGTGAAGACGGGCGTCGAGTGCGAATTCTTTCTGACGCTGCCGGACGGCACCGCGATCTCCGACCACAAGGACACCGCAGCAAAGCCCTGTTACGACCAGCAAGCTTTGATGCGCCGCTACGACGTGATCGCTGAGATCTGCGACTACATGCAGGAGCTGGGTTGGGGCGCATACCAGAACGACCACGAGGACGCCAACGGCCAGTTCGAGATGAACTGGAGCTTCGACGACGCGCTTATCACGGCTGACCGTCATTCGTTCTTCAAGTACATGACGAGAACAGTCGCCGAGAAGCACGGCCTGCGCGCAACGTTCATGCCCAAGCCCTTCATGGGTCTCACCGGCAACGGTTGCCACGCACACATCTCGGTGTGGGACTCGAGCGGCACGTCCAACGCGTTCCTGGACGGCACGGACGAGATGGGGCTGTCACAGCAGGGCTACAAGTTCCTCGGCGGCATCATGAAGCACGCCGAAGCGCTGTCCGCGATCACCAACCCGACCGTCAACTCCTACAAGCGCATCAATGCGCCGCGCACGGTTTCCGGCGCGACGTGGGCACCGAACACCGTCACCTGGACCGGCAACAACCGCACGCACATGGTGCGCGTACCTGGCAAGGGCCGCTTCGAGCTGCGTCTGCCGGACGGTGCGGCCAACCCCTACCTGCTGCAGGCGGTCATCATCGCGGCCGGACTTGATGGCATCGAGTCGAACGCACACCCGGGGCGCCGGTACGATATCGACATGTACCAGCTCGGTCACACGGTGACGGACGCACCGAAGCTGCCGCTCAACCTGCTCGACGCGATCAGGAACTTCGACAAGGACACGTCGCTCAAGAGCGCGCTCGGCGAAGAGTTCTCCGCCGCATACATCAAGCTCAAGACCAACGAGTGGAACCAATACGCCTCTCACTTCACGCAGTGGGAACGCGACAACACGCTCGACGTCTAAGCTACGCGGGTTATGGGGCGCGCATGGTTCTGCGGAACCCTGCGCGCCTTTTTTTTTAGGCTGCCTTGCTCGGCTTTGCTTGATTTCGATCAGAGCACGTGTGCCAGAAATGCGCTGTCGTCACTGGCAATAGGCTGGCCTGGAGACGTCGATGACGAGCAATGCACCTACCGAGGCACCAAGCAGTCAATCCATCGTGATCGCAAGCCCGGCTGCGTCGCTCTACGATCTCTGCGGCGGAGAAGACGGACTACGCAGACTCGTCGACATATTCTACGACATTGTCGAGTTCGAGCCGGAAGGGCGTGAGCTGCACTTGCTGCACATGCGCGGCCATGGAGTCGCGCATTCACGCATCGAGCAACTCAATTTCATGTCGGGTTTCCTCGGTGGACCGCGGCTCTACGTGCAGAAGCACGGCCATTCGAATGTGCGGGAGATGCACGAGCACGTGGAGATCAAGGCCGAGGCTAAGGACGCGTGGCTGCGCTGCATGTCGATAGCGATCGATCGCGTCGGCCTGTCCGCTGAGGTGAAAGCCCGTCTGATGACGCCGTTCACGCGCGTGGCGACAATGCTCGTCAACCGAGACTGACTGGTGAGATTTTGTCGAGATTGTCGGGCGGCGAAAAGCGGAAGGACGCCGGGCAACGGGTACCGCGGCGTCCTTTCCGTAAGTGCGCGGCGACTAAAGATTAGCCGGCGCACTCGACCGCCCACAGGGAATACTTCCCGGGCGCCTTCTATTGAAATTCCCGCGCCGGCGCGCGAGATGTCGCGGCCCGGCTGTACCCGAGCGAGCATCCATCCTACTTCATTTCCATCGAGACGCGGATGAGATCGGCGGTGCGCTCGACACCCAGCTTGCTCTTGATGATCGAGCATGTGTTGGCGACCGTCTTGTAGGCGACGCCGATGGTCTGGGCGATCTCGGTGAGACTGTTGCCTTCGCCGAGCAGTCGGAGGATCTCGATCTCACGCATGGTGAGCTGCTGCAGCGGGTCCTCGGCCGAAAGCTGCGTGAATGCCAGCTCGCCAGCAATCTCGCGCTCGACGTAGCGGCCACCTTCGGCGACCTTCTTGACTGCGGTAACGAGCTCGTCGGCGCCGGCGCTCTTGCTTACATAGCCTCGAGCGCCGAGACGCAAAGCACGGGCGGCGTAGATCGGTTCGGCGTGCATAGAGAAGACGACGACGCGCAACTTCTCATCCTCGCTGAGCAGCCGCCGCAGAAGCTCCAGGCCGCCGATGCCCGTGAGGTTCAGATCAAGCAAGACGAGCTCGGGCTTAATCTCCCGAAACATCGCGAGCGCCTCCTCGCCGGTGGAGGCCTCGTGGATCTCGGCGCCGCTCATACCGGAAAGCAGACGGCGGACGCCCTCGCGGACCACGATATGATCGTCTACCAGCAGGATCTTCATTGGAGCATTCCCTGGTGCATTTCATGCGATGGAGTTATGGCGCGGGCGCTGCGAGCCGGAAGCTGAGCCGAGACGACAACGCCGTCGCCGTCACCGCGATTGGCCACCTCGAGCATTCCGCCGAGCGTCGAGACGCGCTCACGCATTCCGACGATGCCTA
>JAEYTP010000002.1 GCA_023433945.1 Bacillota bacterium | reverse complement strand
GAGAAGTCAATTGGTAATGATGAAATGTGGGAGTTATCAACTAAAGCTCTAAAAGAAGCATTGGATGAAAAGGGCGTTGAATACAAGATTAATGAAGGTGATGGAGCTTTCTATGGACCAAAGATAGACTTCCATCTTGAGGATTCAATAGGACGTACTTGGCAGTGCGGTACAATCCAGCTCGATATGAATCTTCCTGAAAGATTTGATCTTAGCTATATAGGAGCAGACGGTGAAAAGCACAGACCGGTAATGATTCACAGAGTTGTATTTGGAAGTATTGAAAGGTTTATTGCAATACTTACTGAACACTTTGCGGGCGCATTTCCAACATGGTTATCACCTGTACAGGTTAAGCTTCTGCCTATTATCGACAAGCACCATGATTATGCTTATGAGGTGAAGGCAAAGCTAGAGGCAAAGGGTATCAGAGTGGAAGTAGATACTCGTAATGAAAAGATTGGCTACAAAATCAGAGAAGCACAGCTGGACAAAACACCATACATGCTGGTTATAGGCGATAAAGAAATGGAAAATGGTGCTGTTGCCGTTAGATCTAGAAAAGAAGGCGATTTGGGATCAATGGCTGTTCAGGCATTTGTAGACAAGATAGTAGAAGAAATAGAGACAAAGGCTAAATAGGCATTAAACCACAAAAAAGTGTAAATACTGTATATAAATAATATGAGTGAGGTACTTTAAACATTATATATTTAGTTTAAAGTACTTCATTTATAAGGTTGCAGAGGTATGGTAAGATAAGCATTAAAAGGTTGCAAAGCACCAAAGTTGAAGCCTAAATAACTTTAATAATATGTTTTAACGGCACAAAATGGATATAGGAGATTTTGTATGGGCGAAAGAAAACTATTGTCAGTAGTTGTTCCTGTCTATAATGAACAGGAGGTTATAGGGGAAACGTATAGACGATTATGCCAGACCTTTGAAGGATATGAAATGAAGGTGGAGTATATATTTATCAACGATGGAAGTAAGGATAATACATACTTCAGCTTAAAGGAAATAGCTTCAAAGAACAGTGACGTAAAAGTAATAAACTTTGCCCGAAACTTTGGACATCAGATTGCTATTACTGCAGGAATGGATTATGCAAGAGGTGATGCGGTTGTAATAATCGATGCCGATCTTCAGGATCCACCCGAAGTAATACTTCAAATGGTTGAAAAGTGGAAAGAAGGATATGAGGTTGTCTACGGAAAACGTCTGCAAAGAGAGGGAGAAACTTTCTTCAAAAAAATCACTGCAAAATTGTTCTATCGCTTTTTGGACAGCATGACAGATGTTAAACTTCCTGTGGATGTTGGTGATTTCAGGCTTATAGACAGAAAAGTATGTGATGCTATGAAGTCACTTCCTGAACGCTCTAGGTATGTAAGAGGGTTAGTTAGCTGGGTAGGGTTTAAACAAACCAGCGTAGAATATGTCAGAGAGAAAAGATTTGCTGGAGAAACCAAATATCCACTTAAGAAAATGCTTAAGCTAGCTAGCGATGGAATTATTTCTTTCTCGTACAAACCTCTCAGGTTGGCAACATTTTTTGGAATGCTTGTTTCTGCCCTGAGCTTTATATACCTTGTAGTTGTAATTATACAGAGGTTTATTAAGAACGATGTTGTATCAGGTTGGGCATCCTCCATGGCGGTCTCACTGTTCTTTAATGGGGTTATGCTTATTGTTATTGGTATCATGGGTGAATATGTAGGACGTATTTATGAAGAGGTCAAAGCCAGGCCATTATACATCATAGGGGAATTACTGGGTTTTGACAACGATGAAGACAAAATGGATAAGCAAAGAAGATAGTACCATAGGAAAATGGCTCCATATAGTTGTTTCAGCTGCATTAGCCATATATGTATTCTATATTTTGGTGCTAAATATTATTTATGCATATGAAAAGAGCGCAATCAGGTACGCTATCCTTGTGGTACCGGTATTCGCTCTTGTTTTATTTTGTGCATATAAATTAGAAGCGTCAACCTTCCGATTTTCTATAGCTATATTTCTGGTTGCGTTCATTATTAAAGCATTTCTAGCAATAAATGTTACCACACCACCTATCTCTGATTTTGCTATATTTTATAATGCTGCTATTGATGTTATCAATGGAAAGAAGAGCTTTGACAGCATTCCTTATTTTGCAACATGGGCCTATCAAATGGGACCGGTATTGTATTACTCTGCCATTATGAAGCTTTTTGGTACTTCTCTCATTCCCCTTAAGCTTGTGAATTGCATCTTTATGGCAGGTACAAATGTTTTTATTTATTTAATAGCAGAGAGATTATCAAATGCCAAAGCTGCCAGATTCGTGGCTGTGCTATACATGCTCTATCCAGCACCCTTTTTTCTAGTTCCAGCTCTGACAAACCAGCACTTTGCTGCCTGTATGTTTTTGGCTGGCATATGGATAATTATGCAGCTCAATAAATCAATCTACATGAAGTCCATAATTGCAGGGGTATTGATGGCGCTGGGGAATGCGGTAAGACCTTTGGGTATAGTTATAATTGGGGCAGTAATAGCTTGCGGAATTGTTGAGTCGGTCAGAAAAAAGTCATTGAGAAGTATAAGCGCAGCAATACTACTTGTTGTAGTTTTTACGCTATCAGGTACATTACTATCCCAAGCTGTTAAATATTCTGGGCTCAATTCCCAAGGCTTAACTAATAATTTTCCACTATGGAAGTTTGTTGTAGGACTTAATTATGAAACAAAGGGAACTTACTCTTATTCCGACCAGAAAGATATTTTCAGAATTAAGGATGTGGCTTTAAGAGACGAGACTGCAAAAAAAATGATTATAGAACGACTAAGTATAGCACCACAAAAGCTGATAGAACTATTTAATGAAAAACATAAAATAATGTGGGCACGGTTTGATTCACTAGAATGGGGATTTTCCAACAAGACAGCTAACGGCTGGGAACTAAAAGATAGAGTAAAAGGTATAGAAATCATTGTATTAAGCATTGAAAAAATGTATTATATTTGTATGATGTTATTGCTTCTAATTGGAGTGCTAAGATACACCTGCTGTCAAAACCAGGATGAGTACTGGATTTTGATATCTTTAATTTTATTGTGCTTTCTTGGAGCTCATATATTTATTGAAATTCAAGTTAGATACAGATACTTTGCAGTTATTATTATGTTTATTCTTGTGTCGAAGGGCAGTGAAATTTTATTTAAAAATAAAACTTAAGGGGACTAAAGTATGAAACAGTATCTAGATTTATGTCGGCATATTTTAGATAATGGGGTAAAAAAAGAGGACAGAACTGGTACGGGTACTATTAGTACGTTTGGCTATCAGATGAGATTTGATTTGAGCAAGGGTTTTCCGCTGTTGACCACAAAAAAGGTTGCACTAAAGGCAATGATACATGAACTGTTGTGGTTTATAAGCGGCAGTACAAATATTAAATACTTGAAAGATAATAAAGTCTCTATTTGGGATGAATGGGCAGACGAAAATGGTGATTTAGGACCTGTTTATGGACACCAATGGCGTTCCTGGGAAGCAACAGACGGGCGCAAAATTGATCAGCTATCAGAGGTTATCCAACAGTTAAAAAACAACCCTGACTCCAGAAGGCATATAGTGTGTTCTTGGAACGTAGGCGAGATTGATAAAATGAAGCTACCTCCTTGTCATTGCTTTTATCAATTTTACGTTGTAAATGATACGTTATCATGTATGCTATATCAGAGAAGCGCCGATGTATTCCTTGGAGTACCATTTAATATTGCATCATATGCTTTATTGACAATGATGATAGCGCAGGTATGTGGATTGAAAGCAGGTGAATTTGTTCATACTCTTGGAGATGCACATATTTATACTAATCATATTGAGCAGATTAAGCTTCAGCTATCTCGTGAGCCCAGGCCTTTGCCACAGATGTTGATTAATCCAGATATAAAGGATATCTTTGATTTCAAATTTGAAGATTTTACTCTTGTAGGTTATGATCCGCATCCTAAAATAGTAGGAGAGGTAGCAGTATGATTGCATTAATTTTTGGTATTTCGAGAAATAAGGTTATTGGTTGTGAGAATAAGTTACCATGGTGCATCCCGGCGGACCTCGCTTACTTTAAAAAGGTTACAATGGGCTATCCTGTTATTATGGGGAGAAAGACTTATGAATCTATCGGGAGGCCCCTACCCGGTAGGAAAAATATAATAATTACGAGGGATAGTTCCTTTGAAGCTCCAGGGTGTGTTATATGTAATTCAAAGGAGCAGGCACTTCTTGAGGCTGGTAATGATGCTTTTATAATAGGCGGGGCAGACATCTACAAACAGTTTATAGACGATGCTCAGAAGATGTATGTGACATATATTGATGAAGATTTTAAAGGGGATACCAAGCTAGATAATATAGACTTTTCCCAGTGGGAGCTGGTTTCCTTTATAAAAGGAACTAGGGATGAAAAAAATCCATATGATTATTATTTTAAAGTATATGAAAAAAAGAGGTTTTAACCTCTTTTTTTAGTGATCATTAATTCTGTTAATTATAAATATTTTTATTATAATTTAGAAAAAGTACCTTGACAGCAAAAAATTCCTGAAATATAATTAAATCAATAAAATGTTGAACACCATTCAACATTGATGAACGGAGACTATGTAAATGGAAGAGGTAAAAGTAAAATCTTTATACAAAGCTATAAAGCTACTTGATTATTTTACCATAGATAATCCTGAAAGAGGTATTTCTGAATTAGCTGAATTGTCAGGAATGTACAAAAGCTCTATTCATAATACTGTAACAACATTTGAAAAGTGCGGTATATTAGAAAAAAATTTGCAAAACAACAAATATAGACTAGGGTTAAAGATTCTCCAATTAAACTATAACCTTTGTACTTCAAATGATCTTAGAAAAATAATGAAACCTTATATGGAACGTGTAAGTAATTACGGAAATGAAAGTGTCTACTTAGCAGTCCCATCAGGTCATGAGATTGTTTATTTGAATGCACATTATCCAACAGGTATAACGCCTGGCAGATCTATTGTAGGTGTTAAGGCACCAATGTATTGCACAGGGGTTGGTAAAGCAATCCTTGCACATCTTCCAGAACAGGTTTTAGACCAAATAGCAGCAAATGGATTAATAAAATATACCTCTAATACTATTACTGACATGGGAGTCCTAAAGCAGGAATTGTCGTTAATAAGAGAAAGAGGGTATGCTATTGACAATATGGAGCATGAGTATGGTATAAAGTGCGTTGCCGTTCCAATTAAAAATATTAGGGGAGAGTTAGTGGGAGGCTTTAGCATTTCAGGCCCATCTCTAAGGTTTAGTGATCAAAAGTTAAACGAGTATGCAAATCTGCTTACTAGTATGAGTTTAGAATTGTGTAAAATATTACAATAATTATTAATGCAAATATTAATGCGGTACATCCGCATTTCCTTTGTTCTACAATATTGAACAATGTTCAAATTATTGTAAATTTAGTTTAAATGTGTAACACAAAATAAAAAGTACCAGAATTTGACTGATAATCAGCTCGTACATCAGAATTTACCTTATGCTAATAATTTAGAAATCATCAGGGTCTACATTTAATCAGCTCATAAATCAATCAGAGTTTACATTATAAAAATTTTCATAATACAATAAAAGACACCAAGATCAACATATTAATTGTCCACATTAATGAACAGTGTTCTAAATTTTCAGGTTTTAACTTAGAACATATTATTAAATGCTTATAAGGAACATAGTTTCTTTAAGGAAAATATATAATTTTTAGGAGGGCACAGATATGAAATTTAAGAAGATTTTGCCGATTGTATTGAGTGTAGCTATGATTACTACAATGTTTGGGGGATGTGGCTCTAATAATTCAGATGTTTCTGATTCCACTACTAGCACATCATCACAAACAACACAACAATCTACAGAACCAATCAAGCTCACTTATTATGGTGGTTGGACAGGTACTGACCTAGACATAATGACGGCCCTAGTTAACAAGTTCAATGCAGAACAAACTAAAATCCAGGTAGAATTTTCATCGTTACAATGGACTCAGATGTTCACAAAGTTTTTAACAGACTATAAAGCAGGAAACCCACCTGATATTATTGCTACTCACACATTTGAAATTGGCCAATTCGCTGATATGGGAGTTCTCGATGACAAAGCAGTAGCAAGTCTTGGCTTAAATGAAGCTGATTACATGGAAAGTGCTTGGAAGGGCTGTAGCTACAATGGTGTTCAATATGCAGTGCCTATTGGTGTTAATATGCATGCATTGATTTACAACAAGGATATGTACGATAAGCAAGGTATCACAGCAGCACCAAAAACCGGAGAAGAGCTTATAGCAACAGCACAGAAGTTGACACTTGATAAAAATGGAAAACATCCAAACGAAGCTGGCTTTGATGCAAACAATATTGTTCAGTATGGTCTTGGTTTCAATATGAACCATCATACATTCTATCAGTTCTATGGTTTACTAAATCAGCAAGATGCAAATACATTTTCAGCGGATATGAAAGAGTTAAAGCTTGATGAAGATAAGGCAGCACAAGCACTTAGCTTTATTCAAGACTTAGTATTTAAATATAATGTAGTTCCAAAGGGCGAGAAATCAGCCATAGATGATTTTAAAGCGGGAAAAGTAGCAACAATTGTAGACGGAAACTGGCAGTTGTCAGGATTAGAAGCAACAAGCTTGAATTGGGATACAGCAGTATATCCAACAGTATTTGGCAATGGCAAGATGTGGGGAGCTGCAGAAGGTTTAATGTTCCCATTGAACGAAAAAGCTGATGATGCAAGGAAGGCTGCAGTATCAGAGTTTGTAAAATGGGTATCAAACAACTCATCTTCATGGGGAACATCAGGACAATTACCTGCACTCAAGAGTGCTCTTGAAACTGTTAAATCATTAAAGGGAAGAGCAGCATATATAGAAGAACTAAATACTGTTAGCTTCCTCCCAGCACATCCAATGGCTACACAGATATTCTCAAGCGCAGCGCCAAGCCCAATTCTTACAGCTGCTCAAGATACAGTACTCAACAATAAAGATACAAAAGAAATTGCAAAGAAGCTAGTTCAAGAAATAAACGCTTTATTAGCACAACAGTAATATCATAGTGTTTATTAAAGCCACGACTGTTGTATCAGCTGTGGCTTTAATAAAACGTAGTATTAAGGTCTATTAAAAAAATACTTCATTTAAAAATAATTATATAAAAAACTCTTTTTGACATAAAAAATTATATGAAGGGTTGACTAAACTATGAAAAAGTCACAAGGAAAAGTTGCAGCATTGTTCTTATTGCCGTACTTATTGATTTTCTTTGTTTTTAGAGTGGTTCCAAGTGTAGGCGGATTGTTTATGAGCTTATTTAAATGGAACATTGTCGGTGACGCCAAGTTTAATGGGTTTAAAAATTTTGTAAGATTAGTTAAAGACCCATATTTTACAATATCACTAAAGAACACATTGCTGTTTTTTTTAATGACTCTTCCAATTTTAATAATTGGCAGTTTGCTTTTAGCAGTTTTAATGAACCAAAAAGTAAAACTCACAAGTGCTGTAAGAACAGTCTCAATAATCCCATATGTATTAATTCCAGCGGTAGTAGGTATCATTTGGAACTGGCTGTATGATAATAACTTTGGTATTTTGAACTATTATCTTAAGGCAATGGGGTTTTCAGGGGTAGAGTGGTTGACAAATGAAAAATGGGCATTATTCTCTGTTGCAATAGTTACGGTCTGGTCTTACTTGGGATATAACATGATACTGTACTTGGCAGGCTTGCAGGATATATCACCGGAATTATATGAGGCTAGCAGAATAGATGGTGCGAATGGAGTTCAAACCTTTACAAAAATAACACTTCCACTATTAATGCCTATCACATCAATGGTTGTTACACTTACTATGATAAACGTAATACAAATATTTGATCAGATTTTTGTAATGACAAACGGTGGGCCTGGAACCTCAACCCTGACAATTGTTCAATACTTATATAGTTCTGCTTTCCAAAATTATGATATTGGCTATGGTTCAACATTGGGAGTATCTTTGTTGGTTATCTTAGTTGTATTGATTCAGCTTAAATCAAAACTAATTAAAGATGAGATATAGGAGGGAATAGCCGTGAATGCTTCAATTAAAAGAATAATTACCTATGTCCTATTAATATTCACAGGAGCAATGTTTTTGTTTCCCTTACTATGGTCATTGGTATCTTCAGTTAAACCCGAAAATGATATAGTATCATATCCCCCAGAATGGATACCGTACAATTTTACCATGGAGAATTATACATCAGTACTAGAGAAGTATCCGTATTTAAGTTGGGGCCTCAATAGTATAATTTTAACTGTTAGCTCCACTGCCTTGGTACTTGTAATAGCTTCACTTGCTGCATATGCCTTCGGAAGATTGCAGTTCAGGTTCAAAAAAGTATTGTTTGGTCTTATCGTTTCAATGCTATTAATACCAATGCAGGCATACATTGTACCTCTATTCTTTATGATGTCAACAATTAATTTGCTAAACTCATATGCATCAATAATTCTTGTTGCAGGTGCTAATGTAACAAGTGTATTTATACTAACAAGCTTTTTCAAGGGCATACCAAATGAACTTGAGGAAGCAGCAAGAATAGATGGTTGCAATGACTTTACTATATTTGGCAAAATAATGCTACCACTTGCAAAACCCGCTTTAGCAACTGTTACAATACTAACCTTTATATCAAACTGGAATAACTTCCTTTGGCCTTTGATAGCAATAAGGGATAATGATTTGAAACCATTGCCTGTAGGTATAGCACAGTTTATGGGGAATGCGGGATCAAATGCTCAATTTCAATACGGACCATCACTTGCGGGAGCTTGTATGGCAATAATCCCGACAGTTATAGTATTCCTATTTTTGCAGCGCTACTTTGTTGAAGGTATAGCTAGCTCTGGTATAAAGGGTTAAAAAAATGATTTTTAAGATGATCCTAATATGAGGTGAATTATGTTTTCAGAATTTAAAAAGGAGTTAATATTTGAACAAGATAAATACTTTAAATCATGTCATGCATCTACTGTGACGTTACTTAGAAATGGAAACATAATGTCAGCATGGTTTGCGGGCTCAGCTGAAGGAGCAGATGATATGGCAATATGGGGTGCATTGAGGAACAATGATGGAATATGGAGTGTACCCAAAAAGCTAGCAGATGATATAGGGCAACCAAATTGGAACCCCGTCCTTTACACACTTGACAACGGAAATGTCATGCTATTTTACAAGGTAGGGAGAGTAATTAGCGATTGGTATACAAAAGTAATGATTTCTGAAGACAACGGCAATACATGGAGTGAGCCTGTAGAACTAGTTAGCGGTGATACAAGCGGTGGTAGAGGTCCAGCAAGATGCAAAGTAATTAAGCTTTCTAATGGGAATATTGTGGCACCAGCATCTACCGAGATAAATGGTATTTGGAAGAGTAGGGCGGACATTTATGATAACGTAAGCAAGACTTGGACTAAAAGTAATGAGGTTATGATAGAAGACATTGATTATAGAAATATTGAGAGAGTGAATAGTAACATTGCGGTCTCTGAACAATCCTTTAAGGGAAGAGGGATTATTCAGCCAACTCTTTGGGAGTCGGAACCAAATGTTGTGCACATGATGAATAGATCTAGTGAAGGTAAAATATACAGAAGTGACTCGTATGATGGTGGGAAAACGTGGAGCAAGGCGTATGCTACAGCTCTTCCAAATAACAATAGCGGTATTGATGTAGCTAAGCTAGATGATGGAACTCTAGTATTGGTTTATAACCCTGTCGGAATTAACTGGGGGCCGCGAACACCTATAGTACTAAGCATATCTTATGACAATGGAATTACATGGGGGGATAGTATTACTCTTGATGAGGGCGAAGGCGAGTATTCTTATCCTGCCATAATTACAAAAGACAAAGAAATATTTATAACATATACATTTGACAGAAGAAGCATTGCTTTTTGGAATATAAAGCTCAAGTAAATTAATTTGGTTGTGAATTTAGTTGTTCTTATTTTATATTTCGTTTAAATGTTGAGGTAAAAACATGATTGTAGATAAATTATGTAATATAAATTTGTATTTAGGGGTATTACACCAGCTAGCTGAGGTTGAGAGGTTTATTCTTGACCACAAGCATGATTCAGATTTGGTTTGTGGCAAGTATTTAATGGACGACAATAAGCTTTTTGCGCTGGTTCAGCAGTATCAAACTAAGAACAGCAATGATGTTAAATGGGAATCACATAGAAAGTATATCGATGTGCAGTTCATTTATGGTGGTGAAGAATTGGTAGGCTATTCTCCAATCGAAGTGCTTACCCCAGTAGTGGATTACAGTGAACAAAATGACATCATTTTTTATAGTGGGCCCAAGAATTATACAAATGTCACTCTTTCAGAGGGAATGTTCGCTATCTTTTACCCGGGAGAGGGGCACTTACCGTGCTGCATAAGTGAATCACAAAGTAATGTTAAAAAAATAGTATTTAAGATACAAAAGGGCAAGTGAAATAACAATATTATCAAAAGAGGAGCATGAGTTATGAATACTAATTTCCCAGGCGGAGTTTGGCCAACCATGGTAACACCTTATAAAATGGATGGAAGCGTTGATTATGATGCACTCAAGAACATGGTGGATTGGTACATTGAGAATAAAGTAAAAGGTCTGTTTGCAGTATGCCAATCTAGTGAAATGTTTTTTCTTTCTCTAGAGGAAAGAGTTAAGATTGCATCTTTTGTAATAGAGCAGGTTAACGGAAGAGTTCCAGTCATTGCATCTGGGCACACTGCTGATAAAATAGAAGACCAAATTACAGAGTTGAGTGCGATGGCAGAAACAGGTGTGGACGCTATTATACTATTAACCAATAGATTAGCTGCCGAAGATGAGCCTGATACTGTATTTATTAATAATCTTGAAAAAATAATAAATGCGCTTCCGAAGGAAATGCCATTAGGCTTTTATGAATGCCCGTATCCATTTAAAAGACTTTTATCACCAGAAATAATTAAATATTGTTTACAAACAGATAGGTTTAATTTTATTAAGGATACAAGTTGCGATGTAGAAAATATGAGGGAAAAAATGAGCCTTATAAAGGGTACAAAACTACAATTATACAATGCCAACTCTGCAACCCTTCTTGAAACACTTCCACTAGGAGTTACTGGTTATTGTGGGGTTATGGCAAATTTCCACCCTGCTCTTTATGATTGGCTCTTGAATAATTGGGAGAACGAACCCGAAAAAGCGGAAGTACTAATGAATTTTCTAAGTCTAGCATCACAGATAGAAAGACAACTCTATCCTGTAAACGCAAAGTACAATTTTATGCTAGAAGGAATTGAGATGACTTATATCAGCAGATCAAAGGATGCAAATCAGTTTACATTAGCAAATAAGCTTGAGGTTAAGCAATTACACGAATTGGTTAAAGTAGTATGCACTAAATTAGGGATTTAATAATAGCTTATTTGAAACAAAGGAAGTAACTTGTCCTGTAAAGGTCAATGTAGACAAGATCAAAAAAGTTAATTTGATAAAAGGCGGATATTATTATGCAACCAAAAATACTAGTAGTTGGAAGCCTTGTAATGGACTTGATTTATAGTACTTCAAAGGTTCCAAATGAAGGCGAAACAGTAAATGATGGCTTATCTTTTACATCTGCTCCGGGCGGAAAAGGCGCAAATCAGGCAGTTCAAGCTGCAAGACTGGGCTCTGACGTTACTATGGTAGGGAAGCTTGGCAAAGATATGTTCGGTGATGAGTTACTCAAAGCAATTCAAGATGCAGGCATAAATACAGATAATATATTGAGGGATGAAACTTGCTCATCAGCTGTCAGTAATATCATTTTAGAAGTTGTACCAGGTAAAAAAACAAAGAATAGAATAATTGTTGTACCTGGCGCAAACATGAAGCTTACTGTTGATGATGTTGCCTTTTTAAAGGATTCTATTTCTCAGTATGATCTTGTTATTTTGCAGCTTGAAATTCCATTGGATGTAAATATAAGGGTGATAGAATATGCCTATGAAAAGGGAGTTCCTGTAATGTTGAACTCAGCACCTTATCAGCCTTTAGATGACGATTTGCTTTCAAAACTAACCTATATATCCCCTAACGAGCATGAAGCATATGGTTTGACTGGGATCAAAACTACAAAGGAAGATGGTAGTATAGACATTGAAAAAGTTGAATTAGCCGCTAGGGCTTTGCTAAATAAGGGGGTTAAAAATGTAATTATTACATTAGGTAGCAATGGTGTAGCGTTTATGAATAAAGATGCTTTTATTGTGAAGCCGTGTGTGGATATAGTTAAGGTGGTTGACCCGACAGCAGCAGGAGATTCATTTACTGGTGCTTTTAGCACAGCAGTATGTATGGGTATGATGCCAGAGGAGGCTCTTGACTTTGCAAACTATACGGCAACTGTCACTGTTTCAAAGATGGGGGCAATTACATCACTACCGACTCTCAAAGAAGTTAAGGACTTAATGAGAATGGATGGATATATATAGGAAAATTAATGGGGGCACTTAATTATGGATAAGTCTTTAAACAATATATTATTAGATTTTGTGGATACTTCTAATGAAGAAATGCAAGCGATTACAAGAGAAATAAGTCTGGACTTTTACGAAAAAGCAATTGAATTGATATTAGCGGCAGAGAAAAATGGTAATAGAGTTCATATCACAGGTATAGGCAAGCCTGGCCACGTTGCTAGCTACATTGCTTCCCTCCTATCTTCTACGGGAACACCTACATATGAGCTGCATGGAACGGAAGCAGTACACGGGTCATCTGGACAAGTAAGACCTGGAGATGTAGTTATTGCAATATCAAATAGTGGGGAAACCTCTGAACTAAAAGCTACTGTTACAACACTAAAAAATAACGGAGCAAAAATTATTTCTGTTACTGGGAAAAGAGATTCCTGGCTAGCCAAAAATGGAGATGCTTTTCTATATGCAGGAGTAAAAAAAGAGGGGGATCCCCTAAACAGGGCCCCAAGAGCATCAATACTTGCAGAGGTGTTTGTACTTCAAGGTCTTAGCCTCCTACTTCAATGCATAAAGGGTATAACACCAGATCAATATGTTAAGTGGCATCCAGGGGGAGCTTTGGGGAAATTAAGAGCGGATGAAGCCACATAAGGATGTACAAGAATAAGGAGTCATTAAATTCTACAAAAACTAAAGGAGTAAGCCTATGCTCAAAACAGCGTGTATAAATCCTGTTCTCATCGGTATGCTTGCACATTGTGGACATGGAGACAAAATTCTTATCGCGGATGGGAACTATCCTCTTGATTCAAATATTGGTAATTCTGCAGCCAAGATATATTTAGGACTATCGCAGGGGATACCTTTGGTTACACAGGTTCTGGAGGTTGTTGGAAAAACGATAAATATAGAGGACGCAGAGGTCATGGTTCCTGAAACAGGGGATGAGCCTGAGATATTCAATGAGTTTAAAACAATCCTTCCCGAGGAAGTTAAGCTTAATAAACTTGGCCGTTATGAATTCTACGATGCCTGTAAAAAGGATAATGTAAAAATAGCTATTTCAACTGGAGAACAGAGAGTTTTTGGGAACATTCTTATTACAGTTGGAGTAGCATAAGAGTGTGAAAAAAACAGTTAAATTGATGTGATCTATTGTGATATACTCTCTACAGCAATGTACTCTATAGCGATAATGCTCTAGAAGTGTCTTTAGAGATATGCTCTATAGTATATAAGCGATATATGGAATCTATAAAGTGGACTATAAAAATTTCCCTTTATAGGTTCCATTTTATGTTGTTAATTACTAGGGGTGTACATACTTTAATATCAAGACTTGAATTACCAGACTTAAAACCTATATAATGTTTTGGGGGGATTAATATGATTTTATTGAGTGAACGTCTAAAGTTTAGGACTCTTACTGAACAAGATTTTCAATTATTCTATTCAGTATTTTCCAATGAACTGGTTATGAGATATGCGTGGATAGATAAATTTAACAGTGAGCAAGAAGCACTTCCGTTTTTTAGAGAATCTATAAATTACAATGACTTGCCAAACAAAAGTAATGGCTACGCCTTTGTCACATATAGAAATGATGATGATTCTTTTGTTGGGATTTCAGATATATTTATCCATAGTAAGAATAGTAATGGCGGGTGTGGTGAAATAGGCTATTTCTTGCTTCCAGACTTCTGGGGAAAAGGGTATGCTACTGAACTATCAAACTGTTTATTAAAATTCGGTTTTACAGAATTAAAATTACATAAAATATCAGCCAGGTGTGATTCAAATAATTATAAATCAGAAGGTGTAATGAAGAAGGTTGGTATGACAATGGAAGGAGAACTCAGAAAGGTCAGATTCAAAAATGGAAATTGGGATGATGAAAAGCACTATGGCATTCTTTTAGAAGAATGGAAGACTAGGTAAAAGGCGAAGACTAGATAAATCAAGAAGATTAAAAATATAAGTACAACATTAAATGGGGGCTTTTTATGCAGATACTTGTAGATGCCGATGCATGCCCGGTCAAAGATATTATTGTTAGGATTGCAAAACAACATAGTATTCCAGTAACTATGATAATTGATACCAGTCATGAGCTCTTTGATGGCTATAGTACAATAATAACAGTTGATAAAGCTAGAGATAGCGTTGATATTAAGCTGATAAACCTGCTAAAAAAGGGGGATATAGTTGTTACTCAGGATTATGGAGTAGCGGCTATGGGGCTTGGTAAGGGTGCTAAGGTAATAAATCAAAATGGGTTGATTTATTCTGACCGTAACATTGACAGGTTGCTATTTGAAAGACATTTAGGACAAAAGGTTCGCAAAGCAGGTGGCAGAACAAATACTATAAAAAAGCGTACGAAAGAAGACAATCAAAATTTTGAGAATGCATTACTTATGTTATTGGAGGAATGCAGATAGTATAGGAAAAAACTAAAGGTACAAGTTAGACATATTCTATATGAAGGTGATACTTTTCATTGACAATAACACCTAAAAATAATAAAAAAATAATAAAAAAATAATAAAAAAATTATAAAAAAATTATAAAAATATTAGTATAAAACGCAATTGCTAATGTAATTACATTGTGTTAGCATTAAAAATTATACTAATATTTTTTAATGAGGGTTAAAAATATGATAGCTATTACATCAAAGAAAAAAATCAAGGTTACGGTAAATGGTCGCGAAATGGAAGTTTATGGTGATCTAACTATCTTACAGGCACTGCTACAGGAAGATGTACATATTCCACATTTGTGCTACGACATAAGATTAGAACGATCCACAGGAAACTGCGGCCTATGTGTTGTTGAAGTAGGCGAGGGCAGTAACAAGAGAGAAGTTAAAGCCTGTCAGACACCAATAAGTGAAGGCATGGTTATAACTACAAACAGCGCAAAGCTTGAAAGTTACAGAAAGATTAGACTTGAGCAAATTCTTTCTGACCATAATGCTGATTGCGTTGCACCATGTGTAACTACCTGTCCAGCAAACATTGATATTCAGTCATATCTTCGTCAGGCTGGAAATGGTAATTTCGAGGCATCACTTAGAATAATTAAGGATAACAATCCATTCCCACTTGTTTGTGGTCGTGTATGTCCACATACTTGTGAAGCTAAGTGCCGTAGAAATTTAGTTGATTCACCTGTTGCAATTAATAATGTTAAGAGATTTGTTGCAGATTTAGACATTGCAAACGGAACGCCATGGACTCCTCAACTCAAACCTGCTACTGGCAAAAAGATTGCTATTGTAGGCGCTGGACCAGGTGGACTTTCAGCAGCATATTATAGTGCAATAAACGGACATGATGTTACTGTGTTTGAACGTCAGAAACATTCAGGAGGCATGATGCGTTATGGTATTCCTGAATACCGTCTGCCTAAGGCTACTCTTGACAAGGAAATTGACATCATAAAGAGTCTTGGTGTTAAGGTAATGAACGGAAAGGCTTTAGGAACACATATTAGTTTGGAAGATTTACATAAGGATTTTGATGCGGTTTTCCTTGCAATTGGTTCATGGAGAGCAACTCCAATGCAGATTGAAGGAGAAAATTTAGAGGGTGTATGGCTTGGGATCCAGTATCTCGAACAGGAAATCAAGGGTGCACAGATAAAGTTAGGTGAAGATGTTGTTGTAATAGGCGGTGGTAACACAGCAATTGACTGTGCTCGTACAGCCTTGAGAAAAGAAGGAGTAAAATCGGTAACTCTTATATACCGTCGTACCCAGGGAGAAATGCCTGCTGCTCCTTATGAGGTTGAAGAGGCATTGCATGAAGGCGTAAACATGAGATTCCTCCTTGCTCCAAACAAGATTGTTATGGAGAATGGCAAGAAAAAGTTACATTGTATTGAAATGGTACTTGGAGAGCCTGACCGCTCCGGACGTCGTCGTCCTGTTCCTGTTGAAGGCAGTGATATCATTATAGAGGCTGATACAATTATCAGTGCTATTGGACAGAGTACAAATACACAATTCTTATATAATGACCTCCCAGTTAAGCTCAATAAATGGGGAGACATCGAGATTAACGGAAAGACAATGCAGACTTCTGAGTCAAATATATTTGCAGGTGGTGACTGTGTAACAGGGCCAGCTACAGTAATTCAGGCTGTTGCAGCAGGACATCATGCTGCTGAGGCAATGGATTGCTACCTTATGAAGGGGTATATCAAGGAAAAGAATGTTGATTATAGCTGTAACAGAGGCTCACTTGAGGATCTTCCAAAGTGGGAATTCGAAGAGATGCCTAAGTTTGAACGTGCTACAATGCCAGCAATCTCACTTGATGCTAGAAAGAAGAACTTTGATGAAGTTGAACTTGGATACGATGAAGAAACAGCTAAAGCTGAGGCTCGCCGTTGCTTAAAGTGTGGATGTAGCGCACGTTTCAAGTGTGATCTCAGACATGAAGCAAGTGAACACGGAATAGAATTCAGTGAACCTATTCATAATCGTCCATATATTCCAATAGTTGATGACCATGCTATCATTGTGAGAGATCAAAACAAATGTATATCATGTGGACGCTGTATTGCTGTATGTGCAGAGGTAGAAGGACCTGATATTCTATCATTCTATATGAAACACGGTAAGCAGATGGTTGGTACAAAGAGTGGACTCCCTCTTAAGGATACTGACTGTGTAAGCTGTGGACAGTGTGTTAACGCATGTCCTTGTGGTGCTTTGGATTATCGCAGTGAAAAAGGCAAGGTGTTTAGAGCCATCAATAGCAATGAAAAGACAGTAGTTGCCTTTGTTGCACCAGCTGTTAGAAGCGTTATCTCTTCACACTTTAATATTCCGTTTAATGAAGCATCACCATTTATGGCAGGCATGCTCAAAAAGCTTGGCTTTGACAAGGTGTTCGATTTTAGCTTTGCTGCTGACTTGACAATTGTCGAAG
>JAEYTP010000104.1 GCA_023433945.1 Bacillota bacterium | reverse complement strand
GAATCTGTTGAGCCATTATCCACAACAATTACTTCAATATCGTTGCCGTTATAACTTTGATTATTTAAAGCCAGCAAATTGAGATAAAGACGCTCGCTTGAATTGTACGATGGAATAATAATGCTTGCCTTCAAAAATCATAACCCCCTCTTGAGTAAAGACATAGTATCGACATTACTCCTATTTTGTAATAACATCTTCATCGGTAGAAAAGCCATCAAAGGTGGGATCAATGGCACCTATGCTTTGAATAATACCTACCAAAATTTCATTATAAATGCTATAAAAAAACGGAATATAAACCCTGTCGTTTTCATGGATTTTCAGTATATCACCGTTTCTAAGGAAACGATATCCGCTAAAATGATAGCAAATAAGCTTTTTATTGTCTGAACAAAGTACGCCATCAAAAAATTCAAATTGATGATTAGCATTATTCCAATGCCCAATGTTGACTCCAGCGGTTGTTATTTCATCAACTCCGGGAAACAATATTGGCATTTCATCTAAATATTTCTGGTCTCCAAATTTACCTGATTCGGGAGTAGATATGCAGGAATCAAGGCAACGGTTCTTCCACCAGGAAAGGCATTCTTGCGCTTCTTTATTCCTCCTAAAGCTAATAAACCCTGAATTATATAACCCCATAAGGTCTTGTAAAAGCTTTATTAATGGCAATGGAAGCATAGGAATAATTATATCTCCCCTTGATAATAGTACATTACTATCAGGTTGATTAATAAAAATTTTTGATGGATTATTCCAGAAGAATAGGTCTGCATCTATATACGTAACTCGAACAATTGACGGATTTTCTATAAATATTTTCTCTATAAATACAGGCTTTAATGTCCAACAATATTCATTAAGCTTTCGCTGTTTTTTGACTTCTTCCAGCTTTTTATCGCTAAGCTCTTGAGCTTTCACTAATCTTACATTGCTAAATTTCATCTTTGAGAAAAGATTGTAAGTGCTACTATCTACACATAGCACATATATTTGATATTTTGGGGAAACATTTTTCAATGACATGAATAATGCAATAGCTTGAAATGCTCGTAGCCTTGATACTATTGTACAAAAAACTTCATCCATCTTTTCACCCTATTTCAAAAAATTCTTATACCACTCAATAGTCTTGCTTATTGCCTCCGGTATTGTATTTAAAGGCTTCCAGCCAAGAATATCTCTTGCTTTTTTGGCTGATAGATATTGATGGGTAATCTCATTACTTGCCTGATTTAGAATTGTAACTTCCAAGTTGCTGTTCATGGCTTTCAATATCTCTTCTACTATATCTTTAACCGTGTATTGTACTTCATTGCTAAAGTTAAAAGCCTCCCCAGCTATATTTAATTCCTCTATTTTCTCTGCAAGCAGGATGTATGCATTTACTGCATCCTCAACATAGAAATAGTCCCTTATCAATGTTCCGTCACTTCTTATAACAGGCTTTTCTCCATTAAGTATGCTTCTTATTGTCTGAGGAATAATTCTATTGAAATTCAAATCACCTGAACCAAAAAGATTACCACACCTTGTTATGCATACAGGTAATCCATATGATTTAAAATACGTTTGTGCAATCAAATCAGTACAGCTTTTTGAAACATCATATGGGTGTTGACCATGTAATGGCATAGTTTCATCGTATGGTAGCTTTTCCTGATCACCATAGGCCTTATCGCTTGATGCAACTATAATTCTTTTGACTAACGGACTTTTTCTGCAAGCTTCAAGAAGATTCCATGTTCCTTGAATATTTGCTTCAAAGGTTGAAATAGGATTTCTATTTGCAACTCCCACTATCGCCTGCGCTGCCACATGGAAAACAGTATCTATCTCATATTCACCCAATGCTCTTTCGAGAAGGGCCAAGTCTTCTAGTTTGCCAGACACAATTTTTATAAATTTAAATTCATTACCTTCATAAACGAATGACTGAGGAATGCTATCCCGAACAAGTCCCACAACATTTGCTCCACGATTAACTAACTCCTTCGCAAGATGACTGCCCAAGAATCCAGTTATACCTGTTACAAATACATTTCTATTTTTCCAAGAAAAACTCATTTCTGCTCACCAAACCTTCCACTTATCTTTACCCTGCTCACAAAGCTTATTTACTTCAATTATGTCACTCAATGTATCGCATGCTGTCCAATACCCATCGTGCTTATAAACAGCTAACTCCCTGTCTTTTGTGAGATTTATAATAGGTTCTTTTTCAAAAACACATTGGGCATCATCGCTTAGGTAATTAAATATTTCAGGTTCCAAAACAAAAAAACCACCGTTAATTATTCCTATGCTTTGTTCTTTCTCATTAAATGAGATTGCTAAATCATTTTCTACTAATAATGTTCCATATTGACTTTTCTTCTCAATACCTGTTACTGTTGCTATTTTGCCTTTGCGTTTATGAAACTCGAGCAGCTCATTCAGATTAATGTCTGATAACCCATCTCCATAAGTCAGCATAAACGTATCACCTTTCAAAAAATTCTGCGCACACTTAATACGTCCCCCGGTCATTGTATCTAGTCCAGTATCTACAAAAGTTATTTTCCATTCATCCACTTCGTCAAGAATTTGAATACTATCTTTACTTGAATCCAAATAAAAGCTGTGGTTTCTCCATTTTTCATTGATAAAGTATTCTTTAATTTTTTCTCCCTTATATCCCAATAAAAGTACAAAATCATCAAATCCATAATACTTATAAGTTTTCATAATATGCCATAGCATAGGCCTTCCACCAATATCTACAAGTGGTTTGGGCATATTCTCAGTAATCTGATGCATTCTCATTCCTTTGCCACCACAAAGAATAACGACCTTCATAATTACAACCA
>JAEYTP010000103.1 GCA_023433945.1 Bacillota bacterium | reverse complement strand
CTCAGACAATGTGTAATCATTGTTGTAATGCAAATCCAAAATCTCATACTGCCTGTCAGTGAGCAACTGTCCATAAAAATCAAGCAGCAAAGATATTTCATAAACCTTGTTCACTATTCATCACTCTTATCTGTAAAGTATTTTTGCTTTACAACTTATTCTAATGCATAATGATAGTGGTGTCAAGTGTTTTTACTTTACATCAAAGTGTTTTTTTGCTCTATATTTGTGTTTTATCCTAGTTCTGTGTATTTACTCTACCTCTGTGTTCTTACTCTACGTCTTGCATTTACTCTGCATCTGTGTAATTTACTCTGCATCTGTGTAATTTACTCTGCATCTATATGTTTTTTACTTTACATTATGCTCTTTTCTGCTCTGGAAAACTACCTTCCACAACCGAACAGCAGAGAGCACCAGCAGTATTCCCACTGCAAGTGAGCCTGCAATTCCCAAGGTATTTAATCCTTTATTAAGGAAATTACTCATATCCCCTTCAATGCCATACCTCATTGTATAGTACAGACCGCCACCCGGTACTAAAGGCAATAAACCCACCATTAGATAACCCGTTGCAGGATTTTTATTAACTCTAGCCATTATTTCAGAATATATTGAAATAATTATTGTAGCTAAAAAATACTGAAATATGTCATTCTTTAGAAAGCCAAGTGCACTATAACTAAACCAAGCCAAAGCTCCACACAAAGGCGCTAGAAACAAGAGCTTCCCTCTTATATTAACAACTATACAAAAACCCAGACATCCCAAAAACGATAAAAAGCATTGCATTAAAACTGTCATAGTAGTTTCTCCCTAGTATATACATACTATATAATAATAGTACCATTCAGTAAATTAAAAAATTCATATTTGTAAAATACACACACCATATCTGATTCACATTATTTATTAAATATGTTAGAATTTAGTAAATAATGTGAATAGAGGTGAAAACATGCCTAGATGTCCGGTATGTAGGAGGATTATTTATAGTCGTAAATATTTATTTTTTACTAACAATACTACAATGCAGTGTCCAAAGTGTAATAGCACGCTTAGAATTAAAAAGAATTATTATTTAAATGTTGTGATTTGGATTGGCGGCATGGTTATAGGAAGGTGGTTATTCGCTTCAAATTTCTCCTTGCCGTCAATTATAGCCTTTATAGTTATAACTTGTATCATTATTTTAATTCCTTATGACACTCTATACTTTGAGGAAACAAAAAAACTATAATATCCTAGAGCAAATTAGCGGACGCAAAAATAGTCAGCACTATACCAGAACCAATGGCTATTGCTGTAGCAATAAGTATTGCCTCAGTGAACTTAGTCAGTCCTGCAAAAAGGTCTCCTGCTATCACATCCCGCATAAAGCTGGTCAAAACTATACCGGGTACAAGATTCATCAATGTACCTATTGTAATTTTGTCTATATTGTTTCCTAAGCCCAATTTCACAGTAAAAACTGCAACAAGTGAGGCTGTAGCTGATGAAATGATAATTATAAAAAATGTATTTGCCTGGAAACGTTCCATATTATAATACACTATTTTAACAGCAGCACCTGCAAGTATGGCGCATAATGCATCAAATATATTACCCCCATAAAATAGCGTGAATGCAAACGCAACCAATGAAAATCCTAGTGTCTGTTGAAATAGGCCAAATGATTTAGAGTTGTTGATAGAATTAAGCTCATCATATATATATGATACGTCTGGAGTGGTAGCACAAATCTCTCTACATAGATTATTAAGCAGCTCAATCTTTCTCAGATCATTCCGTTTGGAATAGACCCTTTTAATTTTTGTTATTGGGTATTCCTCTTGTGTACATATAGTAACTATCAAACAGGATGGAACGGCAAATACATCCCCTTCTTTTACACCGTAAGCTGTAAAAATCCTCTTTATGGATTCCTCCACTCGGTATATATCTGCTCCATTTTCCAAAAGGGAAAATCCTATCTTGGTTGTAGCATTTAGTAAAGCATCATAATCCATTGCATACACCTAATTTAAAATATATTTATAGCATATTATACCACAATAACAAATTAAATATTGCAATTAGATGTATGCATTAGCATTTCACTGTATTTCAAAAACTATTAAATATTGCAATTAGATGTATGCATTAGCATTTCACTGTATTTCGTAAACTGTTAAATATTGCAATTAGATGTATCCATTACATTGTACTGAGACATAAAAAGCTCATAGTAAGCACCTCTTTTATCAATAAGCTCCTTATGCGTACCACTCTCAGCAATTTGGCCCTTATCTATATACATAATGCAATCAGAGTTCATTATGGTAGAGAGCCTATGAGCAATAATGAATGAGGTCCTTCCTTTTAGTAATTGCAAAAGCCCCTTTTGTAATAGTCTTTCGGTTTCGGTATCAATACTGGATGTAGCTTCGTCCAATATCAGAATTCTGGGGTTCGCCAACAATGCCCTTGCAAAAGATATTAGCTGCCTCTGGCCGTTTGATAGTCTTGTACCTCGTTCATTAATCTCTGTATCATAACCCATATCTAGCTTTATGATAAAATCATGAGCACACACCGTCTTTGCTGCCTCAATAGCCTCTTCGTCAGTGGCCTCAGGTCGAGCATACTTAATATTGTCCATTATTGTACCTGAAAACAAAAATGTATCCTGAAGCATGACACCCATCTGCTTTCTCAATGATTTAAGAGTTACAGTCTTTATATCTATTCCATCTATTAGTACTTTTCCTGACTGTACGTCATAGAATCTACTCAGCAAATTGATTATAGTTGTCTTACCGGCACCTGTTGGACCAACTAAGGCTATTGAAGAGCCTCTATTAACCTTGTAAGATACATTATCCAATATTACATTTCCGTCCTCATAGCTAAAGGTAACATTGTCGAATTCAACATCACCCTTGATATCAGGCATATCTTGAGCACCTTCAATATCGGCTATTTCAATCTTTTCATCCATTGTCTCAAAAATTCTCTCCAAATAGGCCATTGCATTTATTATCTGATTGTAAAAATTTCCGATGGTATTTATTGGTTGCCAAAATCTCCATACAAACCCCATAAATGCTACAAGTGCTCCTACAGTTATATCGGAAAACCAAAATATACCGGCAAAATATATTAGCACTACCCCACTTGTTGAAATAGTATCCACTATTGGCCATAAAATAAAATTAGCCTTTACAAATTTCATCCATGCATATCTGTATTGCACATTCTGGTCATCAAATATCTCCTTATTCTTTTCCTGGCGTGAAAAGGACTGCGTTACCTTAATTCCACATATACTTTCATGTATGTATGCATTTAGATTTGATTGTTTCATACTGAGTATCTGCGTACGCTTCCTCTGAATCTTTTTTATTACTAGTATACATACAACTAAAATAGGCAAACCAATCAAACTTATTAACGTAAGCTTTACATCTATGAATAGCATAAATACCACTATGCAGGCTAGTGTAAAAACGTCTGTAATGAGGTTTATAAGACCATTTGACAATAAATCGCTAAGGGAATTAACATAGTTCATTACGCGTACAAGTATCTTTCCGTGCGGCCTGCTATCATAGTACACAAACGGAAGCTTCTGAAGATGAAAGAATATATCTTCTCTAAGGGTTTTAATTATGCCATGACCAACCTGAGACATAAGCTTGATTCTAATCTTACTAAAAATCGCTCCAATAACTATTGTTACCAGAAAAATAACAGAGAGCAGTACTATCCCCCTTATATCATTATTGGGTATTTTATTGTCTATAGCATCCTTTATAAGGAGAGGACCAATTAAGCCCAGTACACTTGCAGCCAGCATTACTAAAACAGTAACTGTCATCTTTAATTTATGTGGTTTCACATATCTGAGGAGCCTTATAAAATCTGAGCCTTTAAATTTGCTGACCAGTTCCTCGTCAACATCGTATTTATTTCTAGCCATTTACATGTACCCCCTCATTTGTAAAATCAAGCTCACTTGTAGAATTGTTCTCATTTGAACAATTGTTATCACTTGTAAAATCAAAATCTCCATACTGGCAGTCATATACCTTTCTATAACAGCCATTATTTTTGAGAAGCTCATCATGAGTACCACTCTCCACAAGTTTGCCATCATCAATAACCAGAATTAAGTCAGCATTCTTTACAGTAGAAATTCTGTGGGCAATTAAAAAAGTTGTTTTATTAGCAAAGAATGTTTTAAGCATTTTATGTATCTTGAACTCAGTCTCCATATCAACACTCGAAGTGGTATCATCAAGTATCAGTATTGAAGGGTTTTTCAATACTGCTCTTGCTAAAGCTATCCTCTGCTTTTGACCACCTGAGAGCCCAACTCCTCTTTCACCAACTATTGTGTTATATCCGTCGGGCATTGCGCATATGAATTTGTGAGCATCTGCTACTTCAGCAGCTTGCTGAATGCTTGCCATATCAGCATTGGGTACGCCATATGCAATATTACCTTCAATGGTATCAGAGAATAAAAATACATCCTGCATCGCTACAGCAACTTGACTTCTAAGGCTTGTTAGGTCAATATCATTTACATTGATACCATCAAGTAGAACTTCTCCTTTCGTACAATTATAAAACCTTGGAATTAGGCTTATAAGTGTGGACTTTCCAGAGCCTGTTGCACCTACTATAGCTATTGTCTGCCCCGCATATGCTTTGAAGCTGATATTCTCTAAAACCTTGCCTTCTCCATATGTAAAACTAACATTTTTAAACTCTACCTGGCCTTTTATATCCTTTTTAATTGCATTAGGTTTATTTTTCACCCTTGAGCTACTGAATAAGTATTCCTTAATTTTATCTGCTGAAGCATGAAACCTCTGTATATCATTAATAAGCCATCCGCATGACCTCATAGGATTGCCAAGTGCCCAAATGATAGTATTAAATGTGACCAACTCACCGATAGTAAGCTGACCATTTATAACCATAATGCCACCGACAAGTATTATAATAAGAGAAAGCAAAGAAGCAAGAACGTCAATTATTGGAAGGTATTTTGCCCATACATTAGCAGACTCAAGGTTTTGGTTCATATATTCATCATTCTCTTTTTTAAACTTCTCTATTTCTATGTCCTCAGTAACAAATGCCTTAATAACCCTGTTTCCACTAATATTTTCCTGGACTACAGAGTTTAGTTTTGAGAATTGTCCTCTAATCCTGGAAAAAGTCGGCCTTACACTATTTGCCAGCTTTATTGCGACAATAGCTAAAAAAGGAGTCACACACAGAAGTATCAATGTAAACTGCCAGTTGATTGTAAATAGAAGGCATGTGGCAAATGTAAATATTGTTATACCCTCAACAACATTATAAATATCCCAGGCAACAAAATGGCGCACCATTTCTATATCACCCGTCATTTTTGCCATTATATCTCCAGTTCTGGTAGTATCAAAAAACTTAAAATCCTGGGATTGAAGTTTTTCATACATCTCCTCACGTATAGCTTTCATAGTGCCCTGAGAAGCAACTTCAAAACTCATCTGGAATATGTACCTGATTATAGACTTAAAAACTGTTGTACCAATCATAATACCTGCAAAAGTTAAAAGCAATTCCTTGTGCCCCTGCTTGATTACCTTGTCAACAATTATACCCGAAACATATGGGTTAACCATGTTTACAGCTGATGCAACGAGAACAAGAATTAATCCTATAATCATGGTATACTTATACTTCTTCAAATAACTCCACAGCCATTTAGTATTACTCATTTATTTCTACCCCTTTTAATATATGGTTAAATTTCCAAGATTATTAGTATTATACTCCTATTAGGATATCGATAAAAGAAGTTTTATCGATTTATTTGTCGTTAAATTCATATAGTGGTTATTATCGGTAATTTATGTATCAAGTTGCATCCTTTATATGTATGTGTTATTATTTTAACAGCTGGTATTCTTTTGAAGCCAGACATTTTGCTTCTATATTTTTTATCACAATACGACTTATATCCCAACAAGGGAATGAGAACGGAGGTTAATTGTATGTCGAAAATCAATTCACAAGAACGATCACTATTAGGCATTGACCAATTGTCAATCAGAAGTATTGTCATAGGCAGCCTTGGTTCAGTAGTGATCACAGCAAGCTCAATGTACATCGCTCTAAAAATGAGCGCTCTACCGTGGCCTACTATTTTAGTTGCACTACTATCAATGTCAGTATTAAAGCTGATAGGAAAAACCACCTTAAACGAAGTAAATATTACTCAAACTGCAATGTCTGCAGGTGCAATGGTTGCCGGTGGTCTTGCTTTTACATTGCCTGGACTATGGATCACAGGTACGTGGACTATGGAGTCAATCACTACCGAAAACTTTTTAAAGGTTCTTGCTATTGCAGTTGCAGGCTCAATTATAGGGTCGGTTGCATCATGGCTGCTCCGAAACAGATTTATTGAAAAGCAACAGCTCCCCTATCCAATAGGAATGGCTGCAGCAGAAGCTATTAAGACCGGTGATGAGGGTGGAAAGAAATCCATAGTGTTATATATTTCTCTAGGGCTCTCAGCCATCTACACATACTTCAAGGATTATGTTGGAAATATTCCTGCAGTACTCTTTGCTAATGGCAATTTTGGTATTTGGAATTCTCCAATGGCTATAGGTATTGGCTATATTATAGGTACACTATACACAGGAGTATGGTTCCTAGGTGCTATAATCTCATATGTTTTAATTATCCCACTAGGTCCAAAACTCGGCTTATTTGCAGACAGCGCTGCCGCAACTTCTTTTGCAAGTACACTTGGTATTGGAATAATGATTGGAACCGGATTTGGAGTTCTTATTTCTATGGTTTACAAGTGGATAAAGAACACTATTCAAAATAGAGATAAAAAGAACAGTCAATTCTCAGGTAATAAAACAATCAATGACGGTAAATCTTCAAAAGCAAAACTACTCGCGTTATTATTTACTTTACTTACATTTGTATTTACAGTAGCAAGCGGGCTATCCATCATCCCATCAATATTGTTGATAGCAGGGGTATACATCACATCCATAATGGCAGCAACACTTACAGGTCAAACGGGTGTCAATCCTATGGAGGTATTTGGAATAATCGTGTTGTTGGGCATAAGGCTCTTTGTCAATGTTAATACACTGGATGCATTCATAATTGCAGCTTGTGTAGCCATTGCCTGCGGGTATTCAGGAGACTTATTCAATGACTATAAGGCTGGAGCTATGTTAGGAACAAATCCAAAGGCTCAGTTAATATCACAGGTATTTGGTGGCATTGTTGGAGCGGTTGTTGCAACAGCTGCATTATTTGCTCTCATAAAGCAGTACGGTGGTGTTGGTGGCGAAACCGGACTTACAGCTGGGCAGGCATTTGCAGTAACTTCAATGGTAAATGGATTGGGTGATCCTATAGTATTGACCATTGGTGCTGTGATTGGAGCGGTACTTTTCCTTTTGGGTGTCCCTGCCGCGACACTTGGCTTGGGAATATACCTACCATTTATTATTTCTGCTGCTGTTTTTATAGGCGGAATAATACGACTTGTTGTAGACAAAGTTCGTCCAAAGTCCTCAGATACTGGTACTATTGCATCTTCGGGTCTTCTTGGAGGTGAAGGTATAACAGGAGTAACCATAGCAATTATTAAGCTATTTTCAGGAACATAAATTTTGTGTATAATTGAAGGGGCTTATTGCCCCTTCTTTTTACGCTTTTAGTTGTTTAAACAGCTACATCAACATTTAATGTTTTAGGTAAAACGATGGATTATATTTATTAGTACAGTTATTAATGAATTTTTTCACATAATTTTGTAATGAATTTTTTCACATAATAAGGAGATGATTTTTTGGCAAAGATTATCGGAATAGATATTGGAGGCAGTACAACCAAAATAGTTGGCTTTGATGGAAACAAGATGTTTAGTCCATTTCTCGTAAGAGCAAATGACCCAACCGCATCAGTATATGGTGCTTTTGGTAAGTTTCTAAGCGTTAATTCCTTACAGCTTCAGGATATTGAAAGAATAATGATAACTGGTGTGGGCTCATCTTTTATTAATGAGAGGCTTTATGGAATACCTACTGGGAAGGTTGATGAGTTCCTTGCTATAGGCATGGGTGGACTCTACTTAAGCAATCTTGATAAGGCCATTATTGTAAGCATGGGTACAGGTACAGCTTTTGTAAAGGCTGAAGGTATCTCGGCTGTTCACCTTTGTGGTACTGGTGTTGGTGGTGGAACACTTCTAGGTCTATCCAATAGAATGCTAAATGTGAGGCATTTTGATGAACTTATTGAAACAGCAAACGGTGGTGATTTGAGCCATGTTGATTTGACAATAGGTGATATTTCAAAGGAAGTTATGGAAACGCTTCCAAGTGAAACAACAGCCTCAAATTTTGGGAAAATTAGCGACCTTGCAACCAAAGCAGATATCGCTATGGGTATTATCAATCTGGTATTCCAGACTATCGGTATGGTTGCGGTATCAAACACAAGAATTGATAATATAAGGGATGTTGTACTGACAGGTAATTTAACCAATGTCCCTCAGTCCAAATATATATTTGAACAATTAAATAATCTCTATAATGTACGTTTTCAGACTCCTGAAAATGCAGAATATGCAACTGCTGCTGGTGCAGCTATATGCTTTAAGCAGGGTGCTAGGTTTAAGGAGATAAAATAATCAAACTTTAAGTATTTTCAAAAGGGCCGCAATAGCTAAACACTATTGCAGCCCTTTTGTATATTACCATTCTTAAGTTTCTTATTTGCTATAAAATGATTTATTTATGAATTTTATCTATATGACTTATACCTATTTGATTATGTCTATTTGACTATATGAATTTTATATCTATTTGAATTATTCTATAGACCATTATAACCTGCTTGTATACTCACCAAACGTACTTCCACCTAGTATATTTTACATACCATCACAACCTTGCTTGCATACTTATCAAGCGTTATTCCACCTAGTATATTTTCACACACCATCACAACCTTGCTTGCATACTTATCAAGCATTATTCCAACTAGCTTGTTATCATACCATCATAGCCTGCTTACATACTCAATAAGCGTCACTCCACCTAGCACGTTTGCGTAAACCATTACTGCCAAATATGCAAAACCCAATCCATAAAGTATCCTTCTCCCCAATTTTCCCGAAAAGCCCTTAAACAGATATCCCACAATCAAAATCTGTGCAAATGAGTGGTGCAACGAGTATAAAAAGGACTCTTTGAGGCCATATTGAATTAGAACATGAAGTACAAAGCTAAACAGCAATACAGCCATTGGGATGAGCAGCAGCTTATCCTTGTTGTAGCAGCCAATAATTATGGCTGCGATAAGCCCAGCAAACCAAACACACATAGCAGCGAATATCCAGGTAGGAGCAGAAGCTACAAAGGAAATGGCCTTGCCCGCATATTCCCCGAAAGGAGATTTGTTAACAGTGTCTATAAACATGTAGGTTGATCCAAATAGAGAATAGTACCCCATCTTCCCCGCTGTCAGTAAATCGAATTTATCAGCATAGTTTTGTGGGCTGCTTATAAAAACCTTGAACACATTAGTAAAAAACACGCCACGTATAGGCAGAACTGCAATTGTGATCAGTAAACCCACTCCAGAAGAGATTATAACCTTTAGCTTTGTTCTGAGGTTATCATTGAGGAATAAAACCATAAGCGCCCAAATGGCGAAATTGGTTATAGTGACACCACCCGCCAGAATACCAAGTACAAATAAGCTTTTAAACTTTTTCTCCAATAGACACCAGTAGCTCAGTATTAATATGGTACCACTTAGTATATAGCTCTCCACAATAAAGGTATATAGTAAATTTGAGCAGGAAAGAGCGTATATTAAAAGCAGAATCGATATGGCTAAATTAGAAAGATGATATTTTTTATCAAGAATCTTATAGAGATAATATATCCCTAAAAAACTTATTAATATCTGGAATATAACGATAATAATATAATGATTCTGAATGCTTATATCGCCTAGAATAAGGTGTTCTGCTTGTGTTGCATAATGAGCACCTGCAATTAGTAATGGGTGTTTTACTATTCTTCCTGTATCATCAAGCTTAGTGGAATAAATCTTATTAACGTAATAAGAATCATCCATCGAGAAAAATCTGTCATTATTAGTTGACGTGGTGATATCGTAAACTCCCTCTGTAATAAAACCAGCAAAACAAAATATGTAAGCTAGTATAATTACAACAAAGGTAATCATTATTGGAAGCCTATTGGTGGTGCTTCTGCTGTTGGCTTTGCTGCTCAAACTGTTTCTGGCTCTTGCTGTCATATTGACCTCCAGTAATTAATTTCTATTATAAATTTCTATCATAATAATTTAGGTCTATAAATAATAAAAACAACAAATATTCTGTATCACTTTCTAGGTATCCATAATCTCTAAGTACTATAAACCTTATAATTAATAAAATCTCAACACTATAATCAAGCAGCTAATGCCCCAAAGAAATATTCCTATTAGCAAAGGCTTGTCTTTGAATAGTATTAATTCCACATTGTCATAGGTTTTATCAGAATTTGCAACTAATTGATACCTAAGTAAAACATAAATTACAAAAACCGTAGTTATCATTATGGGTAAGTGCGTAAAATAGCAATACAAAGCATATAGAACGATACATAATGAAATACAAATGGTGATGATTTTATCCAAAAACTCCTCTGTATAAACCGCAAGTGTTGCTTTATAGCTACCAGCGTCCCCTTTCATTATTGAAAGCTCTGCTCTTCTCTTATTTGCTGCCAAGAACAAGCACAATACAGACGTACAGAGCAGTAACCATGGTGATGCTTCAACACCTATTACCATAGCACCTGCAAGTGTTCTTAGTACAAACCCTGCTGCTATTGTCATTATGTCTATAATAGGTTGATGCTTTAACCATAAAGAATAAGCAGTAGAGGTTATCATGTAAGCAAGCATGGTAAGCATAAATCCAAATGATAGCATGTATGCCCCGCCTACTGCTACAGCTATAATTAGTACTGCAAAGATACATGCCTGGTATACCTTTATCCTGCCTGCAGCAATTGGTCTTTTGGACTTTCTCGGGTGAAGTGCATCCTTTTTTCTATCGATAATGTCATTGACTATGTATACCGAACTGGATGCAAGGCAAAACAAAGCAAACCCGATGAGCACAAGTATTATCATACTAATATCGGTAAAGCTTTTTGAAAAGATTAAAGCAGGAAATAAGAAGGCATTCTTAACCCATTGCTTTGGTCTCATTTCTATAATAAAATCCTTTAATAGCTTCATTTAAAGCACTCCCCCAAACAACTGATTTTTAAATCATTCTTAATTATCTGCTTTTTGATTTATCCCAAAAATAACTGATTTTTGATTCATCCTAAAATAACAGATTTTTGATTCATCCTAAAATAACAGATTTATTTATTCATACCAAAATAACTAATTTTTAATTCATCCTAAAATAACTCTTATTTTTGATTCATTTGGTAAATGACATATTGTGCTGTCCTTTTTATTTCGGTAAAATCAAATGCATTCACAAGCATCTGCTTTGTATATATAGAATTTGATTGCTCGTTACCAAACCAAATCAAATATTGTTTGTCGTAATCCTTACTTTCTGATAAAAAGTTTCCATAGCTGTAAAGCTGTATTCCATCTTGCTTTGGAGTATAATGAGACTTCATGTCCCAAATAAAGTTGATAGCATTTGGGTTATTTGAGTATATCATGTCTGCATCCTCAATCAAATCTCTTTCAAAAATAACACCCTCCTTTAGCCATGTATCTGAGTTATACCCACTTAATCCATGAGCCGCTGCATCTTTGAGACCTGCAAAAGTCTGTCTAATTCCTGATGTAGCATAAAAGGAAATAACAAAGACTGATAAAACAATACATGTGACTGCTATAGCCTTATCAAAGGTATTACTCTTTGGCATAACTACAATAGTTTCCAACAAAACTGCAAAAACCATCATCAGAGGAATAAGTGCTGGAATTAAATATCTATCACCAAGTGGATCAAAAGCAACGTTTGTTGCGGATATTATCATATAAATCAGGTATATAGCGGCATATGCCGTCATAAAGGTGAGCAGGTACTTTCTACCAGGCTCTAGCTTTATGGCTTTAATAAATAGGCACAAAAATGCAACTGCAAATATTATTAAAAATAGCAAAAGCAATAATCTACTGCTAAAGACACTTTCTACTCTTGGAAAAAACCAATTTAGTACCGTTTTCCCTGTTCTGACTATATTTGTCCAAAGTGTAGCCTCAGCTGGTGGTCGCATACCAACCAACGTCTGAGATTGTATATAATTTCTGAGGATAAAAATAAGGGTCGGAATAACTGAAATGCTTCCATATATAAAAACTGATTTAAACTTATTCCCCCACCCTTTTATACTAAAAAGCAGATATAAACATACTGCTGCAACCAATGTAACACCGACATACCTTGTAAGGCATGCAAGTGCTGAAACAATTGCCATCGCTATTACTGGACGAAGCCATCCATCATTGAGCTCAGTTGTAAATAGTATGTAAAAAACAACTGCACAAAAGAATAAATACATTGGTTCAGACCATGCATAGAGTGACATTTTAATCAATGGAAAAGCTATAAGGCACATTCCTAAAAATATATATGGAACTATCTTGTTTTTAATTATTTTTCTAAGCATTCTAACAGATACAAAAATTGTTAGTCCAAGAAAAATGGCGTTTAAATACTTTGAAAAAGAAAGCAAACTAATACCTATTAAACTTGGAATAGCTAAAATGGCTGGGTAAAGTGGTGGCCACTGAATAAATGGAGAGGTATATGCAAAGTATCGTAAGCCTTCTCCATTTGCAAGGCTATCTGCTGCATTCAGATACGCCACGGTATCAGCTGAAACACCTGGTCCATACTTTTGAGTACCGTATATAATAAGGAAAAATGCTAATATCGAAACAAGAATATCTATCGCTAAAACTATTTTGGTAGTTTTTTTCATTTGTATTACCTCCATACAGATTATATTAGAAAAAAGCGTTTAATTCAACGTTTTTCAATGACCTCATTATTAATTTTGTAATACTGCCAGTTTTTAAGAGCGTTATACTTCTGCATTTGGTTATCATTTAATACCTTTGTAAAGCCCTCCTCAGTTTTTGCATAGTATCGGTCTATTACAGGCAAATCTCTTCTCACATCATTTAAAAAATCATAGTATGAATCCTGGCCTTTGAATCCGAGCAGTTCAAGCAATACGGGGCCTAAGTAATTGGCATTTATGGTGTTGTCTTTTGGAAGATCCAGCTTCTTTTTTGCAGCATCAAAATTGGTCTTGTTATACGCAGTTTCATTTGCCCATATTAAAAATGGCAATCTACAGCTGTTATATATCTGCTCCATACTTCCCCGTTCATCGAAGTTAATACCTAATTCCTTATATATATCGACATCATCACCGGTAAAAGGAAGATGATTACCTACAAACACTATTATTGTTGGGGTATCGCTATTCATAAAATAGTTTACTAAAAGATTGAGCATATTATCGCTATCCCTTACCCCCTCAAAATATGTGTTCAGCTTGTACTTGCTTTCGTCTGATATTTCTTTCCTAAAGACTTCAATATCTACTGGCTTATAGTTATATTTATCAGCTGTATAGGGTGCAGTGTTTTGAGTAGTTACAGCGTAACAAAACCAAGGCTTCACATCCTTTGTCTTGTAGTTATCCTTGTATTTTTGTACAATCATTTTTGCAAGTGAGTAGTCAGAAATATTGTCTCCCTTGAGATTTTCCGATTTATTAAAGTTATTTATCAGCACTTGATTTGATAAACCAAGGAAATTATAAACATTGCTTCTATTATACAGCCAACCTTCACCTGGATAGATTAGCTGGTCAGCATATCCGTTTTCGGTGAAAAACCTTGGAATAGAGCTGATATTTTTTCTTATCATGTTAAATGATGATGTACCTTTACTGTTAAGGTAGGAGGTTTGCATACCTGTAAGGATATCATACTCTGCATTTGCTGTTTCGCCCGAATTTCCAGGTACAACAATATGCCCCGAGATACTATTGCGCGTAAGCGATATTCTCTTGAAATTCTTTAACGGATCATTTTCTTCTGTTATAACAAATGGCTTATAAGTACTTAAATCTGAGAATGCTTCACTCACAATAAAAATTACATTGGATTTGACATTTGGTATCTTAACCTTCTCTTCCGAATGAGACTTAATAAGTTCCTGAGCATACTTTTTGTTATAATTATCGGGCTGCTCAATATGGCTTGTATTGAAGTTATATAGAAAACTATATATAAAGCCTAAATCATTAAATACACCTGAAGTATATTTTGATGACTGAACAGGTAGCTTTTCATACAAACTTGTAGAACTATAGACTAATGTGTTTGCAATCAATGCAAAGCAAACTGTAAGAACAGTAATTGATACCTTTGTAAGAGGATTAAATTTATATGATTTAATAAATATTCCAGTAGCTATTAGCAGTGCTACAACAATTATACATACTACTAACATTACAAAATCGTAGCGAATGGTATTCACTGCTGCTTTACTGGTAACTGCTGATGAGCCGTTGAAAATATCCAATGGAATAAATGGATCATCATAGTATATAATCTTGAATCTATTAATTAAGCTTGCCGTAAAGCATATTACTGAAATGCTAGCCGCAGAAAAAAAAGTATTTGCGCATATCATAAAAAATAAAATATTCAATACCAATACAGGCAGAAGATTCAACAAAAAAATTGCAGGATGGCTCGTTAGTTGCTCCAATACATGGGTCACATTAACTGGCTGTACTAAAAAACATAAACCCTCTATGAATATTGAAAGAAGCAGAGTAGCCAATACTGTAACCCACCTGCTCATATAAAAACGTTTTTTACGTTCGTTGAAATTATAAATATTATACATGGTTTCTTTACCTCAAATACATAATTTTATTCGTTACAATTATTGTCACAAAATAAAGAAACCATACAATTAAGGTGCTGTTTTTAAGTTATAAGATGTACAGGCTGTAAAAAAAGGAGCCTCAAAACAGCTGTTTATAAGCTATTTCAAAGCCCCTTATTTGTTAATCACACGTTTATATTATTTCTAATACAAACTCTTGCTAGACTGTAAACTGAGCAAATTACACTCCCTTAATACTATTTTTATACATATGCCAGCTCAATCTGCTGACCTGTCAATGACTGCTTTACATCAATGATTCTTTGATTCTCAGAGCCTCTGAACTTAAGAAGCAGGTTCTTTCTTTCTGAAATAAATGGTCCATCCACCAGAATATCAGTATTTTTCAATAAGCTTGCAAATCCCGGTCTTTCTTTGCTGATGGATAAAAGATTCTCATAGGTGTAACCTGTGTAGGTTACAACATTAAGCCCCAAAGCCCTAACCCTTGCTGCAAACTCTGAAAAGACTTCTGCCTGTTCAAAAGGATCTCCCCCACTTAATGTTACTCCATCAAGAAGAGGATTTTTCTTGATTTCTCTAATAAGGTCATCTATTTCAATGAGTGTTCCCCCATCAAATGAATGAGTTTGCGGATTATGGCACCCCTTGCACTTATGCTTGCACCCTTGAGCAAAAACAACCATTCTTATTCCAGGGCCATCTGTTATAGATTCCTCCACAATACCCGCTATTCTTAGCTTATAGTTCATGGACTTCACCTTCTTTTGTAATGTAATAAATATTACAAGTGCTTTACCCTATCTCTTACCTCTGCCTTTTTAGCATCATTGAATCTTTCCAATGTGCCAACAAGGTAGCCGGTGATTCTACGAATTCTTTCAAAGTGTCTGTCGTCTTCTTCACGACCGCACTTCGGACAAGTATCCCCAATTAATCCTGTAAAGCCACATACAGGGTCTCTATCAACAGGATGGTTAATTGATCCGTATCCTATTCCAGACTCCTTCATAGCTCTTATTACCTTCTCAAACGCCTCAAGATTCTGTGAAGGATCTCCATCCAGCTCGACATAAGTAATATGACCTGCATTTGTCAGCTCATGATATGGAGCCTCAAGTCTTATCTTATCAATAGCGTTGATCTTGTGATAAACAGGAACATGGAAGCTATTTGTATAATACTCTCTGTCTGTTACCCCTTCAACTTCACCGTAAATCTTCTTGTCATATTTCACAAACCTACCAGAAGTACCTTCAGCCGGAGTTGCTATGAGCGTATAGTTTAAGCCATACTTCTTGCTTGCCATATCCATACGCTTTCTCATATATCCTATTATTTCAAGTCCAAGATTCTGGGCACTTTCTGATTCACCATGATGATTACCTGTCAATGCCTTAAGACATTCAGCTAGGCCAATAAAACCCATTGTTAAAGTACCGTGTTTGAGTACTTCTCCTATCTCATCATTCCAACCGAGTTTCTTTGAATCAATCCATACACCTTGACCCATCAAGAATGGGAAATTCTTAACCTTCTTTGCAGCCTGAATCTTAAAGCGCTCATATAACTGGTCGATAACAAGGTCAATCTTTTTATCTAATTCTTCGAAGAAAATATTTATATTTTTGTTGCTCCTCAAAGCTATCCTAGGAAGATTAACAGTTGTAAAGCTCAAATTACCTCTACCATATATTACTTCCTTTGATGGATCATATGAGTTACCTATAACTCTTGTTCTACAACCCATATATGCAATCTCTGTTTCTGGATGCCCCGGCTTATAATATTTGAGGTTGTATGGCGCATCCATAAATGAGAAGTTCGGGAACAATCTCTTGGCGCTAACCCTGCAAGCAAGCTTAAACAAATCATAATTTGGGTCTTCGCTATTATAATTTATGCCTTCCTTCACCTTGAATATGTGTATCGGGAAAATAGGTGTCTCACCATTTCCCAAGCCAGCCTCAGTTGCCAGCAATAAGTTCTTTGTAACTAATCTGCCTTCGGGTGAGGTGTCGGTACCATAATTAATTGAGCTAAAAGGGATTTGGGCTCCTGCTCTACTGTGCATAGTATTGAGATTGTGCACAAATGCCTCCATAGCCTGATAGGTAATCCTGTCTGTCTCATCTACTGCCTTGTTTGCAGCAAAAGACTGAGCTTTCTTTACCATATTTTCATCTTTTATGTCCTTTATGAGGTACTTAAACTCTGTTTCAAGGTATAACTCCATTCTACCCAAAGCAGGACGTAGTTCACATTCTCTGTATACTTCGTCAATCGCCTTTTCAATTACTTCTATATAGTCAACTCCATCAGAAAGCAACTCAAGTGCCTTCCTAAGGTTTTGCTTGTATACTCTTATAAATGTCTTTTCAACACCGAGTGCCATACCATAATCGAAATTAGGTATACTCTGGCCACCGTGCTGGTCATTTTGGTTTGATTGAATAGCAATACAAGCCAGCGCAGAATAACTGTTTATATCATTTGGTTCTCTTAAGTATCCATGCCCTGTGCTAAAGCCATTCTTAAAAAGCTCAATTATATCGATTTGACAACAAGTTGTAGTAAGAGTAAGAAAATCCATATCGTGAATATGAATATCCGCATCATTATGAGCCTTGGCATGCTCTGGCTTCAAAACATACATCTCATAGAATTGTTTAGCACCTTCTGAGCCATATTTGAGCATAGTGCCCATAGCGGTATCGCCATCAATATTTGCATTTTCTCTTTTTAGATCGTTATCCTTTGCATCCTTAAAGGTCAGTTCTTCATAAACCTTCATTAAGCGCGTATTCATTTCACGAACCTTTGTACGCTCAGATCTGTACAGAATAAACTCTTTGGCAGTTCGTGCATGACCAGTTTCTATTAAAACCTTTTCGACAGCATCCTGAATTTCTTCTACACCAGGTACTCTCTTATTAAGTGTAGTTTCTATGTATTCAACAACCTTCTCTGCTAACATCATTGCTGTCTGATAGTCTTTACCTCCAGTTGCACTTGCTGCCTTGAAAATTGCATTTGCTATCTTTTCGATGTTAAAAGGAGCTTCTCTTCCATCACGCTTAGTGATTTTGGTTATCATATGTGCACTGCCACCTTTCTGATTTTTTCTTGCTTTTTACGTTCATAATGCCCTGAAATAAAAAAAGGCACAGGGCATTTAGCAAGGCTAGTTTATTAAATTTCAACAAATAGCGACCAATTTCTTACCTATATGTTGTGTATTTATACTATCACTAACTATATATAGTGTCAATATAGGATTATAGTACTAGATTTACGCTTGAGCTCTTTAAAACTCTTATATTTATCTACTTTTAGCCTTTAATATTTTTTAAAAAAATTTTTTCAGTCGTTTAAACAAAAGTAGTTATTAAAAAGGGGCAACACTATATATAGTGTCAGCCCCGTACATATTTCTTAATTCATTAGTTTTTTTACTTGTAATGACATTTTATTCTCATTATAACATCCCAATATTAGCCAATATAATATTTCAGTTTATGTCATCATAACATCCTAATATTGAATAATATCATTTCAATTTGAGTCATCATAACATCCTAATATTGAACATTATCATTTCAATTTACGTCATCATAACATCCTAATATTGAACATTATCAATTTATTTTAAGTCATCATAACATCTCAATCTTGTCATCCTTAAAATTGCCCAGCATAGCAGCACCAAGAATAATTGCTCCCCCACCTGTTTCTGCCATTTTGAACTCAGGTAGCTTCAAGCCCTTGCAGTAAATTTTCTGACTAAGCAGTGAAATCAGGGGTTTTGATAAACTTTCACCAAGCTTGTTTATTGGACCAGCAATAATAACAACTGACGGCATAAGTATATTGACGATATTTGCTATACCCTCTGCAAGTACTTCAATAAAATCATCAAATACCTTTTTGCCATATATATCGCCCTGTTTTGCCGCCTCATAAGCTGTTGTCTCATTTATCTGATTAATATCGTTATTTACAAGTGACATAATAATGGAATCGGGATTCTCTGCTGTTACTTTCTTTGTTTCTTCAATAAGTGCTGATGCAGAAGCATACATCTCCCAACAACCCTTTCGTCCACATGTACATTGTCTTCCATTTTGATTGATTACCATGTGTCCAAACTCAGTGCCCCCAAAATTAAAGCCATTATATATACTACCGTCAATAATTAGCCCGCCACCAATGCCATTTCCTATCTTTATAGTTAGCGAGCTGCTAGTACCATATGCAGCACCAAGTAGATATTCTGAAATAGCAACGCAGTTTGCATCATTCTCGACATATACAGGAACATTTATGTATTTTTGGAGCTCATGACGAATATTTGCATTCTCAAAATTCAAGGAATAATTTCTAAGTACTATGCCCTTCTCATTATCGGTAATTCCTGGACAACCAACGCCAATTGACTTAATTTGCTTAAGCTCCAAACCTTCTTCATCAATTGCTTTTTCTATAAGCTCATATATATCTTTTATAAAACCCTCAAAGGGTTTATTCTTATCTGTAGGCATGGAAACCTTTCTGACAAGCTTCTGATTTTTGTCTATAATTCCAATAGCTATATTTCTAACTCCAATTTCTACGCCTATGTAGAATTTCATAGTATTTTATACCCCTTTTATAATAATTGTTATATATTTATTCTATGTTTCAGTACCAAATAAATTAATGCTTTTTGGCCTTATATTTTGCATTGTTTAATACATAATCATCGTCCTTTAACTGCAACGGCATAACTGATACAACAATATGCTTATGCTTCAATAGCTCCTTCTCTACATAATATCGTGTATTATTATGTAGTGCTCTATGCCACCACTTTTTAACAGCAAATTGTGGCAAAATAACTGTTATCATATCACCAGTTTGATAATCATATTCCGCCGATTCAATAAACTGTAGAAGAGGATCTACCACCCTACGGAATGGGGAGTATTTGACAATCAATGGTATACCTGTGTTTAACAATTCAAATTTTTCTTTTATTCTAGCAGCATCTGCCTCATCAATTACTACAGTAAAAGCACTTATATTGTTTGAAATAGTCTTGGCATAGCGCAACGCACGTATACTTGATCTATTTATGCTTTCTATAGGTACAATTACTCTGTTGCGGTAGACACTTTGATTTATATCAAAATTAGCTATCTCCTCAGGCTGCATCTTGAGTTGATAATTAACAGCTGTATAATGTTTTTTGACCTTGAACATCAAAAGCATTAATACAGGTATTAATATGACAACCATCCAGGCACCTTCTTTAAACTTGGTGAAGGCAATAATAACTACCACTATGGAGGTTACTACTGCACCAAATCCGTTAACTGCAGCTTTGTAGTGCCAATTCTTTCCTTTGTGTTTGAACCATTTCATAAACATACCTGATTGGGATAAGGTAAATGAAATAAACACACCAATTGCATATAGTCCCAAAAGCTTTGTAACATCAGCATTAAAACCAATTATCAAAAGTATTGAAAAGATTGAAAGCATGATTATACCATTGTCATAGCTAAGTCTATCCCCCCTCATACTAAGCTGTCTTGGAGCGTAGCCCTCCTTTGCCATAATGGAAATAAGCATTGGAAAACCAGCATATGCAGTGTTAGCAGCCATTACAAGTATGATAAAAGTAGTTGCCATTATATAATAATACATGAAGCCACGGCCAAATACCTGCTCAGCAATCATGACCAGCATTGCATTTCCGCCTCTAGGATCTACATGATACAGATTTGCCAATACAGAGCTTCCACCGAACAGGGCAAGTATAATAAGTGAGAGTAGTAATAGAACTAGCTTTGCGTATTTGGTTGATGGGCTCTTGAAATTTGGAACTGCATTACTAACAGCTTCAACACCTGTAAGTGCAGTACATCCTCCGGAGAAAGCCTTTAGCATAAGTATAATAGTAATGGGCTCACCCACTGATTGAATGGTAGGCTCTATAGGTGTATAATCCATAACCTTAACCTTGACTATACCATATACTATCATTGAAATTATGCCTAAAATAAATAAATAAGGAGGTATCCCAAAAATCCTTGAGGACTCTCGCAGACCTCTAAGATTACCCAGCATTAATAAAAATATCATGAGACATGCCAAAGGAATAGCATACGGTCTAAACGAATTAAATGCCGTAGTAAACTGTTGAATACCAGAAGAAATACTAACAGCAACGGTAAGCACGTAGTCTACTGATAGTGCAGCTCCTGCTACGACACCTGCACCTATTCCCAAATTTTCCTTTGCAACAATGTAGGCTCCACCACCATTGGGATAGCTATCAATTGTCTGCCTGTATGAAAACATTAATATAAACAATAAAGCAATTATGGCAAATGATACATATGTCAATTGCTTATAGGCTAATACGCCTATTAAAGGAAGCAAAATAACAAGCACATCTTGCCCTGCATATGCTACTGATGAAATAGCATCACTGGACAAAATGGGAAGTCCCCAAGTTACGCCAAGTCTTTGCTCGTTAAGCGCTTCATTTTTTAATGGTCTTCCTACCAAGACCCTTCTAATTCTCTTAAACATATGTACACACCCTGCCTCTAAATAAAAACGGAAATATATGTTCCTTCTTTTGTGCATTAATTTATATACAAATATAGGATAACAAGAATTAATTCTAATACTTTTTATTTATTTTTACAATATATATTTCTTACATTAATTCACAATTTTTATAAAGTTTTATAATTATTATTGTATGTTTATTACAAAAAACAAAACGGTGAAATCCAAAGTAAAGATAGGATATCACCGTTTTAAATATTAGTATTTAACTTTTATTATTTACCCTTCAACTTGTTTAGCAGATCATTAATCTCCTGTGACTGCTTCATTAGTTCATCTAGCTTCTTTTGGAGTTCATCAAGTGCTGCTGCATCAAAAGCACTTGGCGTAGTAGACGTTGAACCTTGATCTTGATTATCAGGTTTTTCATTTACTACAGGTGGTTTGTTGTTTTCAGAAGGCTTTAACTGCCCTTCAAACAGGTTATCTAACGCCTCATCCAGATTATTGCCTATTCCGTGCTTCAAATCTGCTCCCTGTTGGTATCCTACAACAACCTTTCTAATCTGAGGTATTGAAGATTTACTCTCTGATTGAATATAAATAGGCTCAACATAAAGTATGCTTTGTTCTATAGGTATAACCAATAGACTTCCCTTGAAAACATCAGAGCCGCCTTGCCCCCAAAGAGTCATACTCTCCGATATCTCACTTATCTGATTAATATTTACCTCAACCTGGTCAGGACCAAGAATATTTGTATCCTTCGGGAAGTTAAACAGTATCATCTCTCCATATTTATCACTTGAATTTCTAACAGCTAGCCAAGATACCATGTTGTGCTTTTCACCAGATGGAGTAAAAGGTCTCATAAGAATTAGTTCTTCCTTCTCCCCTAAATCTTCTGGTAGCTTTATCATATTATAGTATGCATCAATCTCCCTGAACCCAGTAGCACTAGTTTTATCTGGATAGTTTGCAATGTTCCATGCATCCTGATTAGTATAAAAGGTAGATATATTCTCCTGATGAGTAGAAGGATCAATGTGATACTTCTTGAGCATTTCAGTCTGCACCTTAAATAGTAATTCAGGATAACGTATATGGCTCAAAATGTCCTCTGGCAGTGATTCTTCGGTAAACACATTTGGATATATCTTCTGATATACCTTAATAATTGGGTCTTCCTTGTCAATTATATAGTACTTAACATCACCATTATAAGCATCAACAGTAATCTTTACTGAGTTTCTGATGTAGTTTATGCCATTTAGGGATCTTAACTGTGTATCGCTACTTTGGGTATAAAGTGTCTGAGCTGTAGGATAGTTAGCAGACATTGTATAAGCATCAAGTACCCATACCAGTTTACCATTATCTGTAATAACCAATGCAGGGTCATTATCCACCTTCAAAAATGGAACTCCCATCTGAGCTCTTTCTACTACATTTCTATTAGGAAGTATTTTTGAATCAGATGAAATATTGCTGGATACCAAAAGATTTGTATCTACATATTTTCCAGCAAACAGCAATCTATTAAGTAGATTTAAGGCTATTTTATTATTTCCTTCATCCTTAAAGCTTGTTTCAACATTACCATCATAGTCAATTTCCTTCATCTTACCAGAGCCCTCGGGGTTAACAATAACGTAATTATTTGTTAGCTCTCCATAATAAATTCTAGGCTCGGATATTTTTAAGGTCTCCTTATCAACTGTATCCATCTTTAAGCCGCTAAGTAAGAATTCCACTTGTCCTTGGGTTGTAAGCTTGTTGATAGGATTAACTACTACTCCATACCCATGAGTATACTTGAAGGTCTTGTTAACAAAGTTTTGGTTTTGAAGATTATCCGTATTAACTTCTCTTGCAGAAATAAATACCGGAATTTCCTTACCATTAATAGTATAATTGAGTATATCTCCAGTAGCAAAGGTATAGAAATTGGTATTGCTTTGTAACTGTTTATTGCTATCTAAGGTTGGATTGTAATCTACAACTCTTATATTATCAATAGTATTTCGATTTCTATTAATAATCTCAGGTGTTAAGTCCTCAAGTGTATCAAAATCATAAGTGTGAATCTTATCAAGCCCGAACGAGGCCCTCGTTTGAACCATATTATTTTTAATATAGTTTTGTTCATACTCAAATTCATTTGGACTAACAATGAGTTCTTGAACAACGGTTGAAACCAATGTAAGTACTATTAAAACAACTGGAAAGACTGCTATGCTCAGTGCGGCATTTTTAAGCTTACCCTTCCACATGAATATAAAGGCTAAAACAACAATTGCCAAAACTATAATAGGCGCATAGGTGTAATATTTGATCCAAATATTTGTATCTACAAAACCAGCTCCATTTATATCAAGACGTGTAAAGCTTGTATATAAAAGACCTTCTCTTTGAAATTTAAATGAAACTGTCTTTAATATGAAGAAAATAGCTATATTAATAAGGTTATGCCTTAGTATTACCTTATTTTTGAGCTGTTCCCATGATACTGTTGTCTGTAGTGCTGCCATTAATGAAAGTACATAATAACCCACTGTATAAATTACAACGAATAACCACAGATTTGATATGAAATCAAATAAAGACATTAAAAATGGTCTTTGGAACATATAGTAGCCTATATCTTGACCAAACTGCGGATCAACCTTACCAAATTCAACAGAATTCATAAATAGCAAAAACTTATTGTAGAAGAAATCCTTAGTAAGAACTGCACCTATAAAACCAATGCCCAAAGCTATAGGTAGATTTAAAAGTTTTCTTGGTTCAATGGAATTTGCAACAAAATATTTCTTCATGTTTCTGATAATCAGCTTGTTTGATAAAAAAACAAAAGCAGTAATTATTACAAAGCATATTGCAAAAAAGATTACCTTATACTTCAAATTTGTTGTAAAAACAGTTGAGTAGTCTGCTGCCTTATTCAGTTCTCTGAGCTGAATAATTTCCATATATATTGAGCTTGCTACCAAACCCAATACAATTGCTACAGCTACAACGATAAGGCTAATTAGTTTAACGCTAAACTTCTTCTTGCTATTCTTTTTCTCTTCTTCTTTGTAGTAATCGTATACCATTCTCGCCATCCCTTCTTTTTTAGCCAAGCTAATGCTATAAGCGGGTTAATTCTAGCTTTGGCTATTTGGTTAATGTGCTGCCTTAAATTATATATAAAGTTTTACCAAGGTGTTCATTTTTTTAATATTAATTAAACAATGCATCTACAAACTCTTGCGCGTCAAACCTCTGCAAATCATCAAGCTGCTCCCCAACACCAATCAGCTTAACCGGGATGTCCAATTCAGATTTTATTGCTACGACAATACCGCCCTTTGCAGTACCGTCTAACTTTGTGAGTACAATACCAGTGATATCAGAGGTCTCACTAAAGGTCTTAGCCTGAGTAACAGCATTTTGGCCAGTAGTAGCATCTAGCACCAATAAAGTCTCTTTGTCGGCACCTGGAAGTTCTCTTTCTAATACTCGTGATACCTTCTTTAATTCTTCCATAAGGTTCTTTTTGGTATGAAGTCTTCCGGCAGTGTCAATTATAAGCAAATCAACCTTCCTAGACTTTGCTGCCTGAACGGCATCAAATACAACAGCGGCTGGGTCGGAGCCTTCTTTTTGTGCTATTATGTCTACACCTACACGATCTGCCCATATCTCAAGCTGATCTATCGCAGCAGCTCTAAAGGTATCCCCCGCTGCAAGCAAAACCTTTTTGCCCTGCTGTTTGTATAGGTTTGCAATCTTTCCTATTGAGGTAGTCTTTCCAACACCGTTTACACCAATAACAATAATTACGGCAGGTGAAGTGTTTAATGTCATTTCATTGCCACCCTTTGAAAGTATCTCGGATAGCTCTTCCTTCAAAAGGCCCTTTACCTGCAAAGGATCAATAACCCTTCCCTCTTTAACCTTTCTCTTGAGATCTTCAATAACCTTCATGGTTGTCTCTATTCCGAGATCAGAGGTTATAAGAATCTCTTCAAGCTCATCAAAAAGGTCATCGTCTACCTTGCCAAATGAAACCAAAACCTGATCTATCTTTTCTGTAATGCTCTTTCTCGTTTTCTGTAAGCCATCCTTAAGTCTGTCAAAAAATCCCATGGGTTTCCTCCGTATGTTATAAAAATTCTAAATAGCTTTTACTACTTTATTTGTATGATGGAGTTTTATTAAGCTATCATCCGAAGCAGGGCTGAGTGTTTCTAGTGTTTGTGCTTTCGTATTTGCTGTCGTGCATGATTCAACGTCCTGTTGAACATGCACTCAAAATGACGTCGTGTCATTTTGCCAGCAATACGATTAACACTTCACACATAAACACTAGCACCCTGCTTCTAATCATTCCAGCCTAATAAAACTCCCTCTTTACATAAAATGATAAAAAGCTATGCAATAATTTCTTGCTTCGTCGTCTTAGCTAGCCATTTCTCCCATTTTCATGGACACTACCTTTGAAACTCCGTGCTCCTGCATTGTAACACCATACATTGTATCAGAAGCCTCCATAGTCCCCTTTCTATGGGTTACCATAATAAACTGAGTCTTTTTGGAGAATCTCTTGAGATATTCTCCAAATCTGTATACATTGGCGTCATCTAATGCCGCCTCAATTTCGTCTAGCAGGCAGAACGGCGTCGGCTTCAGGCGCAATATTGCAAAAAGCAGTGCAATAGCTGTAAACGCTCTCTCTCCACCTGATAACAGCATCATGTTCTGGAGCTTCTTGCCGGGCGGCTGCACCTCAATCTCTATGCCGCTCTCAAGTACGTTTTCTTTGTCTACCAATATGAGTTCGGCACGGCCGCCTCCAAATAATTCACGATATACTATACCGAAATTATCGTTAATAAGTCTGAATTGCTCAATAAATTGCTTTTTCATGGTTTGTACCATTTCATAAACAACCTTGCGAAGCTTCTCCTTAGCCTGCTCCATGTCATCCTTTTGAACGGACATGAACTCATATCTTTCTCTAGTCTTTATATAGTCCTCAATAGCAGAGACATTAACAGGACCAAGCTGTTTTATCTGATTTCTATAATCAGTGATATTCTTCTGGGCTTGAGGTATACTGCCAATGTCTTTTTTAAGTTCAGCAGCATTTGTGTAGGTAAGTTCATACTCATCCCACATTCTATCTTGAATAACCTTCATTTCTGCTTCGATCTTAGTATTTTTTACATCAATTCTATTATACTCTTCCTGAAGCAAAAGTATTGTTTTATTGACTGAATTGAGTTTTTCAATAAAGTCGGAGGCTTCTTCTTCAAGCACCCTTTTCTCTTCCTGCAGCCTGTCTATTTCTAAAGTCTTGCCCGTTTTTTCTGTCTCAAGGTTCTTTATTGCTGCTTCTATGCCAACAATAGATTGATTGAGGGATATAATCTCACTATTCGCCTTCTGCTTTTCGTGCTCTTTTCTAGTAACGCTTCTTTGTAGTGATTCTTTCTCGCCACTTATGCGTTCCATATGTTCATTTACACTCTGCAAGCTTTCGACAATAGAATTTACCGAAATCTTGAAGTCTGTAATGGATTCGTGCAATTCATCTCTCACCGACTGGTCGGATTTGAATTTTTCCTGATGTTCTGCTATTATCGCCTTTGTATCAGCAACATCCTTTTCTATAGCAGCCAGCTCGTCCTCATATTTTTTGAGTTCGTTAATTGTATCTAGCTCCTGTTTCTTTGCATGCTCTTTTTCATCAATAAGCATTTCAATCTTTGCATTGGTCTTCTTAATATTCTCTTCTATCATGGCAAGGTGATTTTCATCCCTTGTTTTAACCAACTCATTATCTCTAAGCTTTGAGCTTTCTTCTGAAATTTCCTTGTCTATTTCAGTAAGGAGACCTCTCACCTCATTAATCTTCAAGGCAAGTCGGGCATCTTCTTTTTTAAGCTGTGCAATTGTCTGTTCAAGTTCTGTAATCTCTCTTCCTCTGCTTAATATTCCCGAGCTTCTTGTATCACTGCTACCACCTGACATGGAACCACTAGTACTCAGAATGTCACCCTCTAGTGTAACAATTCTAAAGGAATATCCAAATTTCCTGGCAATTGCAATACCCGCATCAAGATTTTCTACCACTGCAACCTTACCAAGAAGGTTTAAGACTATGCCTTTATACTTTTCATTGCATTCAACCAGGTCAGAAGCAATACCACAAAAACCTTGCATTGACTGCAAGCGTTGAATGGTATTATCATCAAGACGTTTTCCATTAACTGAGGTAATAGGTAAAAACGTTGCTCTACCCAGCCTATTTGTCTTTAAATAATTGATAGCCTTTTTTGCATCTTCTTCGCAAGAGGCAACAATATTTTGTAATGCTCCCCCAAGAGTCATTTCAATAGCAGTCTCGTACCTCTTATCCACCGTTAACAGCTGTGCAACAGTACCGTGTATTCCCCTGCCAAAATCAGGTGATTGGCGGCAAACATTCATTATCTCCTTAACACTTCTGCTATAACCCTCCATGGATTTTTCCATGTCGTTAAGCAATCTGTGGCGGGAGGTTTTTACCTGAATATCTGTTTTAATAGCCGTATTCTGCTTTTCCAAGTCTGAAATAGTATTAAGGAAGTCTTCCTTTTCATTATTGAGCTGGGATAGCTTTTCATTTCCAAGCCTAATAAGACCAGTAGTACTTCTTATGCTCTCAGACAGGTCTTCTTTTTTCATATTATCCTTATCTTTTTCAAGCTTTAAGGTATAGATTTCATTACTAATAGAGTTTTGTCTCTTTTTAATATTTTCTATATGGTTTTTTACATTGTTAATCTGTGTCTTCTTGTCAGATTGAATGTCCAGCTTGTCCATTATGCCAGCTTTGAGCATTTCAATATGACGCTCACTCTCATTGAGGGTTAAAAGAACAGCATCTAACTGTGCTTGATAACTCTCCAATTTCTTTGAGAAATCAGCATACTGCTTGTTTAGGTATTCAATCTTTGTTGACCTGGTTTTTTCTTCCTTGTTGAGCTCTAAAAGCTTGTCATTAACCTCTTTTAGCTCACCATCAAGACGAACAACATTTTGCTCGTAGCTTGATATTTTCTCTTTGTTCAAATTAATCTCAGAATTGTATTTTTCCAGATTAGCTTCTATAACATAGAACTTGTCTCTTGAGGCTGTAATCTTATCGTCAAGCTCTTTTAGCATCTCGTTTTTTTGCTGATTCTGCAAAGTAATATTACGCAGCTTTCTTTCTTCTGCCTCAATATTTTCCTTTATGTCTTTATGCATACCCTCATATTCCTTGATTTTTTCTCTGAATTTATCCAAGCTATCAAGGTATACGTTTATCTCAAGCTCCTTAAGGCTTTCTCTTAAAGATAAATATTTTTTTGCAGCATCCGATTGAAGCTTTAATGGTTCTAACTGGCTTTCAAGTTCATTTATAATGTCATTTATTCTAACTAAATTCTGCTCAGTCTGCTCAAGCTTTTTTTCCGCTTCCTGCTTTCTGACCTTGTACTTCATGATTCCTGAAGCCTCTTCAAATATATGACGCCTGTCCTCTGACTTTGTGGAGAGAATCTCGTCAACACGACCCTGTCCTATAATAGAATAACCGTCTCTACCAATACCGGTATCCAAAAACAACTCATGTATGTCCTTAAGACGACATGACGTCTTGTTTATCATGTATTCACTTTCTCCAGAACGGTAAACTCTTCTAGTTACAGTAACTTCATTATAGGATACTGGCAAATAGTTATCTGAATTGTCTATAGTAAGGGAAACCTCCGCAAAGCCAACAGGCTTTCTGTGCTCAGTACCTGCAAAAATTACATCCTGCATGTTGCTACCACGTAAGGTTTTGGCGCTCTGTTCTCCTAGTACCCATCTGACGGCATCCGCAATGTTACTTTTGCCACTACCATTTGGTCCAACAACAGCGGTAATACCCTCATTAAAGTCTAATGAAATCTTATCCGCAAAGGACTTAAATCCCTGAATTTCGAGTTTCTTTAAATGCATTTTTCACCCCGGCATAAGCTAATGCTGATTTTTAATGTTCTAATTGTTTAGTGTTTTTTTGTTTAGTTAATACTTAACCTAGTTTATATCCTAAACACTTTATTTAGTTAATCATTCAATGCTTTTTATTTTAGCATACTTTGGGATTTTATCAATATTAGTTTACTGCCTTTAGGATTTTATCAACAATAGTTTACTGTTCCTGAACAAAAGATAAATCATCAAGTGCGCTGCCGTCAATGTATAGTACGTTCTTTTCTGTATTGCGATAGTCCCAATTATCCAGCCACCTTTCATTCCCATAAGTAATTCCGCCTCTTTTCATTACTAAATCAAACGCTACAAATGACCTTCTATCTGTATCCAAAGGTACTATCCATTCAAAGGTATATGTAGAAGCATTTTCATCTGTAGAAGCATGTGTTCCGCCCCCCTGAGTTTGTGTCCCCTCTGCACTATATGGAACTTGTGCTTGCTGGTGTAATGGTACTACTTCAGAGCATTTCTTCCCTCCTGAAAAATAGTTTATTCTAAAGCTTGCACTATCTGGGTTACCCAGAATTTTTATGCTGCCCTTTATTTTATAGCCTGCTTTAACAAACCTTTTGGAGTATCCAATAAGTCCATAATAATTTATTGGCATTGAAGATGTGCCAATACTTGTGTTCACTCTTTTAATATATTCGCTTGAAATACCGTCGCCATTTATGTCCACCTTCTTGGATGTATCGAAGTAGAAGTCTCTCCAGCCTATGTCAAGAATGCTTGTAATATTAAAATTATCTGCCATAATGGTTTTTATTGTATAATTTACACTTGTATTCTCCTCCTTGCCTGATGGAAGAAGTGCTTTAAAATATGCTACTCCGTTCTTATCACTAGTATACACTGTTGCAGGAATGTCCACTTCTAATGCCCATGTTTTAGAGTCAGATTGTCCTCCCTCTCCAGTATACAAACTTCCTTGTGATAGCTGTTTAATTTGCCCGGCAGACGATGTATAAGTTTTGCCCTCAAACTGTATTTGCGTTATGTTAACATATTTTGATGTAGTAATATTGAATAATGCCTTCTGTCCGGTAGTAATCAGTGCATCTGCACTACTTCCGTTAATATTTGCCTTTAGGTTAATTGGGGTAAGCACTGTTACAGGGAATTGCACTGTTTTGCTTTGGGTGGTCGTCTGCGGGGGCACCGTTTGGGTGGTTGAACTGCCCGTGGCAGAGATTTTGAAAATGTAGTTACCGTCTTTTAGAATAGCTGGAATTGTGTAGCTTGCAGGATACCAATTTATATCATTATCTATTTTCATCGCAGTTTCAGTGGAGTAGTTGATTGTTTTTATGGGACTTGCAAGATTTGATGAACTATCGTAGATTGCCATTGTTAATGTAGGATTTGTTGGATATCTTGTCCAAAGGTCATATGGTTGGAGATTTTCACTAGCTGGAAGTGTTACCGGATTAGGTGGGTTTCTGAATTTGATATCTTCTGATCTTAACTTTGCTTCAAACTGCATTGGTGGTGATGCTGCTAGTGTAAAATTGTATACCCAAGGATCACTCCATACACCTTCTATATCTTTAACATAATAGTTTAACCTATATGTTCCAGAGCTTAGATTATCAGGTATGGTATAATTCCATTCTCCACCGTCTTTTTGCCACATAATCTTTCTTTCGGTTATTCCCTTATTTGCATCACTGTATTGATGGTCTAGGTCATAGCTTTTGTCTACCCAGGTTGTTTTGTAGTTATTACTAGCTGAATTAAAGTCCCAATCCAACGTTGCTAATGCTATAGGTTTTCTGTGAACTATTACATCTACTCTCGTAGAACCACTATATGCGGCGTACTTATCTCCTAGTGGGTCATCAGGCAAGTCTTTTACACGCCTATAAATGGAATACTTGCCTACATTATTAAATGAATTCTTAATTGCTGTAGTCCAACCTGTTGTTTCACTATATATTGGTTGGGTTCCTGGTTCTATCCCTGTTGGATTGTCAAAGAACGCTGAATCATGTACATATTGGAATTCTTTATCTATAATATTATCTCCGTCTATATCCATTTCACCAACATTAAGGTTAAATGACTGTCCTTGCAGAATATAGATATTTTCAATATCCGGTGTTTCCCTCGATACAAAAGCTAAGGCTTCTTGCAATATCTGTTCTGTTGTTTTTCCTGTTACATCTATAAATAATGATTCTCTTGTGCATTGGTCCTGTATGCTTGGGGTTCCTGCAAGTATTATCTTTGCATCAGCTTTGGCTATTGTTGCATTAAAGTCTGCTAATTCGTTTATATTGCCATCACTGACGTATAAAATATATTTGCTGCTACTACTTCTCCATGGGTCTGTATATGGCTGTCTTACATATTTATATATTGTTCCGCTATAGTAGCCGTAATAGTTAGATACCCATTGCATATTTGAAACCCAATATGTTTCTGTTTTATATAGTGTTCCAGAGGCATGTGCATAGTGTGGTGTTGTTACCGAATATGAGTCTCCTTTCTTCGGGTTTAACGGAGCTGAGCCACCATATGATGCACCTGCTCCATCATAATAATAATAAGCTGTTCCAGTATATCCATCTGGATCTGTTACAGTTTGGGGATAGCTACCCTCTATATTAGTTCCTGTACTATCTCTATTCCAACTGCTACCATTGTAGGTATAAGTCCAAGTTACATAACCAATAAATGATGTATAGTAAGGTCGAGTTTTTACTTCGCTTTTCCAAGTACCAAAATCAACTAATCCCCCATTATCAGAATAACTTGTCCGATTCAATGTTCCCGAATATCCATTGCTTGAATAACTTGTTGTATCCGGTGGAAATGATGTACCTGTATTAACTGTAGTTGAAGCACCCTGCTCATATATATAGGTTTTCATATCCCAGGTTCGTACACTTGGTATAATGTTTTCCCTTAGCAGAGTGTTTTCCATATTTACTCTAGAATCCATGATGCTTGTTCTCTTGCTGTCTGCTAGGTTTTTATCTAACATGACAAGCATATCAACATTTGGTCTTACAATTGGAGCATCAATATAAAGGTCTGATAGTGGAACATAGTTCTCTACCCAAAAATCTACTTCATAGCTATTTGTCTTTTTGTCTGCATCCGTTATCTTGCTTGCTATAGTTTCTTGCCCTTCTACCCCTACGAATTCCTCTTTTGCAGTAATAATATACTTATATAGCCCTAGCTTAGTAGGTACATAGGATGGGAAATCTGACATTTCGCAAATGCCATTATCTCCAAGTCCATTCCATTCCTTTATCTTTTTATCTACAACTTCATCACCATCTGAGTCATGCCATAACTCAATAGTACTAGATTGTATCTTATCTCCATCAGTACTGTTAATATCATAGTGGAACGCTGTCATAGCATCATTTCTAGTAATAACACTTTCGTTAAGGTTTACTTCAATGTTTGGCTTATAATCCTCTAATACTTGAAATTCTACTGTATAGGGGTCTGACCATTTTCCTAATACGTTCTGTACTTGCAATGTAATAGAGTAAGAGCCTACATCCTTATACATTAATATCTTAGATATATCTGTACTTCCATCACCCACTATTGCACCGTCTAAAGTCCACCTGTACGCATCAGAAGTAGTCTTTAATGGGTATCTGTCCATTACAAGGGCGATATTAGATTGTACTGAGGTATCAGTTGCAGTAATAATTCTGTTCTGTTTAAAGCTATTAGAGCTTAATTTAAAGCTTGCGTTTGGCTTTGTGGGATATACATAAACATATTCCGAGGATTTATATGTTGATGGTATCCCCGATTTAATTACTGAAAGCTCTTCTTGCGTATATCCCGATGACTGTATATTATCGGTATCAATTTTGTACACAACATCTATCTTAGCAAAGTAGCCGTTCTTGTCAGTGGTAGCATTAAAGGTATATTTACCACTAAAGAACTCAGAATCATTTACCCATACACCATTAACATATACACTTCTGTCTGTAACGTTGCTCATATCTGTACTATCGCTTACATCTGTAAATGGTATCCCATCAAAGGCAATCTCGCCTATATTATTTCTTATTTCTAGAGTAGGAATAGTAATGGTTTTAATAGGCGGTTTTTCATATTCAAAGGTTACTACTTGTGTACTATTTTGCTCTGTTAAGGTAATTGTTTTCTCAGACTCACCTATCAACGTACAATTAGTAAAAGTTCTTGCTTTATATGTGTACTTACCAAATGATAGATCGTCATGCTGCTCTTTAGCTAATAGCTCACCATTTTTTACTTTATAAAATACTGTTACACTTCCTTTGTCAGTGTTATCTAAAATTGTACCTGTTTTACTTGCTGAAGCGACTTTCCCTGGTACATTTTGGTACAATGTTGGCTTTGCACTAGCAACACTAGTAATAGTAATATTACCCTTTGAATCCCTCAGCTTATTAAGGGCAGAGTTCTTAACTTTAAAAGTAAATTGAGTTTCAATATAATTGTTATTCGTATTGAGATGGCGTAATTTAGGTTCTGACAGGGTAATGCCTAGTTCCTTAATATTAGCTGAAATATTCCAACTTACCAAGTCCTCTCTTGTATAATATTCTTGCTTTTCGGGTTCGGAATGTCTATGTTCTTCATCCTTGTATGTAGCTCTAACACTTACAGTAATATTTTGTTCCTCGTCTGCATACTTGCTATCAAGTGGTACATTTTTAGGCAACGTTATAACAGGTATATCAGTTTCGGTCCTTTCTATGGCCTTAATATCTATAACTGGAATATTGAAGGTATAATAATATAGTTTTCCATCATTAAGACTCTTATGATACATTCTACCCGAACCGGAGTTGTGCGTGGTTGGATTTTGCATTACATTGAGGTATCTGTATACTTCGGGATCTGTGCCATCTACAGAGTATACCATAGGGTTATTTGCTTTTTCTGACATTGGAATCATGCTTTTTGCTATCCAAGTTTTTGTGTTTTCGGCTTTTGTACTACTTGTTGCTGGGGGGTTTATAGCATAATCATTAAATGTACTCATTGGTGCATACTTATCAGGGTATAGTATCTTCCACTTTGTTTCCCATGGATTTTTGACCCAATCCTTTAGTGCAAGCTGCTTCATATTTACTTGAGCACCCTGACCAATGTAGGGCTGATTGGAGAATTTATTTCCACTTACATCATAGCCATGGTACTCCCACTCGCCTCTTATAGTGTTGTCGCTATTCTTATGAGAGCAAGTCCTACCATGCCTTTGACACACTACAGAATTAAGACTAACCTTATAGAATCCTGAATTTTCAGTTATAATAGGTGTTCCGTTGTCATTTCTAGGGGCAGTACCACACATAAAGTTGTTATTTGATACCTTGGTATAATCTCCATACACTACAAGCTGTTTCTTGGACCATAGCCAGTAGTTTAGATACAAGGTAGTTGATTTACCTGATATATTTATTGTTATGCTTTTGGGAGCAGGTTGACCATTTGTAGCCAACGGCAACTGGTCCTTTATTATTTCATAGTACTTTCCTCCATCCCCGTTTGCAAAGTTTGCTACTCCACTTACCCCTGTCTCATACTGTCCAGTAGTCTGCTGAGATGCAAAAGCTGTTAAAGTAGGAATAAGCATGGATACTATTAGTATCCATGCTATAACTGTTATATGAGTTGTGTTTTTAATCATTTTTTTACGTCTTTCCCTTAAAAATCTTTGGTATCTTCCTTCTCTTCTTGCCATAGTTACTTTCACACCTTTCATATGGTTTTTCAGTTACCACTTAAGTAAGTTATTTTTTGCTATATAACCCTTTGCCCATATATCCATTGAAAATACAGGACTTCCGGCACTAGCCTGTCCACCTGCAAAAATGACTTGCCTCCCATTAAGGTATACTATTTCAAAATCATATGGGTCACAATTTATTGTCATTTTGAGGTACTTGTCATGTAATGCCTTTGCCTTTGTATAGTCATTACCAAACCATACCTTCATAATCTCATAGGTATAGTTTTTGAGATACTTATCATAGCTTGCAGCATCATAAGAAGATACACGATACAAATTGCCATGCTCATTATCTCCTAAATTTTCTTCCTCGGAGGCTTTCTTAAAAATCTTATCTGTACACACACTGAACATCTGACTTGGTATAACTATTCCTTGATAATCATCAAAAAGGAATTTATTTGCTGATTCCTGTATAGCAAACCAACCTGTCCACATATTATTCTTATTTTCATTATATAAAACAATAGGATAGCCACCAGTAATTAAGCTTTTATTGTCAGACATAGCTTTGTAAACATAGAAGAGTTCTTCCATTGGTACATCATTCATATTAAGGTGAAGCTGTTTTCCAGATTCTATTTTATCAATTTTTTTATCAGAATCATTAAACAAAGCTTCATTCAACTCTGGATTCTTAAAGTCAATGCTTACCTCAGAAGGAGTTGGCACTTTGTTCCTTTTTGTCTTGTCTATAAGCCTTACTATTACTGTTGCTCCCTCTGCCCTTGTTAGGTTACTCTTTGGGTTAAACTTGCTTGAAGAATCCCCTGCAAGAAGCCCCATAGTGTATGAAGCAAGTACTGATTGCTTATAGCTATTGCCTACTGTATTATAGTCCTTAATAGCTTTGGTATAGTACGCAAATAGGTCAGCATTGTATGGGTCTTTGTCCACTCTCATTGCTGTGTTGTATAAAAGCTTTGCCATTTGCTCTCTAGTGATTGGCACGTTGTACGTCTTGTATTCTCCCTCTGTGATTAGCCCTTCATCAAGAGCAAGTTGTATATATGGCTTTGCCCAATATGTACCCATAGTTTCTTCAACCTTATATCCCATTGACTTAATTATGTACTTTATAAGCTGCTCAACTGTCAATGTGTCATTTGGTGCAAACTTGTTACCTCCTACACCGCTTACAATTTCCAAACAAATCAATGTTGCAATATCTACCTTTGCCCAGTGCTTTGAAATATCGGTAAACTTTGAAGCCTGGGTTGAAATATCAGTAGTGGTTAGGGCTTTGCACTTGTCCATCAAGGGCTGCATCCTCATGCCAGTCGTAGTGCTTTCTTCATCATTCTGGACTGCTCCAACATTAGTGCTATTCTCATTCTGGTCATAAGCATTACCTTTATTCACATTGTTCACACTACCAGTAATAGTGCTTTCTTCATTTGCATTACGTGAATCCACTGCAAATATATCAATAAAAGTAAAACCTAAAAGAGTACAAAAAATGAGAAAAAGTGAACATAATTTCATTAATTTATTTTTCATAATCGTCATCCTTTTCTATTTTAGTAAGAAGTTTTAACTACCATTATTAAAAATAAGTTGTACAGTTCCTAGATATAAACTTTTTTAGCTATATCTAGTAAGCTAATACCTAATAAACAAGGCTTGCATTGGTTTTGAAAATTGAAAAATAACCAAAGCATTGCTTTTGGTTAATGTAACCTGAAACCAATGCATTTATATTACATAAAAAAAATCCCTCAGAGTATTAAATAGAATTGAAAAAGATTTGCCAATAATGAAATATTATCAATACTTCGATATAATGTCAATATATGGAATTAATTTATTGTTTCGCAGCACTCTTTTAACCTGACAAAAATGGATAAGGCTGCTTTCAAAGTAGTTGGATATGAGTTTAAAAATAGCATGAAAAATGCACTACACCCTTGTTTGTTACGGCTTAATCCTCGCTTCAATTACGGTGATTTCCTCTTTTGTAGGCACAGAAGCAGAATATCTAGCCTTGTCATAGCATTGAGCAATGAAGAGGTGAAAATCTTTATCATCTGGGATTGATTCTCTGGCTAAATCACATATTTCGCCTGTTGTAAGGTAAGAAAACATATTATCCAAGCTGGTATTATATTGAGAAGCGTTATATGAATTTTTATCAA